>NZ_JCACER010000001.1:0-151931 GCF_059502445.1 Kumtagia sp.
GGCCAATCTCCCCCCTTGCGGGGGAGATGTCCGGCAGGACAGAGGGGGGTGCGAAGGGACGGGCACCTGGAAGGCTATCTCAAGCCTACTCGCTCATCGCCTTCAGCCACTCGTCGACCCAGGCCTTGCGGTTCTGCTCGACCTCCTGCGGGCTGTAGACCAGCGTCTTCTCCGGCTTCACCAGCGTGCCGAAGGCGGCGTTGAGCGGCTTGTCGGTCTTGCCGGCCGGGAACATCCAGTTGGTTTCCGGGATGACGTCCTGGAAAGCCGGACCGGTCATGAAGGCCAGGAACTGCTTTGCCAGCGGGTTGTCGGCGCCACGGGTGGTGATGCCGGCCACCTCGACCTGCAGGTAGTGGCCCTCCGGAAAGGCGGCTGCCTTGTAGCGGTCCGTGCCCTCGGCGATGACATGGTAGGCAGGCGACGTGGTGTAGGACAGCACCATCGGCGCCTCGCCCTTGGTGAACAGGCCATAAGCCTCGCTCCAGCCCGGCGTCACGGTGAGCACCCGCTTCCTGAGCTTCGCCCACGCCTCTGGCGCCTGGTCCCCATAGACGGAGCGCACCCACAGCAGCAGGCCAAGGCCTGGCGTCGAGGTGCGCGGATCCTGGATGACGATCTTCTGCGAAGCGTCGCCTTCGACGAGGTCCTTCAGGCTCGCCGGCGGATTTTGCAGCTTCTCCGAATCGTAGACCACGGCGAAATAGCCGTAGTCGTAGGGCACGAAAATGTCGTCGCTCCAGCCGCCCGGCACGGTGACGGCGGAGAGGTCGACGCCGGACGGCGCGAACAGGCCGGTCGCCCTGGCTTCGGCGGTCAGGTTGGTGTCGAGGCCGAGCACGACGTCGGCCTTGGTGCCGGCGCCTTCCAGCCTTAGCCGGCTGAGCAGCGCCACGCCGTCGGCGACCGAGACGAAATTGAGGTCGCAGCCGCATTCGGCCTCGAAGGCTTTTTCCACCTGCGGACCCGGCCCCCATTCGGCGGTGAAGCTCTCATAGGTGTAGACGGTGAGGGATTTGTCCTGCGCGGCGGCGGGCGCAAGGCCAGCCGCAAGCAGGACGGTGGATAGGATCATCGAAAGTCCGCGCATCGGCGCCTCCATCTTCTCGGGTTGAAGGGAATTGGGCGCCGGATGTTCCGATCGCTTCTAATCCCTCCGCCGGTATGAGCCGGATCAGGTTCAGCGGGTTGGCGTTCTCGCCTCTCAGCCGGACCGCGAAAATCCGCAGCCGACACCCCGTTAGAGCGGCGCGGACAATAGGCTTCGGCCGTGTTGCACGCAAGCGGCTTTGTCGGCTTCCGTTTTCGCCCGCGCCCGTGATAGAGCGCAGGCCCATGAGCCTGTTCACCCTGCTTCTCGGCGGCGATCTCGAGCCGACGCCCAAAGTGTCGCGCCAGATCGCCGGCACGCGCATCATCGCCGCCGATGCCGGCATAAGGCATGCCGAGGCGCTGGGCGTCGTGCCCGAGCTCTGGGTCGGGGACTTCGATTCCGAGCCGGACGGCCTGCCGGCGCATCTCCGGGCGGTGCAGCGGCAGGGCTTTCCCCAGGACAAGGACAAGACCGACGGCGAGCTCGCGGTCGACATCGCGTTCGAGCGCGGCGCCACCGCGCTGCTGATGGTCGGCGCCTTCGGCGGCCCGCGCAGCGACCACGAATTCCTGCATCTGTCGCTGGCGCAGCGGCTTGCCGAAAGCGGCGTGCCGGTTTCGCTCACCAGCGGCACGCAGGAAGGATACCCGCTGCTGCCGGGCGAGGCCGAGTTCAGCTATCCCGACGGTACGCTGTTCAGCATCATCGCCTTCTCCGAGCTTTCGGGCCTCTCCGTCGGCGGCGCGAAATGGCCGCTCGACAAGGTCGAGGTCGCCTTCGGCTCGTCGCTCACAATCTCCAACGAGACGCGCGGCCGGCTCTCCATCACGCTGGGCGGCGGCCGCGCCATGCTGATCGCGCATCCGGTATTGCAGGACTGACATGGCCCCTCCGCTGCTTGCCCTCGACGGGATAAGGCTGACCTTCGGCGGCATGCCGCTGCTCGACGGGGCGGTGCTGTCGGCGTCCGCCGGCGACCGCATCGCCCTGGTCGGACGCAACGGCTCCGGCAAATCGACGCTGCTCAAGATCGCCGCCGGCTTGGTCGAGCCGCAGGACGGCGAGGTGTTCCGCCAGCCGTCGGCGACGATCCGCTACCTGCCGCAGATTCCCGACATGGAGGGCTTCGCCAGCGTCCGCGCCTATGTCGAGACCGGGCTCGGGCCGGCCGACGATCCCTACCGCGCCACCTACCTCATCGAAAATCTCGGGCTGACCGGCGAGGAAACGCCGGATTCGCTGTCCGGAGGCGAGGCGCGCCGCGCCGCCCTCGCCCGCGTGCTGGCGCCGCAACCCGACATCGTGCTGCTCGACGAGCCGACCAACCATCTCGACCTCGAGACGATCGAATGGCTGGAGGAGGAGATCGGCAGGACGAGCTCGGCGGTCATCCTGATCAGCCACGACCGCCGCTTCCTGGAGCGCGTCAGCCGCGCCACGGTGTGGCTCGACCGTGGACAGACGCGGCGGCTGGAGAAGGGTTTCGGTCATTTCGAGGCCTGGCGCGACCAGATCCTCGAAGAGGAGGAGCGCGACCAGCACAAGCTGGCGCGCCAGATCGTGCGCGAGGAGCACTGGCTGCGCTACGGCGTGACCGCGCGGCGCAAGCGCAACATGCGCCGGCTCGGCGACCTGCAGGATATGCGCAAGCGCCTGCGCGGCCATCGCGGGCCGGAAGGGCTGGTCAGCCTGGCGGCCAGCGATGCGGCCGAGTCCGGCAAGCTGGTGATCGAGGCCAAGGCGATCGGCAAGCGCTATGGCGACCTCACGGTGGTCGACAATTTCTCGGCCCGCATCGCCCGCGGCGCCCGTATCGGCCTGGTCGGCCCGAACGGCGCCGGCAAGACGACGCTGCTGAAGATGCTGACCGGCGAGCTCGCACCGGACGCCGGCTCGGTACGGCTCGGCGCCAACCTGGAGGTCGCCACGCTCGACCAGAAACGCGCCGTCGACCCGGAGGAGACGCTGGGACATTTCCTCACCGACGGACGCGGCGAGACCCTGGTCGTCAACGGCGAGGAGAAGCACGTCGTCTCCTACATGAAGGATTTCCTGTTCAAGCCGGAGCAGGCGCGCACACCGATCCGCGAGTTGTCCGGCGGCGAGCGGGCGCGCCTCATCCTCGCCCGCGTGCTGGCGCGGCCGTCCAACCTGCTGGTGCTCGACGAGCCGACCAACGACCTCGACATGGAGACGCTGGACCTCTTGCAGGAGTTGGTAGCCGGCTATGCGGGCACGGTGCTGCTGGTCAGCCACGACCGCGACTTCCTCGACCGCACCGTCACCAGCGTGATCGCCCCGGACGGCGGCGGACGCTGGATAGAATATGCCGGCGGCTATTCCGATATGCTGGCGCAACGCGGCGGCACCAGGCTGGCGGACCGGCGCAAGCAGGAGAAGCCGGCAGCGACCAGTATGGCAGCCGGGGAGGCGCAGGTAGCGAAGGCACCGGCGCAAAAACTCTCCTACAAGCAGAAATTCGCGCTGGAGACGTTGCCGAAGAAGATCGCGGCGGTCTCGGCCTCCATCTCGGCGCTGGAGGACCGCATCGCCGATCCGGCCTTCTACACACGCGATCCCGGCGGCTTCCAGAAGACTATCGCCGCGCTCGACAAGGAGCGCGCCACGCTGCAGGCGCTGGAGGACGAGTGGCTGGAGCTGGAAATACTGCGCGAGGAGATGGAAGGCGGTTGAGGCTGGGAGGGGAGCGGAAATCGCGGGCCGAAGGCCAACCGTCCACGAACCGGAAGTAACTGAACGAAGCGATCCTGTTTGATCTCGCTGCATCCTGGTGCATTGTCGCGGCGACGAGGAATCGCAGGGCAGTCGCGTCCAGCATCATGGCAAGCGCCGGAACCACCATCATGCTCTGCGCCGGCCATCGCCTCGGCGGGCAGGCCTGTCCGGCGGAACTGGTGACCGCGTTGCGCCAGGAGATTCGCGGCGAGCTGGACCGCCACCAGGCAGGCATCGGCTACACGTCGGGAACGGCAGGCCCCGAGCTGCTGTTCGCCGAGGAACTGCTGGCGCGCTCGGGCGAGCTCAACCTGTTCCTGCCATGTCCGGTCGAGGACTTCGTCGGCCAGTATGTCGCTCCGGCCGGCGCCGAGTGGGAGGCCCGCTTCGAGGCGGTGCGCGGCGCCGCCGCGCGGGTCGAGGTCAGCTGCGACGAGCGGCTGCCCGGCGACGAGACGCTCTTGCGCTTCAACAACCAGATGCTGCAAGGCATGGCGCGGGTCCATGCCGGACGGATCGGCGGTCACGCCCGGCTGCTCGCCGTCTGGAGCCCGGCCGCGCCCGCCGAGCCCGGCAGCCCGGCCGACTTCATGGACCAATGGCCGGAGCTCGAGCATCTGTCGCTGATCGACCTCGACGATCTCGACGAGCGCTTCAATCCGCAGCCCGGAATCCGGAATGCCGACATCGCGGCCGACCTGAATGCGCTGGCGATGGGCACCAGCACCCTGGTGGTGCGTGCCATCTTCTTCGCCGACATGGCGACCTATTCGTCGATCCGCGACGACGAGATCCCGTTCCTGTGGGATTTTCTGGCCGAGGTTCAGCAGACCGTCGAGCAGCGGGCCACGGCGCCGATCCTGATCAACACCTGGGGCGACGCCGTCCACGCCGCGGCCGAGACGGCTCTCGACCTCGCCGGCTATGCCGCGACCCTGATGGAAACCATCCGCGTGACCAAGCCAAGCGTTTTCGGGCTGGCGAACCGGCCGCGCTTCCGCGTGGCGCTGCATGCCGGCCCGGTCTATGTCGGGCTGCATCCGCTCACCGGGCGCAGCATGATCTACGGCCATCACGTCAACCGGGCGGCGCGCATCGAGGCGGTCGGCTCGGCGGGCGAGGTCTACGCGTCGCAGCATTTCGTGGCGCTGCTGCAGGCCGAGATGGACGCGCTGCAGCACGAGGCGCGGCTGCTCGGGGAGCCGTACCGGCCGCCCTACCGGTCCGACTATGTCGGCCTGCTCGACCTGCCCAAGAAGTTCGGCCGCGAGGCCGTCTACCGAATCCTGCCCGTTGCCGATCCCGCCGCCTCCGCGTAGAAATCCCAGCGATGTCCGGTCCCGTCCTCAACCTGACCATCCACAACGATCTCGCCGAGATCAGCCGGATCGCGCCGATCATCGATGCGTTCTGCGCCGACAACGGGCTCGGCGACGAGCTGGCCCATGCGGTCAACCTGTCGCTCGACGAATTGCTGACCAACACGATCAGCTACGGCTATGAAGACGCGGGACGACATGAGATCCAGGTCGACCTCAGTGTCGCCAGCGGCGGCCTCACGGTAAGGCTGCGCGACGACGCGCGCGCCTTCGATCCGACCGAGGCGGCGGAGCCCGACCTCGACGCCGACATCGACGAGCGCGCCGTCGGCGGGCTCGGTATCCATATCGTGCGCGCCATGATGGACGACATCCGCTACAGCCGCATTGACGGCCACAATTTACTGACGCTCATCAAGCGTGCCGGGGCGTGACGGCGGCGAACCGACAGGAGACAGACGTGGAGATCCGGAACGAGACGGAAAACGGGGTCGCGGTGCTCACGCCGGTCGGCCGCATCGACAGCAATTCGGCGCGCGAGGTGGAGGAGGCGCTGCTGCCGCTGTTCGACCAGCCCAGGCCGGTGCTCGTCGATTTCGCCGCGCTCACCTACATCTCCAGCGCCGGGCTCAGGGTGCTGCTCTTGGCGGCGCGGCGCAGCAAGGCGACCGGCGTGCCGCTCAGGCTGGCGGGCATGAGCAAGGCGGTCGACGAGGTGTTCAAGATCAGCGGCTTTGCAAAACTGTTCCAGATCCACGCGGATCGGGCCGCGGCTCTTGCGGCGGGCGGGACAGGATGAGCCCTAGACGGCGCCGCTAACCCTCGAACCGCGGCGCCATCTGCTCGATGCGCTCGACCAGCGCCATGAAATCGGCGTGGATGCGCTTGTAGAGGATCACCGCCGTATCCGGATATTCCTCGAGGATGCGCCGGAACATCTTTCGGCTGAGCCGCAGCAGGTCGGCGCTGCTGCGTGCCTCGGCGCTGGTGAGGCGGCGCGTGTCGGCGATCAGCGCCAACTCGCCCACCATCGCGCCGGGTCCTGCGACGGCCACCGGCCGGCGTTCGTCGTCCTCCTCGCGGAACAGGCTGATCTCGCCGGCCACCACGACATAGGCGGCATCCGCCTCGTCCTCTTCGCGGAACAGCCGGCGGTGGGCGGGCAGCGATATCTGCTCGGCACCGAAGGCGAGCAGGCGCAACTGCTCGGCCGTGAAGCCGTCGAACAGCCTCACGCCGGACAGGATGCGAATATCGTCATCCAGCGCCATCCGGTCCCCGATTCGCTGGCCGGCCCACTCCCCGAGGCGGCCCCCTACCGCCTCAACCGGTCAGGGAACCAGCTTGTAACCGCCGCTTTCTGTCACAAGAATCTCGGCATTGGAAGGATCGCGCTCGATCTTCTGGCGCAGGCGATAGACATGCGTCTCCAAAGTGTGGGTGGTCACGCCGGAATTGTAGCCCCATACTTCCTCGAGCAGGATGTCGCGCGTGACGACTTTCTCTCCGGCCCGGTACAAATACTTGATGATGGAGGCTTCCTTCTCGGTGAGGCGGACTTTTGAACCTTTCTGGTCGAGCAGGAGTTTCTGGCTCGGCTTGAAGGTGTAGGGCCCGACGGAGAAGGTGGCGTCCTCGCTCTGCTCGTGCTGACGCAACTGCGCGCGGATGCGGGCGAGCAGCACCGCGAACCGGAAGGGCTTGGTCACATAGTCGTTGGCCCCCGCCTCCAGCCCGAGGATCGTGTCCGAATCGGTGTCGTGGCCGGTGAGCATGATGATGGGCGCCTTGTAGCCGCCCTTGCGCAGCAGCTTCACCGCCTCCCGGCCGTCCATGTCGGGCAGGCCGACATCCATGATGAGCAGATCGACCATGCCGCCGCGCGCCGTCGCCACGCCCTTGCCGGCGGTGGCTTCCTGCAGCACGTCGAACTCTTCGTAGAGCGACAGCTGCTCGACGAGGGTGGCGCGGAGGTCGTCATCATCGTCAACAATCAGGATGGTACGCGATGTCATGATCCAATCCGTTGTCCTGCAATCACATTTCAATTGACCGTTGTCCGTTTATGCGGAACCTGCCCCTCCAAACAGCCCGCTCACGGTGATTTGTCGGCGAATGCGATCATACTCCAAAAAACGTGAGAGCAAGCAGACATTTGCCGCAAAGGGACGCGGACTGCCGCATCTGGTGGTGCGGGCGCGGCCCGGCGTGCCGACGCAGGGGCTGCTGCAGGCCGGAAATGCGCGGTTTCCCTGCGCCCTCGGCAAGGGCGGAATCACCGCCGGCAAGCGCGAGGGCGACGGCGCAACGCCGCTCGCGCGCATGCGCCTGCTGCATGGTTTCTTCCGCAACGACCATGTTCGGGCCGGCGCGACGCGGCTGCCGATGCAACCGATTCGCGCCGATCTCGGCTGGTGCGAGGTGCCGGACGACCGCAACTACAACCGGCCGGTGAGGATGCCCTATGCGGCCAGCCATGAGACCATGCGCCGCGCCGACCGGCTCTACGATTTCTGCATCGTGCTCGACTGGAACATCTCGCCGCGCCGGCGCGGGCGGGGCAGCGCCATCTTCTTCCATCTCGCCCGCCCCGGCTTCACGCCGACGCAAGGCTGCGTCGCGGTGACCCGGCAGGCGATGCAGCGCCTGCTGCCTTATTTGTCGACGCGTACGGTGCTGGAGGTGAGGCGATAGCGGCAAGCGCCCCGCCAATGGAATGCTTTCGCTTGAAACCTGTCCATGGCCAGCTAAAGTCGCGGAAAACCGCCGGCCTGGGGCGCCGGCGCTCGCCTCAGGAGGGCATCCATGAACCGTGCGAAAATCCTCGTGGCCGTTCTCGCGGCGGCCATTCTGTTCCCGCTCGCCGCCTTGGCGCAGACGCTGCCCGACCTCGCCGGCAGGAAGGTCGTGATGGTCACCGAGAACGCCTATTTCCCGCTGCAATTCGTCGACCCCGCTAGCGGCAAGCCGGTCGGCTGGGAATATGACGCCGTGGACGCCCTTTCGAAGAAGCTCAACTTCACCGTCGAGTACCAGAACACCTCCTGGGACGCGATGATCCAGGCCGTGTCCGACAAGCAGTACGACATGGGCATGACCGGCATCACCATCAAGGACGAGCGCAAGGAGAAGGTCGACTTCTCTGATCCGTACATGCTGTCCGAGATCTTCATGCTGGTGCGCGGCGACGAGAGCCGCTTCGCCGACGCGAAGAGCTTCGCCGCCGACGACAAGCTGCTGGTCGGCGCGCAGGCCGGCACCTCGCCCTTCTACGTCGCCGTCTACAACGTGCTCGACGGCAACGAGCAGAACCCGCGCATCAAGCTGATGGACACCTTCGCGTCTACCGTGGCGGCGTTGCAGGCCGGCGACGTCGACCTGGTGCTTACCGACTCGGCCGCCGGCAAGTCGCTCTCCGCCAATTCCGGCGGGAAGCTGAAGCTGATCGGCGAGCCGCTGCAGGCCGAGGAGTTCGGCTTCATCTTCCCCAAGGGCTCGGACCTCGTCGCGCCGATCAATGCCGGCATCGCCGCGCTCAAGGCCGACGGCACCTTCGACAAGCTCACGCAGAAATGGTTCGTCGACTACAAGCCGGCGCAGTGACGGGGTCGCAGAATAACGTGGCGACGACCGGGGGCGCTTCGTCTGGTAGGGCGCGGCGTCCACGGAGGTGCCGCCCTTGCCGCTCGCCCGGCATTCTGCTGGTGATCGGTCTCGAGCGCTTCCATGCCGTACCGGTAGCGACGCCCTCCGGCGGCGCCGGAGAACGCGCCGTGGCGAGCGATCCAGATGTGGTCGTCTCGCCAAGGGACGGTGCTGCCATGCAGGATGGGTCCGTCCCCTGTCCACGCTGCCTTCCGGCCTGTTGAGGCATGGCCGGCGCTCGTCCGTCCTCCGCCCAAAAGGACTTCCCCTACTGGCTCGCCGCCATCGTCCTGGTGGGGCTGGCGGCGGCGATCGCCATCGCTTCCAGCACGCTCTATTCGCAGATTTTCCTGACGGTCGCGCAGGGCATCTGGATCACCATCTACGTCACGATCGTCGGCTTCACCCTGGCTTCCATGCTCGGGCTCGGTCTTGCCTTGATGGCGCTGTCCGACTCGATCTGGCTGCGGCAGATCGCGCGCTTCTACACCGAGATCTGCCGCGGCATTCCGTTCCTGGTGCTGCTGTTCTGGATCGCCTTTGCCGGCGTGCCGGCCTTCGTGGCGCTGTGGAACGCGGTCACGACGCCGCTGCGGGAAGCCGGGCTGCTGGAAGAGTTGCTGGTGCGCGACGTGTCGCTGCTGTGGCGCGCGGTCATCGCGCTGACGCTGGGCTACGGCGCCTTCATCGCCGAAGTTTTCCGTGCCGGCATCCAGTCGGTCGACGAGGGGCAGATCGAGGCGGCCAAGGCGCTCGGGCTGTCGCGTGGGCAGCGCTTCCGCCTTGTCGTCTTTCCGCAGGCAATGCGGGTGATCCTGCCGCCGCTCGGCAACGACTTCGTCACCATGGTCAAGGATTCGTCCTTCGTCTCGGTCCTCGGGGTCGCCGACATCACCCAGATGGGCAAGATCTATTCGGCCGGCTCGTTCCGCTTCTTCGAGACCTATTCGATCGTCGCCTACATCTACCTGCTGCTCACCATCAGCCTGTCGCTGGCGCTGCGCGGCCTGGAGCGGCGCATGCGCCGCTCTGTGCGGTGAGAGTGTCTGCTTGCGCATGATCTTGTCCGAAAAGTCTGCAACTTTTCGGGATCATGCGGCTACCGGTTCGACTTCTTGCTGTTGAGCTCGAGGTTCTTCTTGTAGTCGATTGAGAACAGCCCCTGGTCGAGCTTCACGTCCCGGCGGACGTTGAAGATCATGACCGTGGTGTCCTTGCCCTGGGCATCGGTGATCGTCCATTCCTTCAGCTCGTAGCTCGAAGGATCGAACTTCATGGTGATGCGGGCGTTGCCGAAGGCGGAGCGGTCGACGAGCTGGATGACGGTCTGGTCGTCCTCCTCCTTGACGCTGCGCACCCGGTTGCCGGTGAGATCGATGCGGTCGGCGAGCAGCAGGTTCAGCGGCGTCTTGGACAGCGGATAGAGATCCATCGTCTTCATCCGCGGATTCTCCAGCACCACCGACCTGCCGTCGGAGATCACCCGGAAGCCCGCCCCGCCGTCATAGTTGAAGCGGATTTTTCCGGGCCGCTGGAGATAGAACTTGCCGCCGGTCTGCCGTCCGCGCGGATCGAACTGCACGAACTCGCCGGACATGGTGCGGATCGAGGAGAAATGATCCGCGATCTTCTGCGCGGTAGCGGTGGCCTGCGCGGCGGCCGGCGCCACCGCGACGGGCAGCAGCGACAGCACCGCCGCGGCAGACAGACCGAGGGCCATGCCGACCAGACCGCGGCGCGTGAGGGTCCTGGAGCTTGCGGGCGTTGTTGTCATGTTCTTCATCCCGAGAATCGCTAATTCCGTGTCGGAATTGAGCTAGGAATGTAGTTGGGCGTTAGTTGGGCGAAGGCAAGGGGCGGTCAAAGGTCTTCTCCCTCTACGCTCGCGGCAACGCAATCGCGGCTGAAATCACCCCCACCCCTAACCCCTCCCCTCAAGGGAGGGGAATCTTGCTGCGCCTCTGCCAACGACCAATCGTCGGCGATTTCGTTCTGCATGGCGGCCGCAAAGTCCCCCTCCCCCTTGAGGGGAGGGGTTAGGGGTGGGGGTGATTTCAGCCGCGATTCCCTTGCGACCTACGAGAATCCTCACATCTTGTCCTCTTCCGTCGGCACCAGGATCTCGCGTTTTCCGGCGTGGTTGGCGGCACCGACGATGCCTTCCTTCTCCATCCGCTCGATGATCGAGGCGGCCTTGTTGTAACCGATGCCCAGCCGCCGCTGGATGTAGCTGGTCGACGCCTTGCCGTCGCGCAGCACCACCGCCACCGCCTGATCGTAGGGATCGTCCGAGTCGTCGAAATTGCCGCCACCGTTGCCGGACGAACCGCCGCCGCGCGAGCCGCCGTCGTCGTCGTCGCCGTCGTCGTCCTCGGTGATGGCGTCGAGATATTCCGGCACGCCTTGCAGCTTGAGATGGTTGACCACCTTCTCGACCTCGTCGTCGGAGACGAAGGGGCCGTGCACGCGCTGGATGCGGCCGCCACCGGCCATGTAGAGCATGTCGCCCATGCCGAGCAGCTGCTCGGCGCCCTGCTCGCCGAGAATAGTGCGGCTGTCGATCTTCGACGTCACCTGGAAGGAGATGCGGGTCGGGAAGTTCGCCTTGATCGTGCCGGTGATGACGTCCACCGACGGGCGCTGGGTGGCCATGATGACGTGGATGCCGGCGGCGCGCGCCATCTGGGCGAGCCGCTGCACCGCGCCCTCGATGTCCTTGCCGGCGACCATCATCAGGTCGGCCATCTCGTCGATGATGACGACGATGTAGGGCAGCGGCGCGAGATCCATCTCCTCGGTCTCGTAGATCGCCTCGCCGGTCTCGCGGTCGAAGCCGGTCTGCACGGTGCGCGTGATGCGCTCGCCCTTCTTCTCGGCCTGGCTGACGCGGGCGTTGAAGCCGTCGATGTTGCGCACGCCGACCTTCGACATCTTGCGGTAGCGGTCCTCCATCTCACGAACCGTCCATTTCAACGCGACCACGGCTTTCTTCGGATCGGTGACGACCGGGGTGAGCAGGTGCGGAATGCCGTCATAGACCGACAGCTCCAGCATCTTCGGGTCGATCATGATCAGCCGGCATTCCTGCGGCGTCATGCGGTAGAGCAGCGACAGGATCATCGTGTTGATGGCGACCGACTTGCCCGAGCCGGTCGTGCCGGCGACCAGCACGTGCGGCATCTTGGCGATGTCGACGACGACGGCTTCGCCGTTGATGGTCTTGCCGAGCGCCAGCCCCAGCTTCGACTTGGTCGTCTCGAAATCCTTGCTGGCAAGAATCTCGCGCAGGTAGACGGTCTCGCGCTTCGGGTTGGGCAACTCGATGCCGATGGCGTTGCGGCCCGGCACGACAGCGACGCGGCAGGCGATGGCGCTCATTGAGCGGGCGATGTCGTCGGCAAGCCCGATGACGCGCGACGACTTGATGCCCGGCGCCGGCTCCAGCTCGTAGAGCGTCACCACCGGACCGGGGCGGACATGGATGATCTCGCCCTTGACGCCGAAATCCTCGAGCACGCCCTCCAGCATGCGCGCGTTCTGCTCCAGCGCGTCCTTTGACAGGCTCGGGTCGCGCGCCACGCTCTTCGGCTCGGAGAGGAAGAACAGCGACGGCATCTCGAAATTGTCGGAGCCGATCAGCGTCGTCTGCGCCTCGCGCTGCACGCGGGCGCCGGGTGCGGGGCGCGGCGCGGGGCTTTCGACGCGGCTCGGCATGGTCGGCGCAACCGGTGCGCCGGAAGCCGGCGAGCGGAAGTGCTGGACATGAGCCGGCTGGCCGCGTTCGGCCGGCGGCACCTGCATGAAATCCTCTTCGCCGTCGAAATCCTCCTCGTCGAGCGCCGGCTGCGGCCGGCTGCCATCGGCGACCATCGCGGCGAAGAACTCCGGTTCGACGCGGGCGCGGCCGGCGGAGCTGACACGCGCTTCCACCCTCTCGGCGAAGTCGACGCGCTCGGCCGCCTGGCGCCAGCCGCCGGACGGGGCCGGCAGGTCGTAGTCGTCTTCCCTGGCACGGCGGCTGGCCAGCGTGCGACGCAGGAAGGCGCGGGCCGACAGCCACCAGTGGACGACGGCGCCGAGCGCCAGAATCCCCTCGCTCTCGCCCTCGTCCTCGAAATTGGCGTCGTCGAGCGCCGGCTCCTCGCGCGTCGGCCGGGCGGTCTCGACCGGAGCCGCCCGACGGAACAGCAGGCCGGAGCCGAAGGCGGCGAGGCCGAGCACCGGCAACGCCAGCGCCGCGGCCAGTCCCCACGCGACCAGGCCGCTGGGATAGCCGCCGATGATGAGCGCCGGGATCTTGAGCACCAAGTCGCCGAACACGCCGCCGAGGCCCGACGGCAGCGGCCAGGTGTCGGGCGGGGTCACGCAGCCGGCCACCCCGGCGGCGAACAGCGAGGCGCCGAACCAGGCGGCGGCCCGCTTCAGCTTGCGGTCGACGCCGCGCGCCGTGGCGAACAGGATCGCCCACACCACGGCCGGCGCAAGTGCTGCCACCGCCGACAGGCCGTAGAACTGCATGGCGAGGTCGGAGAAGGCCGCGCCGGCAAAGCCCATGGCATTGGTGACGGGATTGTCGGTGGCGTGGCTGAGGCTGGGATCGGCGACGTTCCAGGTGCCGAGGCTGGCCAGCGCGAAGGCGATGCCGGCGAAGATGCCGAGACCAATCGCCCGGCCGACCTGGCGGCGCAGGAAGGCGGCTATGCCATTGCCGGAATCGGCGGAAAGCGCGAGCGGCGCGGCAGCCCCAGAACGCATGCGGGTTCCTCGTGGTCGTTTCCCATGGCCGCCGGTCCACGCCGAAGCGCAAGCCGGCAGAATCGACCGTGAGACTAGGCGGACAGGGTTAAAGGCGCTTTAACCATGCGCCCACCATTCCACGCCTCCGGCGCTGGATTCGGCTTGTCCCCGTCCGGTATCGGGCACGGCCGGCCTCGCCTCCCCCCACGGCCGCCAATTCCGAGTGAAAAAGGAGGTCCTGCCGGCCTCAGACCACCACGAAATCGGCAGCGGTGATGGTCGGATTGCCGGTCAGCACCGCGAACTGAACCGCCGCTCCCGCACCGCTGCCGTCGGCGTCGTAGAAGAGCTTGCCGGTGTCGGTCTCGTAGATGATGCGGTCGTCGGCCTCCAGGGCGGTACCGCTGGCGTTGGCGTTGAAGGCCGACGCCGCGAGGCTACCCGTGCCGACTGCTGCGAACACCGTGTTCTTCAACTCGATCGTGTCGTCCACGGCCTTGAAGTCGACGATGGTGTCGACATTGCCGGCGCCGAGCCCGGAGGAGAAGACGAAGGTGTCCTTGCCGCCCAGGCCGCGCAGTACGTCGGTGCCGCCCTTGCCGTCCAGCCTGTTGTTGCCGGCATTGCCGGTGATCGACTGGTCGAAGCCGTTGCCCGTCAGGTCGATCCCGGCCGTGCCCGTGCTGCCGTTCGTCTGCATCGTCTCGATTTCGACGCCGTTGCCGAGCGCATAGTCGACGGCGGCGATGACCTTGTCGGCGCCCTGTCCGGCGCCATCGGCGATCGTGTCGCCGGAGTTGAAGATACGGTAGGTGTCGTTGCCCGCCAGCCCGCGCAGGATGTCCGCTGCGCCCTTGCCCCCGTCATGCAGTACGTTGTCGCCGGCGTTGCCGGTGATCGTCTGGGCAAGCGTGTTTCCGGTGAGATTGATTGCAGCACTACCGGTCGAACTGGTCGTGGTCAGCTGTTCCACGTCCACACCCGCACCGAGCACGTAGGAGACCGCCGCCGCGATCTGATCGTTACCGCCGCCCGCGATCTCCACCACCTGGGTGTCGGCGCTGTAGACACGGTAGAGGTCATTGCCGGCGCCACCCTCGAAGATGTCGCCGCTGCCCACCGAGCGGAACGTATCGGCCGCCGCCGAACCGAACACCAGGTCGACGGTGGCGGTCCCGGTGAAATTGGCGGCAACGTCGAACAGGGTGACGTTGAACTTCTGGTCGAAGGAGGCGCCACCGATGTTGTCGTTGACGAAGTAGCTGCCCGCCGCCGTGACGCCCGGCGCCAGCGTGGCGGCGAGCTCGAGATCCATCGGATAGTCGGCCGTCTGGTGCAGGTAGTTGGCGAACGCGCCGATCTCGGCGCCCAGTTCGCCGTCCCAAAGATAATAGCCGAGATCTTCGTCATAATAGCCGGTCAGGCCGTAGAAGAAGGTGGCCGTCACCTCATTGCCGTCGCGTGTCAGGGTAAAATCGGGCGAAATCCCGGATATGTATTTGCTGACCTGCATGAAACCCTCCCGGTTCAGCTTGTATCGCGGACGGCGCCTTCCGCTGCCGTCCGTAGGATCGCGTGTTTGTAGCGTTCCAAATCGTTCCGGCGAGGCGGATCACGCCTCCTGCGGCCCGCCTTCGCCGCACTCGAGGGGATCCGACCTTCACGCCCTTGTGGGTAGAGAGGAAAGCTTTCGCCGGATGGCCGGGCAAGAAAGCCCGTGCACCCGCGATCATTGCTTTCCCACCTATTATTCCCCAAAGCAATAGATATCCAAAAAACTAGCAGATGACCATTTAATCTACAACCTGTATTCGCGGCTGAGGGCATTCGGCATGACAGACCGCAGCAATCTGGCCTGGCGCCCGTTCGGAGATCATCGCCTGCGGAACGGCCGGGAGATGCAAGCAGAACCGGTCTGCCGCCGATCGCAAACCATGCCATGCAAGAAAAAAATCTGCGCTCCCATGCCGCCGGGCCAACATCTACGGTCGCGCTCGCGCGCCCTTGCCGCTATAGAAGCGCCGGCGCCCGGCTTGCCGGACTGTCCCGACGCAGTAGAAGGAAAGTGAAATGGCCAATGTGGTGGTTGTCGGCTCGCAGTGGGGCGACGAGGGCAAGGGCAAGATCGTCGACTGGCTGGCCGACCGCGCCGACGTGGTCGTGCGCTTCCACGGCGGCCACAATGCCGGCCACACCCTGGTCATCGACGGCGTCAGCTACAAGCTCGCACTGCTCCCCTCCGGCCTGGTCCAGGGCAAGCTGTCGGTCATCGGCAACGGCGTGGTCGTCGATCCCCACCATTTCGTCGAGGAGGTGGAGAAGCTGCGCGGACAGGGCGTCACCATCACGCCGGAAGTACTGCGCATCGCCGACAACGCGCCGCTGATCCTGTCGCTGCACCGCGAGCTCGACGGTTTCCGCGAGGACAGCAATTCGGGCCTGAAGATCGGCACGACGCGGCGCGGCATCGGCCCGGCCTATGAGGACAAGGTCGGTCGCCGCTCGATCCGGCTGGTCGACCTCGCCGATCCCGACACGCTGATGCCGAAGATCGAGCGGCTGCTCACGCATCACAACGCGCTGCGCCGCGGCCTTGGGCTGGCGGAGGTCGAGGCCGGAGCGATCCACCGGGAGCTGACCTCGATCGCCGACAAGATCCTGCCCTTCATGGACCAGGTCTGGCGCGTGCTCGACGAGAAGCGCCGCGCCGGCGCCCGCATCCTGTTCGAGGGCGCCCAGGGCGCCCTGCTCGACAACGACCACGGCACCTATCCCTTCGTCACCTCGTCGAACACGGTTGCGGGGCAGGCGGCGGCCGGCTCCGGACTCGGCCCGACGGCGATCGGCTATGTGCTCGGCATCACCAAGGCCTACACCACGCGCGTCGGCGAGGGGCCGTTCCCCTGCGAGCTCGACGACGAGATCGGCCGCCACCTGGCGACGGTCGGCCGCGAGGTCGGCGTCAACACCGGCCGGCCGCGGCGCTGCGGCTGGTTCGACGCGGTGCTGGTGCGCCAGACGGTCAAGACCTCGGGCATCACCGGCATCGCGCTGACCAAGCTCGACGTGCTCGACGGCCTGAAGGAGATCAAGGTCTGCGTCGGCTACGAGCTGGACGGGCAGAGAATCGACTATCTGCCTGCCTCAATGCGGGCACAAGCCGCGGTTAAGCCGATCTACGAAACTCTCGAAGGGTGGTCGCAGACGACGGCCGGGGCGAGAAGCTGGGCCGAATTGCCGGCGCAGGCGGTGAAATATGTGCGGCATATCGAGGAATTGATCGGCGCACCGGTGGCGCTGCTCTCCACCAGCCCTGAACGGGACGACACGATACTTGTGACCGATCCGTTTCAAGACTAGTTTTGGCAACCCCCTAACCGACGTTTATCGAGACGCCCGCGAGAAACGGGATCACAGGTCGACACCAGAATGGCAGATTTCGTAGCGGTCCTGAAGAAGACGCTTGACGGTCTTTCCGACACCACCCCGCAGATGCGGGAGAAGGTCTATGAGAAGGCGCGCATCACCATCGCCAGCAAGCTGGCGACGATGAACCCGCCCTTGCCGGACGCCGTGATCGAGAAGCAGAAGCAGGCGCTCGAGGAAGCGATCGTCAAGGTCGAGGGCGAATACGCGCGAAAAGCGTCGGATCCGCTCGCCGAGCTCGAAAGCGTCTTCGCCTCGCTCAAGAACCCCGACGCGCGCGCCATGCTCAGGGAGCCCGCCAAGCCGGCACCGTCCGTGCAGCCCGCGCCGCCCGCGAAGCCGCCCGTGGTCGAGAAGCCGGCTCCGGCCGCACCGGCGCCAAAGCCCGCGCCGGAGGTGACCCCGGCTGCCAAGGTCCCGCCGGCCGAGACGAACGCGCCAGCCGAGAAGCCGGTGGCGACGGAGAAGAAACCGGCCGTCGATAAAGCGGCTCCGCCGCCTCCCCCGGTAGCAAAGGCCCCGATCGAGCCCGAGCCTGCTCCCGTGCCGCCGACCGAATGGTTCCGGCCGGACGACGGACCCGACGACCGGCCTTTCGCCGATAGCCAGGCCGAGCCCGCCTATCCCAACGAGCAGAACGAACGCGAGACCATCGAGGAAGAGAGGCCGGAACGCCGGCGCGGCTATGGCCGGCTAGCGGCCGCCGCTGCCATCGTCGTGCTGCTCGCCGGCGGCGGATATGCAGCCTGGCAAAACCAAGACAGGGTTCGCGATCTCCTGGCCAGTGCGGGGATTCCGGGCTTTGCCCCGCCTTCGGGGGATACTGCTGCCGCGCCGCCGGCAGCGGACACCCCACCCGCCCCGGATGTCGCAGCGGTGGCGCCGCCCGCCGAGGAGCCGGCCGAGCCCGCCGCCAGCCCGGCTCCGGCCGAGCCGGCCGCCAGGGGGCCCGAAAAGTTCACGCAACGGCTCAGCCCCGACGGCACGGAGACCGATCCCGGCCCTGCCGGCGGCGCGCCGGTGATCGGCGAGGGTACCTCCATCGCGGCCGTCACGCAGCCGTCCATCCCGGCACCGGAGACGGCGCAGCCGACCGAGCCGGATCAGGCTCCGCCGGCGCCTGACGCCGCGGCCACGCCGCCATCGGATCCGCCGGGCGCCGCGGCTACGCCGCCGGGCGAGCCGGGCACCCCGCCCGCATCCCCCGACACGGCCGCGCCGGCAACGCCCGCGCCATCGACCGAGCCGGGCCAGTCGGCCGAGCAGGCGGTTCCGGTCGGCCAGCGGGCGATCTTCTACGAGGAGCGCACCAACGTCGCCGATGCGTCGGCCGAATCCGGTTCGATCGTCTGGTCGCTGGTGCAGGAATCGCCCGGCGGCGACCTGCCGCCGGAGCCGGCGATCCGGGCCGAGGCGACCATTCCCGGCAAGGACCTGCAGCTTCGCATGACCATCCGGCGCAATGCCGACCAGACGTTGCCGGCCAGCCATATCGTCGAGATGATCTTCCTGACGCCGCAGGGCTTCGAGGGCGGCAGCATCGACAATGTGCTGCGCCTGTCGCTGAAGGGATCGGAGCAGGAGGCCGGCAGCCCCCTGCTCGGCATCCCGGCCAAGATCGCCGACGGCTTCTTCCTGATCGCGCTCAACGACAGCAAGCCCGAGATCGAGGCGAACACCAACCTGCTTCGCACGCGCGCCTGGATCGACGTGCCGGTACAGTACAAGTCTGGCCGCCGCGCCCTGTTCACCATGGAGAAGGGCATTCCCGGCGCCAAGGTGTTCGACGAGGCGCTGAAAGCCTGGCAGGCGGCGAGCAGCGGCTGACCCGGCCGCACCGGCTCAGGCACCCTGACTCAGAAGCCGTGGAAGAGCATCTCCAGCGCGCCTAGGATCTGCTCCTGGTGCGGCGACAGGCTGTGGTGGCGCGGGGTGAGCTCGCGCACCGGCACGGCCGATAGCAGCTGCGTGGCCATCACATATTTGCGCCCGCCTATGTCGAAGACCGGATTGAGCTTGCGCACCGGAGTCGGCGTCTGCTCGGCCGGCAGCAAAGGCACGACGGCGCGCGTCGCCATCTGGTCGAGCAGGTCGGCCTGCACGTCCACGAGCAGGATTTCGCCGTCGACCAGCGAATAGAGATCGTAGCGGGCCATCAGAACTGCCGGTTCGTCGCCAGCGGGCGGCCGCTACGCTCGACATAGTCGTTCCACGCCTCGATCGACCGCCGGTTCTCGATCCGCCACAGCCGCGCCTTCTCCTCGCCGACCGCCCGGGCGATGCTTTCCTCGGCGACGCGCGAGATGTTGATGTCGAGGTTCTTTGCCTCGGCGACCAGCCGGGCGTCGAGCGACAGATTGGTGGATTTGCGCTGGATGGAACGGTCCCCGGGCCGCATGGCGCTCTCCGTTTCGATGCGCATACGATATGCGCATGATTTTCGGATTGCAACGCGCTGGGCGATACGTGATCCGGCTGGTCACGCGCCGTTCGCGAAGCCGGCGGCGGCGCCGGCAAAGGCACCGCGCAGCGTGTCGACGTCATTGGCGAGGACGACCAGGCGATACCCCTCGTCGCGCCGCGCCGCCGCCTCCCGCAGGCCCGGCGTGAAGATGCCGCAAGGCAGTTTTGCATCGTCGCAAGCCGCCTTGACGCGGGCGCAGGCGGACTCGACCGCGTCCGCGCTTCCGTTGCGCGCCGCATAGGAGATGCCCAGATCGCCGGTGCCGATCAGGATGTAGTCGAGGCCGGGAACCGCGGCGATCGCCTCGGCATCGTCGACGCCAGCGACAGTCTCGATCATGACGCCGACCGTGATCGCATCGGACCGGCTCATATAGTCGGCGAAGCCGGTCGAGAGTGGCCGCACGCCGCCGCCCGAGCGATGGCCGTGCGGCGGGAAGCGTGCGGCGGCGACTGCGCGGGCAGCCTCGGCTGCGGTCTCCACCATCGGCACCAGCACGCCCTCCGCACCCGCATCCAGCGCCTCGGCGATCGCAGCGGTCGAATTCTCGCGGACGCGGGCGACGGCCGGCACCGCCGACAGGCCGATGGCCATTTCAAGGGAAAGCCGGTCCCACAGCCCATGCTGCAGGTCGAGGACGACCGCATCGGCGCCGGCGCGCCCAGCCATCTCGGCGATGGGCGCATGGCCCAGCGCCAGCCAGATCACGCCGATCGTCTTGCCGGTGGCCAAATCCGCCTTGAACCGGCCCGACAGCAGTTTCGGCATCGGCATGGTCCTCCCGGTATGGTCGCCGCCGGCCATCAGGTCAGCCTGAGGCCGGCCTGGCGCATCAGCGGCAGCACGCGGTCGCGGAAGAAAGGCAGCTCGGCGCTGTAATTGACGAAACTGAGCGCCGCGCCGGCATAGCCCTGCTCGGCGACGCGGATCAGGTCGTCGACGATGCGCTCGGGCGTGCCGACCAGCGGATAGGTGCCGGCGCCGCCCGCGAAACGCTGCCTGTATTGCACGAACGCCTTTTCGTCATGCGAATGCGCAAAATCCTTCTTTTTGCGCATGTGCTCGTCGACGGCGCCGTGGTCGGCTTCCTCCAGCGCATAGCGGCGATAATAGTCTTCCGCCTCCTTCTGCGTCTCCCGGCACACCACGTGGCAGACCGTGTAGACGCCGACCTCCCGTCCCGCTTCCGCCGCACGGCCGCTAATGTCGAGCAGATGGCCGCGGCCCTCCTCGATCTCCGAGAAGGTGGAGAACAGGTAGTCGCAGTGGCGCGCGGCGAAGGCGCGGCCGGGCGCGCCGAAGGCGGCGTTCATCGTCACCGGACGCGGCGTCTGCAAGCTGGCCGGCCGGCTGACCACGCCCTTCAGGTCGTAGAATTCGCCGGCGAAGTCGAACGGCTCCTGCGCGGCATAGGCACGCTCGATGACGGTGATCCACTCTTCGGCCTGGTCGTAGGCGCGGTTGCCGACCGTCTGGCCGAACATGGCGAACTCGTCCGGGTTCCAGCCGCAGACGACGTTGAGGCCCGCCCGCCCGCCGGAGATGTGGTCGACCGTCGCCAGCGCCTTGGCCGCCTGCAAGGGGTGGACGAGCGGAACGTGCACGGTCATGAACAGGGCGATGTCTTGCGTCGCGGTGGCCAGGCCGGCCGCCCAGGTGAAGGTCTCGAACGACCATTCGCGCACCCGTGTCGCGCCGCCGAAGCCGCGCCAGCGGGCGATCGGCAGCAGGAACTCCAGCCCGGCGGCATCGGCGATGCGCGCCGCCTGGAGATTGTCCTCCCAGCGGGCCGCCCAGCGGTCGGACACCGTCGTCATGGCCAGTCCGCCATCGGCGTTCATGGAGAAGACGCCGAGCTTGAAGCGGTTCGGTCCCTTGAGCGGATGCGGCCTGATCAAGATGCCCGCTCCCGGTTGGCCGCCGCCTCTTCCGCCTCCAGGCTCTCGGTCAGCGCCACGAAACGCTCCTCGGCGGTTTCGATGAACCGGGTCATGTGGTCGAAGGCGGCGATGGAATCGCGCCGCGCGAAGGCATCGTGGAGCCTGCGCATGCCGGCGACCACGACGGCCTGCGTCGGCAGATGCGCCAGCGTGGCCAGCCGCACCGTCTGCACATGGTCGGCGAAGCGGGCGATGGCCGAGGCCAGGCGGTCGTTGCGCACCGCCTCCAGCCAGCAGCGGCGGAAGCGCACATTGGCCTGGTAAAGCAATTCGGCGTCGCCCTCGGCGGCAGCCTTCTCGGCATCGTCCAGCGCGGCGGCGAGGCGCACCATGCCGTCGGCGTCGATGTCGCGGGCGGCATGGGCGGCGGCGCGCGGCTCCAGGCAGCGGCGGACCTCGAAGATGTTGGCGACGTCGGTGGGCGTCAGGCGCGGCAGCATGAAGCCGCGCGTCGTCCCGACCAGATAGCCCTCGTGGGTGAGTTGCAGCAGCGCCTCGCGCACCGGCATGCGCGACACGCCGAGCCGCCCGGCGATGTCGACGTCGACCAGCTTTTCGTCGCGGCCGAGATCGCCGTGATGGATGCGGTCGCGGATCTCCTCGTAGATGCGCGCCCGCAGGCTGCCGTTTCCAGCGCGCTGCAATCGGGTCATCGCGACCATCGGCGCCTCCAAGTTGTGTATACTGTTTACGATCACAACCGGCGGGCTCTCGGTGAAACGAATCCTGCATTCATTTTCGAGATTGCCGATTTTCGTGCTTGTTCAGCTTTTATCCCGCGAAGGCCACGTCATTTCAAGCGGCCATCACGATAAATTTTAAGCTTGAACCGTATACTGTTATATGATTGTCTTTGACCTGCGCGGCGTCGATCGGCAGCGCACGCAATCCATGACGAGCAGCGCTCCGGCGCTATGGGAGGGCACCACCAGCATGGCTTCGAGCAGTCGGCGCGCATCGACCTATCCGGCCAATATCCGGCCCTTTCCGCCGCTCGAAGGTATCCGTCCGCAGATCCAGGATCTGCGCACCGAGAACATCGCCCAGCTCGCTGCCAAGGCACGGGCGCTCGGCGACGTCATTCCGCTCTGGTATGGCGAAGGCGACATGGTGACGCCGGCCTTCATCCGCGAGGCCGCGACCTCCGCGCTGGATGCCGGCAACACCTTCTACATTCCCAACATGCGCGGCATGGCCGGCCTCATCGAGGCGCTGTCGGCCTACCAGACCAGGATGCACGGCCGCCCGGTCGCTGTCGAGCGGACGACCGTGACGCCCGGCGGCATGCAGGCGCTGTTCCTGGCGATGGAGCTCCTGGTCGATACCGGCACCAACGTCGTCTATCTCGAGCCGCAATGGCCGAACATCCACAATGCAATCCACCAGGTCGGCGGCGAGCCGCGGCCGGTGCCGCTCCGGTTCGACGGCGACTGGCGACTCGACCTCGACGCGCTGTTCGCCCGCTGCGACGCGCGCACCCGCGCCATCGCCTTCTCCAGCCCGTGCAACCCGACCGGCTGGACGGCGAGCCGCGAAGAGCTTCAGGCGCTGCTCGACTTCAGCCGGCGCACCGGCATATGGATCATCTCCGACGAGGTCTATGCACGGCTCTATTTCCATGGCGGGATCGCGCCCTCGATGCTGCAGATCGTCGAGGACGGCGACCGGGTGCTGACGGTCAACAGTTTCTCCAAGGCATGGGCGATGACGGGTTGGCGCGTCGGCTGGCTCACCCATCCGAGCGAGGTCGCCGACCAGCTCGCGGCGATGACGCAATATGCCAACAGCGGCACTGCCGGCTTCGTGCAGGCCGGCGCCGAGGCGGCGCTGCGCCGGGGGGAACCGCTGGTGGCGGAAATCCGCGACAAGGCAAAACTGGGGCTGGACCTCGCCTACGAAGCGTTGGGAAAAATCCCGGGTGCCGTCCTGCCGGCCAAGCCGAAGGGCGGCATGTACGCCTTCTTCGCCTTCGAAGGCGAGACGGATTCGCGGGAAGCCTGCGCGCGCGTGCTGGAGAAGGCGCGCGTCGGGCTTTCGCCCGGCTATCTGTTCGGCGACGCCTCGCGCGCCTTCCTGCGCATGTGCGTGCTGCGCGACACCGGGGATATTCGCACAGCGCTCGACCGGATGGTCGAGGCGCTCGGATGACGACGGGCCCGCGTCCTGCCGGGCTCACCTCCGCGGCCCATGGGCGGCGGCAAAATTGGGGAACAAAGCAATGATACTCGATCGTCGTGGACTGTTCGGGGCGCTCGCCGCGCTGGCTTTCGGGCTGGGGCTGACCTCGGCCGCGCATGCCGAGACGCTGGTCGTCGGCGCCTATCCGGCCAACCCGCCATGGGAGAACAAGCTGGAGACCGGCGAATTCGAGGGTTTCGAGGTCGACCTGGTCAAGGAGATCGGCAAGCGCATCGGCGCCGAGATGGAGTTCCAGGATCTCGGCTTCCAGGCGCTGTTCGCGGCGACCTCGTCCGGCCGCATCGACATGGCGATCTCCTCGATCAGCATCACCAACGACCGGCTGCAGAACCAGTCGTTCACGCAAGGGTACTACGACAGCGACATCTCGCTGATCGCCAAGTCGGACACGGCGCTGAAGACGCTGGCCGACATGAAGGGCAAGACGATCGGCGCCATCTCCGCCTCGGTCGGCGAGGCCTGGATCAAGGAGAACACCGAGAAATACGGCATCGCCGAGTATCGCGGCTACAACACCCAGCAGGAGCTCTTGCTCGACGTGCAGTCCGGACGCCTCGAAGGGGCGATCGGCGACATCGCCGGCTTCCAGTTCGCCTTCACCAAGATGCAGGGCATGAAAGTGGTCGAGCCGATCCCGACCGGCGACAAGTTCGCCATCATGATGAAGAAGGGCTCGCCGCTGCTGGAGCGCGTGAACGCCGCCATCGACGAGATCAAGAAGGACGGCACCATGGCCGCCCTGCACAAGAAGTGGCTCGGCGCCGAGGCGGGCGCCGACGCCTCGATCAACAAGGTCCTGCCGATCCCGCAGGCGCAGTAGGCGACCGCCTCTCCTCGAACGAACCGACCGTTCGGCGCCCGGACATCGATCCGGGCGCCAATCTCTTGCCGGCAGCCCCAAGGCTGCCGATGATGCCCGCGTGGCGCGCCAGCAGCGGCCGTCGCTCGGCTTACTTCAGTTCCGGGGACATGCGCGATGGACCTGTTCGCCACCTTCTTCAACTGGGACGTGCTCGTCCGCTCCTTCCCGATGCTGATGCGTGGCCTCGTCAACACGCTGCTGCTCGGCTGCGCCGCCATCGTCTTCGGCGGCATAGGCGGGCTGCTGATGTGCCTGATGCGCCTCTACGCGCCAAAGCCGCTGCGCCTCGCCGCGGTCGGCTTCATCGACATATTCCGGGCCATGCCGATCCTGGTGGTGCTGATCCTGATCTACTACGCCCTGCCCTTCGTCGGCATCCGCCTCTCCGCCTTCACCTCGGCGACGCTGGCGCTGTCGCTGGTGCTCGCCGCCTTCACCGCCGAAGTGTGCCGGGCCGGCATCGAGAGCGTGCCGAAAGGCCAGTTCGAGGCGGCCTCGGCGCTCGGCCTGCCGTTCTGGACCGCCATGCGCAAGGTGATCCTGCCGCAGGCGCTGCGCACCGTGGTGCCGCCGCTCACCAGCAATTGCGTGTCGATCTACAAGGACACGGCGCTCGCTTCGGTGGTCGCCATGCCGGATCTGCTGAAGCAGGCGACCGACGCGCAGGCGCTGATGGCCAATCCGTCGCCGCTGATCGGCGCGGCGCTGATCTATCTCGCCTTCCTGTGGCCGCTGGTGCGGCTGGTGAGCTACCTCGAGGAGCGCGGCAAGCGCCAGCTCACGGCGCGCTGACCGGGTCGCCGGAGACGGCGGCGAGGCGTTTCCTGCGCTGAGGCTGCGCCTGCTGTGGCGCGCCGGTGTAGCCGACCACCAGAAGGGTGATGTCGTCCGACTGGCTGCCGCCGGCCTCGAATGCCTTGACCGCCGCCAGCACGCCTTGCGCCACCGCGTCGGGCTCCGCCGGGCCGTCCAGCTTTTCGAGGCTGTGCAGCAGCCCCGTCTCGCCGAACGCCTCACCCTCGGCATTGAAGGCCTCGGTGACGCCGTCGGTATAGAGCACCAGCATCTCGCCGGGGGCGAGCTGGATCGAACGGCTGGTGAACTCGACGGATTCCAGCACGGCGACGGCGACGTCGCTGTCGGCCGGAAGCGGCTCGACCGTTCCGTCGGCGGCGATCCGCACCGGCGCGGCATGGCCGGCATTGACGAAGTCGACATGGCCGCTTTTCGGATCGAACACGCCGAACACCAGCGTCACGAACATCATCTGGTCGTTGTCGACCGCCAGCAGGTCGTTAAGCTGGCGGATGCAGACGGCCGGGTCGTTCTCGAACAGCGCGATCGCCTTCAGCAGGGTGCGCGAGATCGCCATGAAGAAGGCGGCCGGCACGCCCTTGCCGGAGACGTCGGCGATGACGAAGACCAGACGACCGTCGCCGCGCTCGAAGAAGTCGTAGAAATCGCCGCCGACCTCGTTCGCCGACTGCATCAGCCCCTTCACCGCGAAGGTCGGGCGCGGCGGGAAATCCGCCGGCAGCACCGAGCGCTGCAGGTCGCGGGCGATGGCGAGCTCCTGCTGCAAGGTGGCGAGCTGCGTCTCGCGCACCAGCGCCTCGCGCAGCCGCGCCACCAGTTCCGACAGCCGGCGGTGCTGCTCGACGACGCGGCCCGACATCTGCTGCAGCACGGCGGCGATCGGGCCGAGCTGGTCGTCCTCGCGGATCAGCCGCGACATGGTGTCGGCCGCCTCGGTCGGTTCGGCGGCGCCCCTGGTTGCCGCAACGATACGGCCGAGGTCGCTCAGCACTTCGTCGCGGGCGCCGGGCTCGAGGGTCTCGGCCAGCGATTCCATCTGCCGGCGCACGAAACGCTCCTGGCGCCGCCGCTGCAGCTCGCGCTGCCGGCGGGAGTCGTTGAGGGCCACGAGATTGCGCCGCAGCTCGGTGATCGCCGCGGCGATCTGGCCGATCTCGTCGTTGCTGCGGCTGGTGAGCGCCACCGAGGTGTCGCCGCGGGCGAGCGCTGCCAGCGTCGCCACGGCGCGGCGCAGCGGATTGAAGCTGTGGCGCAGATAGAGATAGAGCCCGCCGACCGTGAGCACCGCGACGGCGGCCATGACGGCCAGCGTCAGCGTCGTCAGGCGGTCGAGCGCGCGTAGGCTCTCGGTCGCGTCCTGGGCGGCGACCAGCAGGCCGGCCGAGCCGGCCGACAGGTCCGCCAGCGGGATGGCGGTGACGGCATAGAGGCGGTCGTCGAGTGCCGCCTGCCGGACGGAGCCGACACGCTGGGGGAATGTCAGGGCGAGGTTTTGCCAGAGCTGCGGTTCCGTCCCCTCGACCAGCCGGCCGCGGGTGCTGAGAAGATAGCTCTCCGCTCCCATGGCGTCGGCGAAGCTGCGCAGCGGCCGCTCGACCGCCGCGCCGAGCGCCAGCACCGTCGTCTCGCCGTCCCAGTTCTGATAGGCCCGTGCCGCGACGATGCGGAAGTTCTCGGACGACACCTGGCGGATGCCGCTCGGCTCGGCGCCATCCAGGATGGCGCCGATGGTGCTGATGTCGAGCAGCCTGGGCGGTTCCGCCTGCACGGAACTCGCGAACACGATCTGGCCCTGCCGATCGAGGATCTGAAGGTCGGACAGCTCGCCCGAGGTCAGCCAGCCCTGGGTGCGGCCGAGCGCCATGCGCCGCAGCGCCGGGAGATCGCCCTTGTGCATCGCATCGGTGATGGCCGGATCGCCGACGAACTGCTGCCGCAGCTCGATCAGTCGGCGCGTTTCGGTGACGAGGATCTCGCGCCACAGCGCCTCCTGGCCGGCGATGGCGATGCGCGTGTACGGGCGGGCGGCGATGGTCTCGCGCTGCTGTCCGATGAACGCCAGCAGGCCGAAGGCGACGACGAAGGCCAGCGACACGAACAGGGCGATGCGGGTGCTGAGCAGCATCAGGCGCCACCGGCCGTGGCCGGCCGGTGGCGGCCGGCGAGATGGACGGCGATGACGGCCAGCGCCGCCGCGGCGGCGAGGTAGGCAAAAGGCAGCTCCGCATGGCGCAATGCGCCGATAGGGGCCAGGCCGCCGGCAACGCCCACGGCAATCGCGATCCAGGGACGGTTCGCAGCGTCGACGATTTGCTTGAACATCCCGCCTGCCGCGAGCCCCAGCAGTGCACAGGCGGCGAAGACGGAAACGCCGGGGTAGGGCACGGGCAGGTGGAGCACGGCAGCCGCGGCCAGCATCGCCGCCGCGCAGGCAAGCGGCGACAATGCCGGAGCGGCCAGGGCAGCGGCGGCGAGCAGCGCAATGGCGCCGCCGCCGCTCAGATAGTCGTCGAAACCGACGCCGATCGGCAGTTCGACCAGGATCATCGCTGCCGCCGGCAGGACGGCCATGCCCAGCAGGACGTCGCCGCGGCCGAAGCGCGATGCGGCACGGGCGGTCGCGCCGTTTTCCGATGCATCCATCCCGGCCGCGATGAATGGCGCGGCGACGACGGTCACGATGCCGAGCAGCAGGAAGCCCGAGCGTCGGCCGATCGCCTCGCCATAGAGGCCGGCGAGCAGCGGCGCGGCGAACAGCGCGGCGAAGATCAGCAGCGTCGCAAGCTCGCGCGGCCGGATGTCGAGCCGGTGGCGACAGAGAAGCGCGGCGGCGACGACGCCGGCCGAAAGGCCGGCGCCGCAGCGCAGCGCGATGAAGACGCCGTAGTCGCGGCACCAGTAGGTGGCGCCGACGCAGACGCCGAAGAGCAGCGCGAAGGCGAGAAGCGCGCCGCCATTGCGTCCGGCCCGGGTGGCGCCGGCCAGCGCGCCGAGGCAGGCGGCGGCGAGCTCGGCCAGGAGCGGCAGGACCGGCGCCCAGGCGGCGGCGATGCCTTCCGGCTCGCGGTCGATGGCGAAGTTGGCCACATAGGGGAAGGCGGCCGCAGAGAGGCCGAACAGCAGCGCCAGGCGCCAGGCCACGCTGCTGCCTTGCGTGCGCGCCGACGCGTCGTCGTCCGTCTCCGGGAAGGCGTAGCGGCGGTCGATCGGCTGCAGGATCACGTCGACGCGGCGGCCGAGGCTGCCGTCGAAGTCGATGGCGCGGATGGTGGCGGCGGCCTCGACCAGGTTGCGCCGGGCCGCCCGGACGCCCTCGACGCACTGGGCAAGCGCGCGGGCGGCATCAGCCAGCGGTCCGCGATAGATGCCGGACGGCTGCACCGCGAAGGTGCCGTCGGCGATGCCGCGCATGTCGGCCAGAAACCGGCGCTGCGCCGGCTCCTGGTGCAGCCGGGTGAAGAAGGCGACGAGCCCGCCGGCGACGGCTCCGGCCAACAGCGCGGTGGCGGCGAGCGCGATCCATACCCGCCGCATCGCACGGTCGATCAGCGGCGTCTCCGGAGCGACCACAAGCGTCGCCCGCGTGCCGCCGGCCGAAATGGGAAAGCGCGTGCCTTCCGTCCCCTGCATGGTCGAGGAGATCGTCCGGCCGTCGGCGTCGAGCAACGCCATGCCCTCCACCTGCGGCGAGTTTTCGGCGATGCGCCGCAGGTAGGGCTCGACGCCGGGCAGCTCCGCAAGCGGGATGCCGAGCGCCAGCGCATGCGCGAACTGCCCGGCGACGGCCTGGCCGACCGCCGCGGCGCCGGTGCGGGTCGCCTGCTCCAAGGTGGGAGCGCTGCGATGAAGGCCCGCCTGCAGGAACAGATATCCGCCGAGGCCGACCACGAGGGTCACGACCATGCCTATCAGCAGCACCGGCAACCAGGACGGCATCGGATCCGAGACATGCGGTTCGTGTGCTGCGGCGTCAGGCGGCATGGCGCTCTTCGCTTTCGTCGACCTTCAGCACGTCGGCTGTGGCGCGATCGAAATCGTCGGTCGCCTGGCGGACCGACGCCAGGACACGGTCGGCTTCCGTGGCGAGATCGGCGGGCAAGGCGCGGTTCGGCGGCTGCTGGGCGTCGCCGAGCCGTTCGGCCAGGCGGGCGAAGCCGCGCCCGCTGTAGCGGGCGAGCGCCATCGCCACGGCAAGCACGGCGAGCAGGGCGAGAGGCACCACCGCCGCCTGCCTGGCTAGGCCGGCCAGCACCGATTCGGCATGCTCGCCGCGCGCCTCGCCCGAGACCGTCACGGCCAGATAACCCACCGGCTCGCCGAAATCGTTGCGGATGACCTGGCCGACGACGATGCTGCCCGGCTCCTCGACGCGCCAGCGCTCGTTCGCGACCCGGAAGCGCACGGCGTTCTGCCAGACCGGCGGGATGGGCTCGCCGATGCTGCCGCGGTCGGTGTTGAACAGCGACACGCCGTCCGGCGAGAACACCTCGACGGCGAGCACCTGCGCGTCGGCCACCTTGGCCCGCTCGATCAGATCCTGCACAACGCGGATGTCGGCAAGCGGCAGGCCGAGGCCGACATTGGCCTCGACGGTGTCGCCGAGCTGCGTCAGCAGGAAGTCGACATTGGCCTCGGCCGTGCGCAGGCTGAGGCGGTCGAGGCTGCCGAAGACCAGTGCCGCGCATAGCGCCAGCCCGGCGCAGGTCGCGCCGAGAATGGCCAGGATGATCCGCGAACTTGGCGCCATGGCGGATTTTCTAGTGAATCGGAGCAGACCGTGACAACGGTATTCGACGGATTCATCCCTGTCATCCTGCAAAACCTACCGGTTAGCATAACACTCTGCTAATCTCGCCGTGCTTCAATGACATGTCTGCTTCAATGATCCTGCGATGTTTCGGCTAGCCATCCGCACCTTACCGGTTTTCGCCGTGATCATTGGCTTCGCCATGTTCCTGGCCGCCTACATGAATTTCAGCGGCGTGCGCTCAGCCTATCTCGACCTCATCCGCTCGCGCATGGCGATGGTCGCCGAAAGCATCGGCACCGACGTCTCCACCGCGCATGCGCTCGGCATCCGGCTGACCGAGCAGACGACGCTGCCCGGCCTGCTGGCGCGGCAGGCGGCGAGCGACCCGCTGACGCTCTCCATCGACGTGCTCTCGGAAGACGGCACCGTGGTCTTCAGCAGCGATGCCGGTCGGGTCGGTGTGCCTGACCGTGCCGGCGACGATCCGGCCGCATTCCGGGACGAGCGCCGGCTCGTCAATGATTTCGGCGCCCCTGTCGGCGCCGTGCTGGTGCGCCTCGACCGCGGCACGATCGACGGCACGATCGACGGGCTGCGCCGCGACATCCTCAACGGCGCGATCCCCGCCGGCATCGGCGCGGTGATCGCCGGCAGTCTCGCCTGCCTGCTGCTGCTCACCGGCCTGCACCGGCGCGCCCGGCGCTCGGCCACGGGGGCCGGCGACGACCCGATCGCGCATGCCGCAACCGAGATGGAGCGTCTCGGCCTGGACGCACGGCCATGAGCAGCCTCCGCGTCCGACTTTCGGCGGCGGTGCTTGCGGTGCTGGTCGCCGCGCTGGTGGTGCTGTCCTTCCAGACCGTGAACCGCGCCGAGGTGATCCTCGAGCCGGAGCTCAAGCGCAAGGCGCTCACGGTAGCCGGTTCGACCGCGTCGCTGATCGGTCGGGCGCTGGAGCTCGGCATCCCGCTCGATCGCCTGCAGGGCCTCGACGGCTATCTGCAGCGTATCCTGGAAGCCAACCCGGACCTCTCCTTCATCGCGGTCCGCGGCGCGGACGGCGCCGTGCTCTACGGGACGCAGGCCGTGCAGGGTAACGGCACGGCGGCCGTTGCCGAGGTGCCGACGGTCACCATGGCGATCGGCGGCGGCTCGCAGGTGCTCGCGGTCGGCCTCGACCCGGCCTATGCCCGGCAGGTGGTCTCGACGCTGTGGATCGATCTCGCCATCGTCATGTTCGTCACCGCCGTGATCGCCCTCGAGCTCGTCTATGTCGGCTTCGGGGCCGGGCTCTATGGCGCCATCGAAGGCATCGAGAGCCGGCTGAAGACGATCCGCAAGGGCGACCTGCGCCTGCATCCGGCCGTGGAGGCCGGCAGCGAGTTCGGCGGCTTCGCGCGCGCCCTCGACGAGCGGCTCGGCCGGCTGCACGAGACCTATGCGACGCTGCGCCGGCGCGTCAACGAACGCAGCGACCAGGTCGCGCAGCAGGCGCTCGACCTTCTGCGCGGCCGCTTCGGCCTCGGCGAGGGCGTGATCGCCGCGCCGGCGCAGGTGGTGGCGGTGCGCGCTCCGCTGTTCGTGTTCATGCTGGCCGAGGAACTGACCAGGCCGTTCCTGCCCGTCTATATCAAGACGCTGGCCACGCCAGTGCCGGGCCTGTCGCCGGAGCTGGTGGTCAGCCTGCCGATGATGGCCTTCCTCATCGTGGTGGCGCTGGCGCAGCCGCTGCTCGGCGCGCTCACCGAGCGTGTCGGCCGCCGCCACTGCCTGATGGCGGGGGCGGCGCTCGGGCTCGCCGGTTATTGCGCCTCGGCGGTGGTCGGCGACCTCATCGGCCTCACGCTCGCCCGCGTCGTCTCGGCGCTGGGCTTCGCGCTGGTGTTCGTCAGCGCCCAGGGCTTCGTCATCGACGCCACCGACGTGCGGCAGCGCTCGAGTGGCATGGCGATGTTCATCAGCGCCATCCTCGTCGCCGGCCTGTGCGGGCCGCCGATCGGCGGCATCCTGGCCGACCGCATCGGCATTCCCGGCACCTTCCTGGTGGCCGGCCTGTTCTGCGCCTGCAGCCTGCTGCTTGCCTTCCTGTGCATGCCGGCGTCCTCCGCCCGCAGGATACAGGGGCCGGCGATCCGCTGGCGCGATTTCGGCCGGATCGTCTCGTCGCTGCCGCTGGCCGCGCTGTTCTTCCTGTGCGCCATGCCGGCGAAGATCATCCTGGTCGCCTTCTGCTTCTTTCTGGTGCCGCTGCAGATGGAGGCGCTCGGCGCCACCCAGGCGACGACCGGGCGGATGCTGATGATCTATCCGATCGCCATGGTGCTGCTGGTCCCGTTCTTCGCCTCGCTTGCCGACCGCTGGAACATGCGGGCGCAGTTCGTCGCGGCCGGCGGGCTGATCGCCGGGCTCAGCGCCTTCGTCGTCCTGTTCGGCAGCGACGAGACGCTGCCGATCGCCGCCATGCTGCTTGGCCTCGGGCTCGGACAGGCGATCAGTATCGCGCCGCTCTCCGGCCTCGTCGGCGAGCTCGGCCGCGACCTGCCGCGGGATATCAGCGAGAGCACGATCTATGGCATATTCCGCCTGGTCGAGCGCACCGGCAATGCGCTTGGGCCCCTGGTCGCCGGCGTCCTGCTCGGCGCCTACGGGTTCTCGACCACGGTCATGATCATCGGCGCTGCGATGGCGGTTTGCGCGCTGACCTTCCTGGCGACCATCGGCCTGATGCGCACGACCAAACTCGAACTGCCGGCAGGGGGCTGAGATGATGCGACGGCGGACGTTCCTGGGAGCCACGGCGGCAGGTATCGCCGGCATGGTCGCGCCGGCATTCGCCGCGCAGGACAAGCCGTTCCGTATCTACCGCGTCACCTATCGCGGCCGCACCGAGGTCGAGGACGGTTTTGACGACTACCTCGCCAGCAACGGCATCGCGGTCGAGTTCATCGAGCGCGACGCCGACCGCGGCGCCGCCAGGCTTTCCGGTTTCGTCGAGGAGATCCGCGACCTCAAGCCGGACCTGGTCTACACTTGGGGCACGCCGGTGACGCTCGGCATCGCCGGGCGCTACGACGCCGAGGACAAGCAGAACTTCATCACCGACATCCCGATCGTCTTCGCGCTGGTCGCCGCGCCGCTCAATGCCAAGCTGGTGGCCGACCGCGCCGTCCCGGGGCGCAACCTGACCGGTGCGGTGCATGTGGTGCCGACGGATACCCAGCTCAGGGCGATGCATTCCTACCGGCCGATCGAGCGGCTGGGCGTGCTCTACTCCTCGACGGAGCAGAATTCGCTCTCCATCGTCGAGGAGCTGCAGGCGCTGCGCGAGCCGATGGGCTTTTCGCTGGTCGAGCGGCAGTTCCGGCTGGACGCCGACGGGCGGCCGTCGCCGGACGGGATCGAGGAGCTGGTCGGCGAGATCGCCGGGGACGGCGCCAATTGGCTGTATCTGCTGCCCGACACCTTCCTCGGCACGCAATACGACCGGGTGACGCCGGCGGCGATGGCGGCGCGCCTGCCGACCTTCGGCGCCGCCGAGCTGGCGATCCGCCAGGGCGGCGCGCTGGTGGCGCTGATCAGCCGCTATTATTCGGTCGGACAGCTCGCCGCCTCCAAGGCGGCAAAGATCCTGCGCAAGGAGGTTCCGGTCGAACAGATCCCGATCGAAACGCTGAAGCGCTTCTCACTGATCATCAACATGCCGGTGGCGAAGAAGCTCGATCTCTATCCGCCGATCGAGATGCTGAACTATGCGGAAGTGCTGACGGGCTAACAGCTTTCTGGACGGGGGCGTCCTCCATGGTCGAGGCAAAGGCCGCAATGGCCGCAGCAGAGGGGTATGCCGAGCTTCCGGCATCCGGCCTGGACGACGTCTACGCGCTGCATCTCGCGGCGACAGCCGCCGTCGGCCGGCCCGACCTGATCAAGCCGGAGTCGCGCGATTTCTTCAGGGGCATCCTGGAAGGCGGCGGCCGCATCACCGGCTTCTTCCAGGACGGTAGACTGGTCGGTTACGGCGTCCTGCAGACGGAGCTGCCGCCGTCGGAGGATGCTCGGCCGCTGATCGGTCTTTCCGCCGGCGACAGCCTCGCCAAGCTGGCCGGCGCCGGCGTGCTGCCCGAAGCCTGGGGCGCGGGCATCCACGACGCGCTGATCGACATTCGCGTCGAGCAGGCGCGCCGCGCCGGGATCGGCCATCTCTATGCCACCGCGGCACCCGGCAATGCGCGCAGCTGGGCCAACCTGGTCGACGCCGGATTTTCCGTGCGCCTGCTGTTCGAGAAGTATGGCGGCCACCTGCGCTATCTGCTCCATCGCGACCTGGGCAGGCCTGCGGCACCCGCCGGCGAGGGCGTATGGTGCGCGGCGGGCGACACGCAACGGCAGCGCGAACTGCTGGACGCCGGCTTGACTGGCCTGCGCTGGCGCCGCGGCGGCGACGGCGCTCGCGAGCTCTTCTACGGGAGGCCGGCATGACCGGCGTGGTCTCCCTCGCCAAGCGCCGGCAGGCGGGCACATCGCTCCCGGACAACGCGCCGGTGCTGCGCGTCGATCTCGCGGCCATCGGCGCCAACTATCTCGAGATGCGCCGCCGCTATCGCGGCCAGGTGCTGTCGGCCGTCGTCAAGTCGGATGCCTACGGCACCGGGCTGGAGCCGGTGGTGCGAACGCTCGCCGCGGTGGGCTGCCGGGCTTTCTGGACGAGCGACCTGGAGGAGGCCGTGCGCCTCCGGCCGATCGCGCCGGAAGCAACCGCCTACACGCTGATGGGGCTCGGCAACGACCATGTCCGCGACTTCGAGGCTTCGGGCGTGGTGCCGGCGCTCGCCAGCATGGAGGACGTCGAGCAGTGCGCGCGCCACGCCGTGCGCGCCGGGAAGAAGCTCGCCGTGGCGATCCAAATCGACACCGGCCTCGGCCGGCTCGGGCTCGGCGAGGACGAGCTCGCCTGGCTGGCTGGGCGGCCGGATATGCTGGAGGCTCTGGACATCCGCCTTTGGGTCACCCAGCTCGCCGCCTACAATTTTCCGGGCGATCCCGGCAATGCCGAGCAGCGCCGCCGGCTGCTTGCCTGGATCGCGCGCCTGCCGCGGGCGCCGGTAAGCCTCGCCGCCTCCTCCGGCGTCTACATGGGCGAGGACTGGCATTTCGACATGGCCCGCGTCGGCAGCGCGCTGTACGGCGTGCAGACATCGGCTGCCTGGCAGGACGGGCTCAAGCCCTGCTACGAGCTCAGCGCCCCGCTAATCCGGGTCGCCGACTATCCGGCCGGCGCACGGCTCGGCTATCGCGGCGTCACGCAACTGACGCGGCCTTCGCGCATCGCCACCGCGGTGATCGGCTACGCCAACGGCCTGCCGCAGCGTTTTGCCGAGTCCGGCACGGCGCGGCTGGGCGACTTTACGGTTCCGCTGGTCGGCGGCATCGCCATGAACCTCACCATGCTCGATCTCACCGACCTGCCGGCCGGCATGCCGCTCGCCGGCCAGCGAGCGGTCTTGCTCGATGCCGCCCAGCCGATCGAGACGGTGGCGGAGCAGCTGGGCTGCGCGCCCAACGTCTTGCTGACGCAGATCGGCGCCGGCACGCGCAAGGCTTACGTCGAGGAATAGCGTCGCCGCTCATCCGGGTGCCGCCCCGCGTCCCTCGAATCCGGATCAGCCGATGTCGAAGCGGGCGATCACCGGCACATGGTCGGACGGCTTTTCCCAGCCGCGAGCGTCGCGCAGGATGTCGTACCCGGAAAACACCGGCAGCAGGTTTTCGGACGACCAGATGTGGTCCAGCCGCCGCCCGCGGCCCGACGCCTCCCAGTCGCGCGCGCGGTAGCTCCACCAGGTGTAGAGCTTCCGCTCGTAAGGGACATCGTGGCGCATCAGGTCGACCCAGCTGCCGGCCTTACGCATGGCCTCGAAGCTCTCCGTCTCCACCGGCGTGTGACTGACGACGTTGAGGAGCTGCTTGTGCGACCAGACGTCGTGCTCGAGCGGCGCGATGTTGAGGTCGCCGACCAGAATGGAGGCGGAGTTGGCGTCGTGCTCGGCGCGCACCGCGTTCATCTCGGCGACGAAGTCGAGCTTGTGCCTGAACTTCCAGTTGATCTCGGGATCCGGCTCGTCGCCCCCGGCCGGCACGTAGAAATTGTGCAGCAGCACCGACTTGCCGCCGACCGGAACCCGCACGGAAATATGCCGGCAATCGTCCTTGTCGCAGAAGCGCCGCCGCTCGACCACCTCGATCGGCCGCCGCGCCGCGATGGCGACGCCGTGATAGCCCTTCTGGCCGCTGATCGCGAGGTGACGATAGCCGAGCTTGCGGAAGGCCGCGGAGGGGAACTGGTCGTCCACGCACTTGGTCTCCTGCAGGCAGAGCACATCGGGTGCGTTCTCCAGCAGAAAGCGCTCGACGATCGGCATGCGCAGGCGGACGGAATTGATGTTCCAGGTGGCGACGGAAAGAGGCATTGCGGTATCCGGTTGGAGGCGGCGCGGAAACTGGCAGCGGCGGCGGCGAATGGCAAGGCTTTGCTGGCGGCGGCGGTGATTTCACAGGAGCAACTTCCGGTGCGGGTTGCGGCGGCATGCCGCCGATGCCAACCTCCGGTCGCCAACGGAGGAAACGCGATGTCGATCGAAGACCAGGCCAACGCAGCCCTCGACATGGTCTATTCGGCCAAAACGCCGGAGGAGCTGTCGAAGGCCTATGCCGCCTGGGCGGCGAGCTATGACGGCGAGACCGCCGCGCTCGGCTACTGCCTGCCCTTCCTGATCACCAGTTGGGTGGCGCGTCATGTGCCGGCGGGCGAAGGGCCGCTGCTCGACGCCGGCTGCGGCACCGGCCTGTCCGGACCCTGCCTCAAGGCGCTGGGTTACGGCGATCTCGGCGGCCTCGACCTGTCGCAGGACATGCTCGCCATCGCCGGTTCGCGCGGCGCTTACGGCGATCTCAGGCAGGCGGCGCTGGGCGGGCCGCTGCCCTGGCCGGACGGTCACTTCCGCGCCTTCTTCTCGACCGGCGTCTTTACCATCGGCCATGCGCCGGCTTCCGGCCTGCACGAGCTGGTGCGGATCACGCGCAAGGGCGGCCACGCCATCTTCACCGTCCGCGACCAGGTGTTCGAGGCCGGCGGCTTCCGGAATGTCTTCGACGAGCTGGAGCGGCAGGGCCGCTGGCGGCCGGTCGAGCAGAGCCCGTGGTTCCGCGCCTATGCCATCGCCGACCCGGAGGCGCTGGTGAAGACCTTCGTGTTCGAAGTGGTGTGAGCCTCACGCTCAGGCGACCTACCCTTTTTGCATATACAAAAACATTGACGATCGTCTTTTTTGCATATACAGAAACTCGGGTAGCGGCTGATGAAATTTGAGTGGGACGAGGAGAAATATGAAACGAACAAGGCCAAGCACGGTATTGTTTTCGATCTCATCCACGACTTCGACATCCTCACCGCTCTGGTCGTGGAGGATGATCGTTTCGACTACGGCGAGACACGGCTGGTCGGCATCGGACTGATCCATACGCGGATCATGGTTGTCGTCTACACCGAGCGCGGGGATGTCGTCCGGGTCATTTCGTTGCGCAAGGCCAACCGGAAGGAAATCAGGTTCTATGTGGAAAACCTCTAGACAGGCAACCGCGGCGCAGAAGACGGAGGCCAGGCGCCGGGCGCGGGCCGCGCTCGAATCCATGACCGACGAAGAGAACGCGGCGATCACCGCCGCCGCGCTGGCCGATCCCGACGCGCAGCCGGTCGACGAGCTATTTGCCCGCAACAAGGGGGGACGACCGCGCAAGGACGTCGTCAAGAAGCAGATCGCCTTGCGGCTCGATCCGGAGGTGATCGAGCGGTTCAAGGCCGACGGGCCGGGCTGGCAATCGCGCATGAGCGAAATCTTGCGCAAGGCAGTCGGCCTCTAAGCAGGTTTGCCGGCTTCGCCAAGCGAAACGGCATTGCCGGACAGCACCTATCGCCGCTAGGCCGCGAAAAAATCCGCGCCGGCCGTTTATGCTTCGCTTCTCGGGCCGACCGAGGTGCCGTCACGACGTGTCGGGGCGCTGCAAGGCGTCGAAGGCGAGCCCGTGCAGTTCGTTCAGCACCTCGTGCACCGGGTGGTCGGGTTTTCGCCGCCAGCCCGGCGGCCGGCCGGGCTTCAGCGGCCGTAGCCGCTGGAGCCGGCGCGTGCCGCCGGCTTTTCCGTCTTGCGTACCGGCGTCGATGCCTCTCTCCTGGGCGAAGGCGGCGTCGCGATGGGCCCGCCAGCGGGCGAAACGTCTTGCCTGGGCCGGCAGATCGTCGAGTGCGGCGGCCAGCGCCCGCAGGCGTTGGGCCAGCCGCGTCGCGTCGACCGGATCGTCGGGCGACGGCGGGGGCGGTATGCGGAACGGCACGCTGTAGCCGGGAAAGGAGATACGCGGCACGCTTCTGGGGACCCACCAGGCGCGGCCGTTCCACGGCCGGGGCATCCGCAGCGGATCGAGCAGGGGCAGCGCCGCGACACGCCGGGCGAGGTTTTGCGGCGGCAGCGGCATGCCGGGACGGCCGGCCTTGCGCGGGATCGCGGGTTTCGGCTCGCGCGGGCGGTGCGGCGGCAGGGCGACGACCAGGCCGCGCGCGGCCACGATGATCAGCCGCCGCACCGCCGCTTCGGCCGGATACAGCAGCTTGAGCACGGCGCGGTGGAGATGGCGCGGCAGGGTAAGCGCCGGCGTAAGTGCCGGGGACAGTCTGCTTTTTTCGGCCCGCGCGACTTCTGGACTGCCGCGGCCTTTCTGCCGAAAGAAAGGAAACTGTCCCCCATCACCCAGCCCGGCCATGGCGACGAGCATGGCGAGGATGCGCTTCAGCGCCTCGCGATTCCTGTCGATCGCCACAGTCCAGTCCATCGCCGCTTCCTTTCCAGCACGGGCGGCGAAAGTATCGCTCCGCTCGGCAGGGCGGGGATAAAACCGCGAAAATAATCCTGACGGATGCTGACAGTTAGCGCCCGTGGCGCAGAGGGATCGCGTAGGCAAACGGCGATGAATTTCGCTGTTTCGTACCCCCACCCCTAACCCCTCCCCACAAGGGGGAGGGGGACTTTGCGGCCGCCATGCCGCGCGAAACCGTTGATGATTGGCGACTGGCGGAGATGCCAGCTTGTCCCCCTCCCCCTTGTGGGGAGGGGCTAGGGGTGGGGGTAGGTTCACATGCGATAGCCCTGCCCACAAGGGGAAAGGGTGGGGTGTCCTTCAAGTGATTCTTCGCGCCCGGACGATCGGCGTCCGCCGCGACGCATGACGTCGATTGCATCGGCCGGGTCATCCGGTGGCCAGGCCGATGCAAACCTGCTTGGCGCCGCGTGCACCCCCATCATTCGCCGGCGGCAGGTCCGGGTTTTGCCCTCCAGAGCCTACTCCGCCGCCGCCGGCGAAGGCGCGTCGTGGCTCGCTTCGGCCGGCGGGCGATACGGAACCAGCCGGCGCAGCGTGACGTAGAACACCGGCGTCAGGAACAGGCCGACGATGGTGACGCCGAGCATGCCCGAGAACACGGCCGTGCCCAGCGACTGCCGCATCTCCGCCCCCGGACCCGTCGCGATCACCAGCGGCACCACGCCGAGGATGAAGGCGAAGGCGGTCATCAGGATCGGCCGCAGCCTGAGCCGCGCCGCCTCGACGGCGGCGTCGACCGGGTTGGCGCCCTGCTCCTGGCCCTGGCGGGCGAATTCGACGATCAGGATCGCGTTCTTCGCCGCCAGTCCGATCAGCACGATCAGGCCGATCTGAACCAGGATGTTGTTGTCGAGCCCCCGGAACGCCACGCCGAGCAGCGCCGCCAGCACGCCGAGCGGCACGATCAGCACGATGGCGAAGGGCATCACCCAGCTCTCGTACTGCGCCGCCAGCGCCAGGAAGACGAACAGCACCGACAGGCCGAAGATGAAGATGGCGGTGTTGCCGGTCTGGCGCTCCTGCAGCGCGATCTCGGTCCATTCGAAGGCCGTGCCCTGCGGCAGCAGCTCCCTGGCGACCGTCTCCATGCTGTCGAGCGCCGTGCCCGTGGAAACGCCGGGCGCGGCGTTGCCCTGCAGCGGCACCGAGACATACATGTTGTAGCGCTGCACCAGCGACGGACCGGTGACGTCGCGGATCTCGACCAGGGTGCCCAGCGGCACCAGTGCGCCGGCGGCTGAGCGCACCTTGAGCTTGAGGATGTCGTCGCGGTCGAGGCGGAAGGCCTGGTCGGCCTGCGCCCGCACCTGGTAGACCCGGCCGAAGGCATTGAAGTCGTTCACATAGGCGGTGCCCAGATTGATGGACAGCGTCTCGAAGATGTTGGGGATCGGCACGTTGAGCATGCGTGCCTTGTCCCTGTCGATCTCCAGGTAGAACTGCGGGCTGGACGTGGAGAAGGTGGTGAACACACCCGCCAATCCCGGTGTCTGGTTGGCCTTGGCGGCGACCTCCTGGGTGAGCGCCAGGATCGGCCGCATGTCGGCGCTGTTGCGCTCCTGGATCATCATCTTGAAGCCGCCGGAATTGCCGATGCCGCGCACCGGCGGCGGCGGCAGGGCGATGATGAAGGCCTCCTGGATGCTCTGCAGGCTGCCGAACAGCGTGCCGATGATCCGGTCCTGCGAGAGGCCGGCCTCGAGCCTGTGCTCGAAGCTCTCGAACGGCGCGAAGATCACGCCGGCATTGCTGGCATTGGTGAAGGTGGCGCCGGAGAAACCGGCGAAGGCAACCGCGTTGGCGACGCCCGGCGTGTTGCGGATGATGTCCGACGCCCTCTGGATGACGGCGTCGGTGCGGCCGAGCGAGGCGCCTTCCGGCAGTTGCACCACCACGATCGCGTAGCCCTGGTCCATGGTCGGGATGAAGCCGCGCGGCACCGTCTGCAGCAAGTGGAAGGTGGCGTAGAGCAGGCCGGCGAAGATGGCGAGCATGACCAGCAGCATCGCCGTCGAGCCGACCAGGAAGCGCACCAGCCGCGCATAGCCGTGGGCCATGGCGTCGAAGCCGCGGTTGAAGCCGTCGGCCAGCGTGCGGCCGAACCGCGCCAGGAAGAAGCGCGGTTCGTGGCCGCCGTGATGCGGCTTGAACAGCACGCCCGCCAGCGCCGGCGACAGCGTCAGCGAGTTGAACGCCGAGATCGCGGTGGAGACCGCGATGGTGATGGCGAACTGCAGGTAGAACTGGCCGGAGATGCCGGGGATGAAGGCCGTCGGCACGAACACGGCGATCAGCACCAGCGAGATCGCCAGCACGGCGGTGCCGACCTCGTCCATCGTCTTGTGCGCCGCCGCTTTCGGCGACAGCCCGAGCGCGATGTTGCGCTCGACATTCTCCACCACCACGATGGCGTCGTCGACGACGATGCCGACCGCCAGCACCAGCCCGAACAGGGTGAGCATGTTGAGCGAGAAGCCGAAGGCGAGCAGCACCGCCAGCGTGCCGATCAACGACACCGGGATGGCCACGATCGGCACGAGCGCCATTCGCCACGACTGCAGGAAGACGATGATGACGATCACCACCAGCAGGATCGCCTCGACGATGGTCTTGTAGACCTCGTTGATGGACTCGGCGATGAACTCGGTCGGGTTGTAGATGATGTCGTAGGCGAGCCCCTGCGGGAAGTCGGCGGAAAGCCGGTGGATCGTCGACTGGATTTCCTCCGCCGCGGCCAGCGCGTTTGTGCCGGGGCGCTGGAAGATGCCCAGCGCCACCGCCGGCTTGCCATTGAGATAGGAGTTGGTGACGTAGTCCCGGGCACCCAGCTCGATGCGGGCGAGGTCCTCCAGCTTGATCAGCCGTCCATCCTCGGTCGACTTGACGATGACGTAGCGGAAGTCGCGCGCGTCGTCGAAGCGTCCCTGCGTGGTGACCGTGTACTGGAAGGCGGAGTTGTCGCCGATGGGCGGCGCGCCGATCGAGCCGCCGGAAACCTGCACGTTCTGCTCGCGCAGCGCTTCGACGACGTCGCCGGCGGTCATGCCGTAGGCCGACAGCTTTTCCGGATCGAGCCAGATGCGCAGCGAATACTCGCGCTCGCCGAAGATGATGACGTCGCCGACGCCGTCCAGCCTGAGCAGCACGTCGCGGACGCGGGTGCGCGCATAGTTGGAGACGTAGAGCTGGTCGTAGGTATCGTCCGGCGACAGCATGTGCACGACCATCATCAGGTCGGGCGAACTCTTCGCCGTGGTAACGCCGAGGCGCCGCACCTCCTCGGGCAGACGCGGCTCGGCGACCGACACGCGATTCTGCACCAGCACCTGCGCCTGGTCGAGGTCGGTGCCCAGCCGGAAGGTGATGGTGAGCGACATCGAGCCGTCGCCGGAGGAATAGGACGACATGTAGAGCATGTGCTCGACGCCGTTGATCTCCTGCTCGATGGGCGTCGCCACGGTGGCGGCGATCGTCTCGGCGTCGGCGCCCGGATAGGAGGCGCGCACCACGATCGTCGGCGGCGCGATCTCCGGATATTGCGCGACCGGAAGCTGCGTGTAGGCGATGCCGCCGACAAGCACGAGCACGATCGAAAGGACCGCCGCGAAGATCGGGCGGTCGACAAAGAAATGTGCGAACCTCATTGCGACGGCTCTTCGGTCTCGGTGGCCTTGGGCGGCAGGGTGGTCATCTCGGGCTTGACCGTCACGCCGGGCCTGACCCGCATCAGGCCGTTGACGACGACGGTCTCGTCGCCGCTGAGGCCCTCGCGGATGACGCGGTAGCCGTCGATGCGCGGGCCGGTGCGCACCGGCTTCATCGAGACCTTGCCGGCATCGTCGACGACGTAGACGACGCGGCGGTTCTGGTCGGCGCCGACCGCCTCGTCGGGCAGCAGCACGCCAGGGTGCGGCAGGGAGCCGGGCACGTTGATGCGCCCGAACATGCCGGGCTGCAGGACGCCGTCCTTGTTGTCGAAGCGGGCGCGCACCCGCATCGTGCCGGTGCCCTGGTCCATGCGGTTCTCGGCGAAGTCGAGCTTGCCGTTGAACGCTTTCTCGTTGCGGTCGGCGAGGTGGACGACGACGTCGATTCCGCCGCCGCCTTCCTGCATCGAGCCGCCGCGCGTGCGGGCGTCGCGCGCATAGGCGAAGTAGGAGCGCTCGTCGATGTCGAAGTAGAAGTCGATCGGATCAGTGGCGACGATGGTGGTCAGCAAGGTGGAGTCCGGCTGGATGAGGTTGCCCTGCGAGATCAGCCGGCGGCCGATGCGGCCGGCGAGCGGCGCCCTGATCTCGGTGAATTCGAGGTCGAGGCTGGCGGTGCGCAGGGAAGCCTGCGCGCCCTGGTTCTGCGCCTGCGCCGCCAGGAACTCGCGGCGCCGGTCGTCGAGCGTGGACACCGACAGATTGCCGGACTTGGCCAGTTGCTCTGCCCGCTCGAGCTGCATTCGGGAAAAGTCGAGCAGGCTGGTGCTGGAATCGACCTGCGATTTCGCCGCGTCGTAGGCGGCCTGGTAAGGCCGCTGGTCGATGGTGAACAGCAGGTCGCCCGCTTTCACGATCGCGCCGTCGCGGAAGTGCACCTCCTGCAGGTAGCCGGCGACGCGAGCGCGCACCGCGACCTCGTCCACGGCTTCGAAGCGGCCGACGAACTGGTCGTCCTCGACGATGTCGCGGGTGATCGGCTTGGCGACGGTGACGGTCGGCGCCTGCTGTTCCTGCGCCGACGCCGTCGAAGGCGCCGCGCCCAGCAGCGCCGTCGCGAGCAGGCCCGCGGTCAGGAAGCCGAGGCCCCCTCCGCCCGGCCAGGTCATGCGAAAACACGATGTGCCGGCGGCATATTCCATTGGAGGCCCTCTCGCGGAATCCGGGTCCAGTCCGGAGTATCTTACAATCGATTTATGCAGAGGGCGAGCGTCGTTCAAGCTCTGCTGCGATGCAGCATCCTGTCAGCTCCTGACATCCGTTGCACCGGAACCGGGCACGGGCGCGATCCTGCGGACCGATCGACGATTGGAGGCGGACCGGCGAGAGAGGCGCGGGAGTCGGGTAACAAGTGATCTTGTACAAGGAGTTACGGGGAGATCGAACCCCACGGCGTACCCAAGCCAGCGGACGGCCGGAGGCCGCCCGCCGGGACTCAGGTCCGCCGCTCAGATCACGGTAAAATCGGCGCTGGTTATCGACGGCGCTCCTGTCAGCGTGGCGAAATGGATCGCGGCCCCGGCGCCGTTCCCGTCAGCGTCGTAGAACAGCTTTCCCGTATCGGTCTCGTAGATGATGCGGTCGGTGGCGTCGCCGGCGAGCCCGGTCGTGTTGGCGCGGAACGCGGCGGCGCCCAGGGTCCCGGTGGTGGCCAGCGCCAGGAAGACGCCGTTCTCGAGCTGGACGACGTCATCGGCGGCGCTGAAGTCGGTGATCGTGTCGACATTGCTGGCGCCGAGCGTGGTGGCGATGCGGAAGGAATCGGCGCCGGCACCTCCGGTCAGCTTGTCGCTGCCGAGGCCACCGTTGATGATGTTGTTGCCGGAGTTGCCGATGAGCGTGTCGGCATGGCTGGAGCCCAGCAGATATTCGATCGACGAGTAGGTGTCGCCGGCGGCGGCCCCCTTGTTGGCCGCCGGGCTGGCGAGGCTCGCCGTCACCCCGGCGCTGGCCCCGGCATAGGAGGCGGTGTCGCCGCCGGTGCCGCCGATCAGCGCATCGGCGCCGTTGCCGCCGTTGAGCGTGTCGTTGCCGACGCCGCCCTCCAGCCGGTCGTTGCCGTTGGCGCCGCTCAGCGAATTGTTGGCGCCATTGCCGATGATGGTGTTGTTCAGCGCGTTGCCGGTGCCGTTGATCGCGGCCGTGCCGGTGAGCGTCAGGTTCTCGACGTCGCCGAACACCCGTGCGGTGTTGGCCAGGCTGAAGGTGATCGACGACTGCACGGTGTCGATGCCCCACGCGAAATCGGCGTTCGGGTTCTCGTCGACGAGATCGCCGGAATTGTCGACGACATAGGTGTCGTCGCCTCCGCCGCCGCGCATGTCGTCGGCGCCGGCCTTGCCGTCCAGCACGTCCTTGCCGTCGAGGCCCCGGAGGCGGTTCGCGCCGCTGCTGCCGATCAGGACATCGTCGGTCCAGGTTCCCCTAGCCCTCTCGATGCCGACCAGCGTGTCCTGCTTGCCGAAGCCGTCGATGGCAACGCCGGTCGTCAGGTTGACCGTGACCCCTTCAAGGCCGCTCCATCTCTCGTCCCGGTCGTAGCGCACCTCGTCTATGCCGCCCTTGCCGTCGATCTTGTCGCGGCCGCCCAGTCCGAAGAACTGCTCGTCGAGAGAGGAGCCGTTGATCGTGTCGGCAAATTGCGTGCCGCGATAGGCTTCGAAGTTCTTGAAGGTCTCGCTGTTTCCCCACGAATCGACCACCGTTCCCGCCTGGGCATCGAGCACGATTCCCTTCAGCGCTGCCGGATGAAAGTAGGCGGACTGGAAGCTCAGCTGGTCGAAGCCGCTGCCGCCGTCACAGCTGTCCTTGCCGTCGGCGCCATCGATGAAATCGTCGCCGGCTCCGCCCGTCAGCACGTCGTTGCCGGCGTGGCCGAAGATATCGTCATGGGCCGACGAGCCGTTGACCGTGTCGTTGCCGCTGAGAAGCCACTGGCTCATGCCCCAGGTATCGAACCACGGCTCATCACCGTCGTAGGAGTAGGAGTCGACGGCATCGTAGACGTCCACGATCGGCCGGTTGAGTCCCGTGACCGCCTGCAGCACAGTCGTGCCGTCGCTCAGGAAGAGCTGCAGCCCGGTCACCGTGCCTCCGGTCGGACCATTGGCATCGAAGGTGAAGCCGGTGCCGTTTATCCGCAGCACCAGGCCGTTCTGCAGCTGGAACGTCACCCGCGTCGCCGACGGAGCGCCGACGAGGGTTGCCCCTGCAAGATCGATCAACTCGCCAAGCGACGGGTTGTAGTCGACAAATTCCGGCAGGTATGTCCCGCCCGGAAAAGACATCGTCACGGTTGCCATTTCTCTACTCCGCCCGTTGATCCCCAACGCAATAAAAGATGTGTATGCGTTCAGAAAGAGATGGTAAAGAATTTCCTAAGAATCCGGGAAGCCGTTTTCAAAACTTGGTTTATTTGGCCTACGGAAAAGTCTTGCGCGGTAAGAATTCCTCGTCATCCCCCAAATGGGGGTTGAGTAACCGCCGGATGCTTGACCTTATTGGCGGTGCGATGTGCGTCCTCACCGACGCGATCAGCGTGAGCCGACGGCAGTCACGGCCCCAGGGCCTCGGGGTGGGGATATTGCCGTCGGCTGCTTTTCCCGCTTGTCAGGACAAGCGCGAAAGCAGCAGCATAAGCTGACCTTGCCGGGACGTCCCCGTCTTCTGCTGGATCGATTTCAGCCGGGTCCTGGCGGTCTCCAGCGCGATTCCCAGACGGTCGGCCGCCTCCGAGACCGAGTCGCCCTGGAACAGCCGGTTGCAGAAGGCGATTTCGGCCGGGGTGAGATGGAAGGTCGCCGCGAGCGCCGAGAAATCGCCGGACGCCTGCGACGCGGCGCCAAGATCGGTGACCAGCACCAGGACCATGCGGCGCGGCGAAAACAGCGAAGCCAGTCCGGCGTCCGGAGGTGCCGGCAAGGCAGCCATCGCCACCTGCCACGCGCCTTCGGCATCGCGGAACGACAGCCGGGCGCCGTCCGCCGGAACGCCCCGTGCCAGTGCCGACAGCATTGCGCCGAACCGTTCGTCGACCTCCTTGACCGCGAGATGGCAGCGCCCCGACCGCACGACCACCGCCCGCCCGGCGGTGAAGAGCCTGGCGGCCTCCGTGTTGGCGTCGCGCAAGCGGCGTTCGCCGTCGATGACGAGGGCCGCGCCGCGCCCGCGTTCCACCAGCGCCGCGCTGGCCGCGGCACCCTCGGCGCTCGAGCGCAGGCGGCCCGCGATCTCGACCGTGCGCTGCAGATTGCCGCGCACCCGCCGCAGCACCTCGGCGACGGCGGCGTTGTATTTGTCCGCGAGCGCGAGCGGATAATGGATCATGAACAGGGCCGATTGGCCGTTGCCGCCGTCGATCTTGACCGCCGCCGCCGCATCGACATCCTGCGGCGCCAGCCAGTCGTTGTAGAATTCGCTCCTTGAGAACAGGCGCGCCGGCGACACCTCCTCGGACAGGTTGACCGTGCCGCTCGGCACTCTTGTCCAGTGCGACTCGTTCCACGGGTTGATGAAGGTGTAGTGCTCGACGAACGTCCGCAGGAAATCGGGATCGATGTTGTGGGCGGTGAGGAATCCAACGCGGCCGTCGGTAAGACCGATACTGTGAAGCGAGGAGAAGGAACCGGGAAAGGCCTGCGCGAACAGCTTCGGGACCTCGTTCCAAGGGCCGGACCCGAGCGAGGCCGCGTCGATGGCGCCCGCCATCCTGGCGGCAAGCAGGGAAACGCCATCGTGATCCATCGTCGCCGGGCCGATGCCCCTCCCACCCCGGATACGCCGCCCCCTCGGCAAGGGCCGGCTTCCGGCAGTTGAGCGTCCGGCCCCAAGCAATACTGCAGGTTTTGCTTGGATTTGGCAATTGTCGGGCCGCCGGCGCAAGTAATCGTCGCGCGCCCTTTTCTGTCCCCGATGCGACATCCCCTCTTGCGCGCCGCCGCCGCTTCCGCTAATGCCGCGAGTGGGCCACCCCTCCCCAACGAGGGGCTTGCTATCTGGAAGGGTAGAATGATGACGACGATCTCCAAGCCGGACGTGCGTCCGGCAAATCCCAATTTCTCCTCTGGTCCCTGCGCGAAACGTCCCGGCTGGTCGGTCGAGGCGCTGAAGAAGGCCGCGCTGGGCCGCTCCCACCGCGCCAAGATCGGCAAGGCCAAGCTGGAACAGGCGATCGCGCTGACGCGCGAGGTGCTCGAGGTTCCGGCCGACTACCGCATCGGCATCGTGCCGGCCTCCGACACCGGCGCCGTCGAGATGGCGCTGTGGTCGCTGCTGGGCGCCCGCGGCGTCGACATGCTCGCCTGGGAAAGCTTTGGCGCCGGCTGGGTGACCGATGTGGTCAAGCAGCTCAAGCTGAAGGATGCGCGGGTTTTCGAGGCGCCCTATGGCGCGCTGCCCGATCTTGCGATGGTCGATTTCGACCGCGACGTGGTGTTCACCTGGAACGGCACGACCTCCGGCGTACGCGTCGCCGACGCCGGCTTCATCCCGGCCGATCGCAAGGGCCTGACCATCTGCGACGCGACCTCCGCCGCCTTCGCCCAGCGCCTGGATTTTGCCAGGCTCGACGTGGTCACCTTCTCCTGGCAGAAGGTGCTTGGCGGCGAGGGCGGGCATGGCGTGATCATCCTGTCGCCGCGCGCCGTCGAGCGGCTGGAGACCTACAAGCCCGACTGGCCGCTGCCGAAGATCTTCCGCCTCACGTCGGGCGGCAAGCTGATCGAAGGCATCTTCAGGGGCGAGACCATCAACACGCCGTCCATGCTGTGCGTCGAGGATTATCTGGACGCGCTGGAATGGGCGAAGTCGGTCGGCGGCCTCGATGGCCTGATCGCCCGCGCCGACGCCAATGCCGCCGTGCTGGCCGACTGGGTCGCAAGCAATCCGGCGATCGACTTCCTCGCCGGCGATCCGGCGACACGCTCCAACACCTCGGTTTGCCTGCGCTTCGTCGATCCGGCGGTCGCCGCCCTCGACGACGCCGGCCAGCAGGCCTTCGTGAAGGCCTTAACGGCCGCGCTCGAGGCGGAAAAGGTCGCCTACGACATCGCCAGCTACCGCGACGCCCCGCCCGGCCTGCGCATCTGGTGCGGCGCCACCGTCGAGACGGACGACCTGCGCAAGCTGACGCCCTGGCTCGACTGGGCGTTCGCGCAGCAGAAGGCGGCGCTGAAGGCCGCGGCCTGATCTCCCTCCCCCTTGAGGGGAGGGTGGCCGCGAAGCGGCCGGGTGGGGTCACCTCCACCCCGCCGACCTCCTGAAACAAGCAGGCCGAGCACGGCCGCACTCACCCCACCCGGTCGCTGCGCGACCACCCTCCCCTCAAGGGGGAGGGAAGCCAATCGCAGAGGATCACGCCCATGCCCCGCGTTCTCGTTTCCGACAAACTCTCCCCCACCGCCGTGCAGATCTTCAAGGATCGTGGCGTCGAGGTCGACTACCTGCCCGATCTGGGCAAGGACAAGGATGCCTTGCTCGCCAGGATCGGCGACTATGACGGCCTCGCCATCCGCTCCGCGACAAAGGTCACCGAAAAGCTGATCGCCGCCGCGACCAATCTGAAAGTCATCGGCCGCGCCGGCATCGGCGTCGACAATGTCGACATCCCCGCCGCCTCGCGCCGCGGCATCATCGTCATGAACACGCCGTTCGGCAACTCCATCACCACCGCCGAGCACGCCGTCGCGCTGATGTTCGCGCTGGCCCGCCAGATCCCCGAGGCCAACGCCTCGACCCATGCCGGCAAGTGGGAGAAGAACCGCTTCATGGGCGTCGAGATCACCAGCAAGACGCTCGGCGTCATCGGCTGCGGCAACATCGGCTCGATCGTGGCGACGCGCGGCGTCGGCCTGAAGATGCATGTCGTCGCCTATGACCCCTTCCTCTCCGAGGAACGGGCCGAGGAGCTCGGGGTCGCGAAGGTCGAGCTGGACGAGCTGTTCGCCCGCGCCGACTTCATCACCCTGCACACGCCGCTCACCGACAAGACCCGCAACATCATCGACGCGGCGGCGATCTCAAAAATGAAGGACGGCGTGCGCATCATCAATTGCGCCCGCGGCGGCCTGGTGGTCGAGAAGGACCTGATCGCCGCGCTGAAGAGCGGCAAGGTGGCGGGAGCCGGCATCGACGTGTTCGAGACCGAGCCGGCGACCGAAAACCCGCTGTTCGGCATGGAGAACGTCGTCACCACGCCGCATCTCGGCGCGTCCACGACCGAGGCGCAGGAGAACGTCGCCCTGCAGATCGCCGAGCAGATGGCGGACTACCTGATCAAGGGCGCGGTCTCCAACGCCATCAACATGCCGTCGATCACGGCGGAGGAAGCGCCGCGGCTGAAGCCGTTCGTCAAGCTCGCCGAGGTGCTCGGCGCCTTCGTCGGCCAGGTGACGGAGGAGCCGATCAAGTCGGTCGAAATCCTGTTCGACGGTTCGACCACGACCATGAACACCCGCGCCCTCATCAGCGCGGCACTTGCCGGCCTGATCCGGCCGCAGGTGTCGGACGTCAACATGGTGTCGGCGCCGATCATGGTGAAGGAGCGCGGCATCATCGTCGCCGAGGTCAAGCGCGACAAGTCGGGCGTGTTCGACGGCTACATCAAGCTCACCGTCACCACCGAGAAGCAGACCCGCTCCATCGCTGGCACCTGCTTTTCCGACCACAAGCCGCGCTTCATCCAGATCAAGGGCATCAATCTCGATGCCGAGGTCGGCCAGCACATGCTCTACACTACCAATCCGGATGCCCCGGGCATCATCGGACTGCTCGGCACCATCTGCGGCAGGAACGAGGTCAACATCGCCAACTTCCAGCTCGGCCGCGACCGGCCGGGCGGCAATGCGATCGCGCTGCTCTATCTCGACACGCCCTTCCCGGAGAACGTGCTGGCGGAGCTGCGCGCCCACAAGCTGATCGATTCGGCCAAGCCGCTGCATTTCGACGTCAACGGCGGGTGAAGGGAGCGGCTGCGCCTACGCTGTAGCGGAATGCCTGGTATGTCCATGAGATAGCGCCGGACCCGCAGGCCCGGCGCTATCAGTCCGTTCTTGCCCGGGCCGGGGCCCCGGCTTTCGGGCTGCGTGCCTCAGCGCATCACGTAGACGATGCGGTTGGTGCCGGGCTCCACCAGCACTTCCTGCCCGTTCACGTTGACGTAGCGATAGTCGTAGTCCGGTATCTCGCGGACCGTTACCGTCTCGGGCAGCCGCGCGCCGACGACGACCTCGCCGTCGAGATAGACCGGATCGAGGCGGTTGCTGGTCACGTAGGTGCGCACCCGATCCGGCGGCTCGGCCGCTTCGCCGGCCGTTCCGCCGATCGCCGCGCCGCCGACGCCGCCCACCAGCGCACCGACCGGGCCGCCGATGATGGCGCCGCCGATGGCACCCGTGGCGCCGCCGACGATCGCGCCCGCCGAACCGGTGTCGGGTGCTTCGACGATCGCCACCTCGGCGTTTGCCGGGCGCTGGCTCAACACGACGGTTTCGCCGCCGAAATCGCCGGCCAGATAGTCCGAATAGACCCAGCCCTGTCCGCCGGCTTCGGCGATCGAGCACCATTTGCCGTTCTTCAGGCAGCCCTGCAGGGTCGCCGACTGGCCGGCGGCAAGCACGCCGACGACGGGATAGTTGGAACCGGGACCGGCGCGGACGTTGAGTTCGGTCGTCGCCTGAACGGAGGTCTGCGCGAAGGCCGCTCCACCGAACGCCAGCATCGTGCCGGCCGCGGCAAGTGTCACGAGCTTCTTCATGATGAATTCTCCACGTTTGATGTTCCCTCGGCGCACCAACGGGGTAGGAATGTCATGGTTCCGGGCTGCGACTCTCCGGCAATAACGATTTGTTACTGCTGATGTACATGCCTCGGCACGCTTGCAACCTGGAGTAGCCGGGATGCGCTGCAGCCGCCCGGTGCCGGGACTGCTTCGCTCAGGCCGGGGCAAGGCGCGCCGCGACCTGCCGCGCCACCGCCTCGCCGGACAACCTGGCGCCGCCGCAGGTCTGGATCAGCGGCCCGGCAAGATGCTCGCCGGCGAAGAACACGCGGTCGGCTACGGGCTCCATCAAGGCACGTCGCGCCGCCGCCCTGCCCGGCAGCGCCGCCGCATAGGCGCCGCGCACGAAGCGCTCGCCGCCCCAGTTGGTCATCATCGCCCGGCCCACATGGTTCCTGACGTCGGAGCCGAAGATATCGCACAGGCGGTCTGTCGCGAAGTCGACGCCCGCCGCCTCGCCGGCGGCCGACATCTCCCAGGCGAAGTCGCCACCGACGAAGCCGACCATCAGATCGGTGTCGAAGGGAAAGCACAGGAAATAGACGTCGTGCCGCGCCTGCCGCTCGATCAGCAGGTCTTCGAAGGGCGAAAGGCCGAGCCGCGTACCCCTGATCTCGACCGGCAGCTTGGTCAGCATCCCCATGGGCAGATCGAAGAACGCCTCGACATGGGCGGCGGGCAGCGCGGGGATGAACACGATCTCCTCGAAGGCCAGCACCGCAGGCGAGGTCGTCACGATCACGGCGCGCGCCCGCAAAGTGCCGCGATCGGTGGCGCAGGCGACGCCCGGCCCGTCCCACGCGATCCGGCGCACCGGCGTCGAGAGCTCCACCGGAACATCGGCGCCGAAGCGTGCCACCAGCGCACCGAATCCCTCGCGGCTGACATAGTTCGGATCGAGGTCGGCGGCGGCGCGAAAGTCCTCGATCGAGGTCTCGTCGAAATCCTTGCCGAAATCGAGCGGCCCGGCGAAAGTCGCGGCGGCGCGCGCCGCGTGGCCGGAGGCGAGCAGGGACGAGACCCGGTCGTCGCCGCCGGACCAGTTTTCCATCAGCCCGGCGAGCTGCCGGTCGGCCAGCGACATCTCCGCCTCGTGGGTTTGCGAGGCCTTGTTCCGGCCGAAATAGAGATGGTCGACATCCATCTGGTGATGGTGCAGGGTCCAGCCCGCCGCCTCGGCCTCGGCGAAATACGGGTTGCGGTCGGCCGCGTGCAGCCAGGCGCAGCCGATGTCGAAGGGAATGCCGAAATGTTGATCGGACGTGAAGGCGCGGCCGCCGATGCGATCCATCGCCTCAAGAACCTTGAAGGTCAATCCGGCGGAGCGCAGAACTTTCGCGGCCGCCAGCCCGGATGAACCGGCGCCGACGACGATGACATCGATATCTTCCATGGCCCTAGACCACCCCTTGCCACGCCATATACTTGATCGTAGGGAAATTCCCCGAGACTGACCAGCGGCCGGGGGGATTCGCGGTCGTATCTGCGGTGACAGGGCGGCTGTTTGCTGGCAATGTCCCGCGACGTATTCAGGCAACCAGGAGATGAGGATGGCATTCACTGCCAAAACACTAACCCTCGCGATCGCCGCCTCAGCCATGCTCGGCCTTTCGGCCGTCGCGGCCGAGGCCGCCCGATGCGGCAAGAGCGCCGCCGGCTTCGAGGCGTGGAAGGCGGAATTCGCGCGGGAGGCCGCCGCCAACGGCGTCGGACAACGCGGCCTGGCTGCGCTTGCCGGCACGCGCTATTCCACCAAGACGATCGGCGTCGACAGGGCGGTCAGGAAGGCCTTCAGCGGATCGGTCGATTCCTTCATGAAGCGGCGCGGCGGCGCGGCCATCATCTCGAAGGGCCGCTCGCTGAAGAAGCAGAACGCGGCGCTGTTCGCCTCGATCGAGAAGCGCTACGGCGTTCCGGCCGGCCCGCTGCTGGCGATCTGGGGCATGGAGACCGGCTTCGGCGCCGCCATGGGCAACCAGAACACGGTATCGGCGGTGGCGACGCTCGCCTATGACTGCCGCCGCCCGGAATTCTTCACCAACCACCTCTACGGCGCGCTCAAGCTGGTGGATCGCGGCGGCCTCTCCGCCGGCTCGGTCGGCGCCGCCCATGGCGAGATCGGCCACACGCAGTTCCTGCCCGCCAATGTCCTGAAATACGGCGTCGACGGCAATGGCGACGGACGCGTCGATCTCAGGAACAAGGCCGATGCGCTGGCCTCGACGGCCAACTTCCTGCGCGGCCATGGCTATGGCGGCGGGCCGGCCAGCGCCAATCGCGGCGCGATCGCCGGATGGAACGCCGCCTCGGTCTACCAGCAGGCCATCATCATCATGGCCGACGCCATCGACGGCGGCTGATCCCGGCCCCTGCCCTGCAGGGCGATCGCATAGGGGCCCGTTACCCCCCACCCCTGACCCCTCCCCTCAAGGGGGAGGGGGACTTTGCGGTCATGCCCAGCGAAATCGTCACCGATTCATGTCTTGCACAACAACGGCAAGATCCCCTCCCCCTTGAGGGGAGGGGTCAGGGGTGGGGGTAGCTCCCTCCCCGGGAGGGAGCCAGGCCGCCGCCGCCGATCAGCGCTTTGCCGCGAATTCGGCGAAGGCATCGGCGAAATCCGGATGCCAGCGCGACAGCGGCGGGCGGTTCTCGACGATGTCGCCGGCGGCCCACAGGATGCGGCGCTCGTCGAGCGAACGCGGCACGTCGTTGTCGGGGCACAATATATAGAAGTCGCCGCGCTCCAGGCTTTCCAGCATGAAGTCGACCGTCTGCCGCGGCGTCCAGGCGCCGGCGGGTTTTTCCGTGCGGCCGTTGGCCGTGAGCGCCGTATAGACGAAGCCGGGGATGAGCAGGTGCGCGCTGACCGTGCAGCCCGCCGTGTTGCGCAGTTCGTGCTGCAGCGCCTCGGTGAAGGTTTTCACGCCGGCCTTGGCGACATTGTAGGCGGGATCGCCGGGTGGCGTGGTGATGCCCTGCTTGGAGCCGGTATTGATGATCAGCCCCGGCTTTCCGCCCGCGATCATGGCTGGCGCGAACACCCGGCTGCCGTGAATGACGCCCCACAGGTTGACGGCCAGCACGCGCTCCCAATTGTCGAGCGGGCCGAACAGGGCGCTGCCCGGCTGGATGCCGGCATTGTTCATCACGACGTCGGCGCCGCCGAACGCCCGCGCCACTGCCTTCTCCAGCGCCACCAGATCGTCGAACCGGCTGACGTCCGTCTCGACCGCCATGACGTGATCGGTGCCGCCGCTCGCGGCGAGGATGACCTGGGCTCGCGCATCGGCCAGCCGCTTGGCGCCGATGTCGGCGATGCAGACCTTCATGCCGAGCCCGGCGAACGTCTTCGCCGCGGCGAGCCCGATGCCCGAAGCGCCGCCGGTGACGACGGCGACCGCGCCGGGAACGAGAGCGGGATGGGGCATGCGGGGCTCCTTGCGAATTGCGGGTTCGAGGCGATGTTTTTGCACCTGTCGCGCAGCGGAAACAACAGGCATGCAGCAGCCAAGCCCCATCCTCGCCACGCTGCCTTTCGGCCCTGGCCATTGAAGAGGTCGGAAAGACAGGCGGCCGCAGGCTCGCTCATCTAAATTTTATATGCGACCCCAACGGCCGCCCATCCGGTGCTTCTTCGCCACTTCATTTCCGGGTCATGGGATCGTACTCACTACTCCGACTTGAGTGTCGCCGGCGATATCCCGCTCATGACGGCTCCTGAGGCCATACCGGAGCCCCGTCCCGCTCATTCGTCGGGATCGTTAGAAACTCTGAAGCAGCGCCGGCTCTCGCGGCCACGTTAGCCGCTACCTTCCGGACACCGATCCCTCCCCGCAAACCACCGTCATGATCGGCGTTCCCGCAGAAGGGACTGCCGGCAAGTATAAGGGAGGCGGAGAGGGCGGGGATAAAAATCGGCGGAAAACCATGGCGCGCGGCTTTTCGGCAGATGCCGTAAAAGTGCAAGCCATTGGAATGATTTTCATTTCGGCAGGCGCGCGCTTCCAACCACTCGACGGTGGCAAGAAAAGCTATCCCCTGTTCTGCCGAAATCGCATTCGGAGTTCTGGACCGCCGGAGCGCTTCGCCTATGGTTGGTCCGTTACTTCTCGCCCGCTCAATCGCCCAGAGTGCCGGGGACAGTTTACTTTTTCCGCCAGAGCCAGCCTTGAAGCGTGCCGCCTTTCTGCGGAAAGAAAGTAAACTGTCCCCTGCGCTACTCCTTCGAGCCACCCAGGGCAGTGCGGAACCTGTCCAGCTCGTCATCGGCGATCCGTACCGTTTCCGCCTCGCCGGGATAGCCGCCCGAAACGACGTCGGCGCGGAAGCCGGAGAGAGCGCGCACCCGCTCGTCGCGGACTTGTCTGTGAAGCGAGGCGAGGTCGCCCCATGCACGGGCGTGGCGCGGCAGGCGTTTGGCCTCGCCGCAGATGTCGGAGGTGAAGAGGAAGATGACGTCGGCGTCGGGACCGGAGCCGAGCGACACGGTGACCAGGCCGGTGCGGCGGTTGATCTCGGCCATCACGGCGGCCGGTATCACCTCGCATTCGACGGCGAAGGCGCCGGCATCCTCGAGCCGGCGGAAGCGGTCGAACAGCTCCAGCGCCTCGTCCGCCGTCTTGCCGACGGCGCGCACGCCGCCGACCCAGGTCGATTTCCTGGGCACGAAGCCGAGATGGCCCATGACCGGGATCTGCTCGGCCGACAGCATCTTCACCGTGTCCCAGCCGCGCCCGGTGATGACGGCGTCGGCGCCGGCGACGATCGCCGAAAAGGCGGTGCGCAGCACTTCGTCGGCAGCGACGGCGTCGGCAAAGCCGAGCGCGGCGGTGACGAAGACTTTTTTCGAGCCCTCCCGCACCTTCGGCACGTTGACGGCGCGGCACACCACCATCTCGACGCCGGCAGCCTCCGCCGCGGCCGCCTCGTCGGCGGTCTCGGCGGTGACCTGCGCGGCGTGCCGGCCGGAACCCTTCAGGGCACGCAGGCCGGCGACGGTGGTGCTGCGCTCGACCTCACGGCCGCCGAAATCGAAGATGCGGGGCATATGGGCTTACTTCATCTTCTTCGCATAATAGTCCGGCGCAACCACGCCGGGCTTGGAAAACCATTTTGGCACGTCGACGCCGGAATAAAGCAGGATGTTGCCCCAGGGGTCGAAGGCGCCGGTGCGCACGATCACCTTGGCCTTGGCCGCCATCTCGCCCAGAATGGTCTCGTGGCTGATCGGCGCGTGCTCGGCGTCGGCGAACAGGCGCTTCACCTTCTCCAGCAGCGACGCATTATGGACCGGCAGCGTGTCGGCGTAGGACACTTTTTCGGCGATGAAATTCTCGGCGATCGGCGTCAGCACCGTCTCCAGGTCCGGCACGTCGGGCGTGATGGCGAGGTCGATGCGCCAGGCGCTCGACGGGATCGGAAAGCCGGCGTCGCAGACAATCATCAGGTCGCCGTGGCCCATCGAGGCGACGGCGTGCGCGAGTTCGGCGTTGAGCAGTCGGTTGCGGTTCACGGCTTGTCCTTCCACACGGTTTGCAGGGCTTCACTGTACATGGCGTCGGCGCTGGCGCGGTCGGGCAGGCCTGGGATGACGCCGAGCCTGGTGCAGGCGATGGCGCCGCACACCACGCCGAAGCGCACGGCCTCGACGATGCCGCGGCCTTCCGCCAGCGCCACGGCGAAACCCGAGTTGAAGGCGTCGCCGGCTCCGGTGGTGTCGGTCACCTCGACCGGCACGGCCGGCACCATGACGTCGAGCTCGTCGGTGAGGATCAGCGCGCCGGCCCGCCCCAGCGTGACCACGACGTTGCGGACGCCGCGGCGGCGCAGCTCGCCGGCCAGCTCGCGCGACGAGCGCGGATCGTCGGCGGGCAGGCCGAGCAGGATGCGCAGCTCGCTCTCGTTCGGCGTGAGATAGTCGACCGAGGCGAAGATCGCGTCCGGCAGGGCGCGCGCCGGCGCCGGGTTGAGGATGGTCTTCGCGCCATGCCTGCGGCCGAGTTCCATGGCGCGCGCGGCGGCGGGGATGGGGATTTCGAGCACCGTCATCACCACGTCGCTTTCGGCGATGCGGGACTCGGCCGCATCGACAGCGCCGGCATCCAGCAGCTCGTTCGCTCCCATGTCGAGGATGATGAAGTTCTCGCCCTTGTCGTTGAGGATGATGAAGCCGACGCCGGTGGCGCGCTCGCTGCGCGCCGTGACGAAGCGCGTGTCGACGCCCTCGGCGGCATAGAGGTCGGTGGCGATGCCGGCCAGCTTGTCGGTGCCGATATGGGCGACGAGCGCGGAGGAGGCGCCCAGCCGCGCGGTGCCGACGGCCTGGTTGGAGCCCTTGCCACCAGGCCCCATGTCGAAATCGGTGCCGAGCATGGTCTCGCCGAAGATCGGCAGCTTTGGCGCCCGCATGGTCAGCCCGACCGCGAAGCTGCCGACGATGGTGATGTTGGGTTTCGTCATTGAAATGTGCCCGTGTGGTCGGAGCCGTTGAGGGGGTGCGCGCGCCCTCCACCGCCGGAGCCTGTCCTTGGGCCGGCCTTCAACCGGACCCGGGGGGCGGTCCCCCTCCCCCGTAAGCGGGCAGGGCAATCGCATATGGAGCTACCCCCACCCCTAACCCCTCCCCTCAAGGGGGAGGGGGATATTGCCGCTGTTGCGCCAGACATGAATCGGTGACGATTTCGCTCGGCATGGCGGCCGCAACGTCTCCCTCCCCCTTGAGAGGAGGGGTCAGGGGTGGGGGTAGCCGGCCGGGCGACGCTTCCAGAACTTCCATATGCGATCGCCTTGCGTAAACGGGGGAGGATCGATGCCGCAGCCGGCTGAAAACCTGGTTCCTCCCCTATGAAGCGGGGAAGGGGGACCGCCCCCCGGATCCGGCCGAAGGCCGGCCCAAGGACAGGCTCCGGCGGTGGAGGGGGCATCCGAACCGATCTCACGACACCATCGCCCTTGCCAGGATCGCTTCCTCGCTGACGCCGGCGCCGGTCAGCTCGCCGGCGATGCGCCCCGCACGCAGCACCAGCACGCGCTCGGCATTCATGATAAGCTCGGGGATTTCCGACGAGATCATGACCACGGCGACGCCCTCTTCGGCAATGCCGCGCAGGATCGAATAGATCTCGGCCTTGGCGCCCACGTCGATGCCGCGCGTCGGCTCGTGCAGGACGAGCACGCGCGGATTGGTGACCAGGCTGCGGCCGAGGATGATCTTCTGCTGGTTGCCGCCGGACAGCGTGCCAAGCCGCTGGCCGAGATGCGAGATGCGGGCGTCGAGCCGCGCAGCTTGCGCGCGCGCCTCGCGGCGGATGGCGCCGCGGCGCAGGAAGCCGGCCATGGAAAAGCGCGGCAGCGAGGCCGAGACGACGTTGTCGGCGACGCTCATGGACAGGAGCCCGCCGGCGCCGCGCCGGTCGGCCGGGACGAACGACATGCCGTCGCGGATCGCCGCCAGCGGATCGCCCGGCCGCAGCTCCTTGCCGTCGATCGCCACCCGGCCGCTGCGCTCGACCAGGCCGAACAGCGCCTCGCCGAGCCCGTCCTTGCCGGAATCCGGCAGGCCGCCGATGCCGAGAATCTCGCCGGCGCGGACGTTGAAGCTGATATCCGTGAGTCCCGGCGCCGTCAGCCCGTCGACCGACAGCGCGACGGCGGCGCCGTCGGAACGCCCCTCCCCCTGCAGCGACCATTGCGTGGCGGCATCGAGGTCGCGCCCGACCATGGCGCGGATCAGCCGGCCCTCGGACACGGCGTCATTGGCCATCGTCTCGATGGTGCGGCCGTCGCGCATAACGGTGATGCGGTCGGAGAGCGCCAGCACCTCGGCGAGATGGTGCGAGACGTAGATGACGGTGACGCCCTCGGCGCGCAGCTGCCGCACCACCTCGAACAGGCGTTCGCTCTCGCGCCTGGACAGCGCCGAATTGGGCTCGTCGAGCACCAGCAGGCGCGCGTTCTGGCGGATGGCGCGGGCGATCTCGACGAGTTGCATCTCGGCGACCGACAGGCGGCCGACCCTGGTGTCGGGATCGAGCCGCGCCATGCCCAGCCGCGCCAGCGCGGCGCGCGCCTCAGCGCGCATGGTGTCGCGCGGCACCAGCGAGACGGCCGGACGCGCCGCCATGTCGGACATCATGATGTTCTCCGCCACGCTCATCGTCGGGCAGAGCGCCAGCTCCTGGTAGACGACGGTGATGCCCGCGGCGCGGCTGACCAGCGGCGTCGAGATGGCGGTAGGCTTGCCGTCGACGAAAATCTCGCCGCCGTCCGGCTGCAGGTCGCCGGCAAGGATGTTCATCAGCGTCGACTTGCCGGCGCCGTTCTCGCCGACGACGGCATGCACCTCGCCGGGACGGAAGTCGACGGAGATGCGGTCGAGCGCAAGCACTCCGGGGAACCGCTTGGTCACCCCAGAGATTTCGACGATCGCGTCCTGGGAGGATGGATGGGTCATTGGGTGTTTCACATGTTTCGGGCGCCCCCTCCACCACGCTTCGCGCGGTCCCCCTCCCCGCTTCGCAGGGGAGGAACCAGCGGCGCGACCGGCCGCAGCCCTGATCCTCCCCCGTTCAAGGGGGAGGGGGACCGCCGAAGGCGGTGGAGGGGGCGTAAGGCCGCCGCTACTGCTTCGCCACCTCCGCGATGTTCTCCTTGGTGTAGATGCCGACGCCGGTGTCGACATTGGCGATCGGCTCGCCCTTGACGAACTTGGCGAGCAGGTCGACGGCGGCAAAACCCTGCTTTTCCGGCGCCTGGTCGATGGTCGCCTGGATGTCGCCGCTCTCGACGAGGCCGACCGTCTGGTCGAGCAGGTCGAAGCCGACGACCTTGACCTTTTCGGCGGCCTTGTTGCGCTCCACCCAGGTGCCGGCAGCCGGCGTCGAGCAGCATTCGAGCGACAGCACGCCGGTCAGGTCGGGATTGGCGAGCATGGCGTTCTCGATCGCCGAATAGATCTTCTGCGGGTCGGTGCCGGTGTTGAGCGTCTGCACCACCTCGATGCCGGGCTCGGCCTTGAGCGCCTCGCGCGCGCCGCTCTCGCGGTCGATCGACCACTGCGCGGCGGCGTCGATGGTGGTGATCATCACCTTGCCCTTGCCGCCGAGCACCTTTGCCATCAGCTTGCCGGCCTCGCGGCCGGATTGCACCAGGTCCTGGCCGGCGAAGGCGAGGCGCTTGGAGTCCGGATTGTCGGTGTTGAAGGTGACGACCGGGATGCCGGCGGCGAGCACGCGGTCGATCAGCGGCGCCAGCGCGTCGGTGGAGACCGAGGAGATGGCGAGGCCGTCCATCTTGCCCATCAGCGTCTCGATCTCGCTGATCTGGCCGTCGGCATCGGCGCCGACCGGGCCGATGAAGCTGGCGTTGACCTTCTCCTCCGCGGCGGCGCGCGCCACGCCGGCCTTCATGAACGGCGCGAACTCGTTGGAGACGTCGTGGTAGGAGACGTAGATGTCGAGCGGCTGGCCGGCATCGACCTTGGCCTTGATGCGCTCGGCGAGCGGGAAGTCGGCGAGTTTCGATTCGGCGCTCGCCTGCAGCGGCAGCAGGCCGAGCGCCGCTGCCAGGATGACGTGTCTGAGTTTCATGGATAGTCCTCCCTTTTTTGATAGCGCCCTGGCTTCATGCCCTTCGGCGCATCGTCCACTTGTCGATTCCGACTGCGATGATGATGACCAGGCCGATCATCAGTTCCTGCACGAAGGGCGACACCCCCATCAGCACCAGGCCGTTGCGCATGACGCCGATAATGAGCACGCCGAGGATGGTGCCGAGGATGGTGCCCTCGCCGCCCGACAGCGAGGCGCCGCCGACGATGGTGGCGGCGATCACGTCGAGCTCCAGCCCGAGGCCGGTGCGTCCGGCCTGGCCGCTCGGCAGGAAGGCGAGGCTGAGGATGCCGGCGAAGGCGGCGAGCAGGCCCATCAGCACGAAGGCGCAGATCTTGACCGTGTTGACGGAAATGCCCGACACCCGCGCCGCCTTGGCGCTGCCGCCGACGGCGAACACCTTGAAGCCGAAATTGGTGTAGGACAGCACAACCCAGGCGAGCGCGGCCACGATGATGAAGAAAACGAGCTGCATCGGGATCACCCCGAACAGGTAGCCCTGGCCCATGAAGGCGAAGGTCTCGAGCACGCCCGCGTCGGCGCCGTTGCGCACGTTGACGGTGACCGGCTGGCCGTTGGTCAGGATGAGCGCGGCGCCGCGCACCATCGACAGCATGCCGAGCGTGGCGATGAGCGACGGCAGCCGGCCATAGGTCGACAGCACGCCGTTGATCAGGCCGATCGCCATGCCGGTGAGCAGGCCGACGACCAGCGCCGGCGCCAGCGGCCAGCCGGCGATGATCAGCATGCCGGCGGCCAGGCCGGAAAAGGCGTAGGTGGACCCGACGGACAGGTCCACCTCGCCGGAGATGAGCACGAAGGTCATGCCGACGGCCATGATGCCGAGCAGCGAGATCTGGCGGCCGATGTTGAGCAGGTTCACCGACGTCAGGAAGCCGTCCGTGGCGAAGGCCAGGAACAGGCACAGCGCGACCAGCGCGACGAACACGCCCGTCTCGCGTGCGCGCAGAAGCCTCGACATCGAAAAGCGGTCCATGGCGGGCGCGCGCGCGCCGGTCCCGACCGTATCGGCCATTCCGTCCTCCCGTTGGGTCCGGCGGACACCTGCCGGCGCCGCCGTGCCTTGCGGCGGCGGCTCCAGGATGCCGTCGCCAAATCCTTCCCTGGCGATCCGGCCGAAACACGGCCGGACCGGTTACGCGCGTGTCTTCAGGCGGCCTTGTCGGCGGCCATGAGGAACGTGCCCGCCGGCACCTTCTTCATCTCGTCGTAGTTGCCGTAGTCGCGCACCTTCTTGAAGGGCGCGTTCTCCACCGCGTTGTAGGAGCAGATATAGCCCCAGCGATATGTGTCGGAGCGGTTGGCGTCGGAGCGGTGCAGCAAATTGCCGTCGAACACCAGCACGTCGCCCGCCTCCATCTCCACATAGACATGCTCGAAGCGCTTCAGCGCGGCCTCCAGATGCTCCTGCTCGACATTGGTCTGGTCGTTCTCGCGGATGTGGTTGAGGCGGCCGAGCTTGTGCGTACCCTTCAGCACCTGCAGGCAGCCGTTCTCCTTCGTCGCCTTGTCGAGCGCCACGTAGATGCTCATCATCTCGGGGGCCAGGCAGCCGTAATTGTACCAGTAGCCGAAGTCCTGGTGCCATTCCCAGGCGCCGCCCTCGTTGGGCTGCTTCATGGTCATCTTGTGGCTGTAGAGATAGATCGGCTTGCCGATGGCGTCCTCGGCGAGGTCGACCATGCGCTCGTCGCGGGCGAGAAAGCCGTACTGGTCGTCTTCCGCCGTGTTCCACATCTTCAGGAGGGTGGTCTTGCCCTCCTTGTCGCCCTTCGCCATCACGGCGCCGGCCTTGCTCTCGGCCTCGAGTTGAGCGCGGGCCCGGTCGCGGAAGATCTGCACCTCCTCGGCGGACAGCAGCCCCTTGCGAATGATGTATCCGTCGCGAGCGTACAGCTCGGCTTCCTGCTTGCTCATCGCGAGCATCGGTCTCTCCCTGGCATGCACGGCCGGCTGGGTCCGAAAGGCACCGGCAGCATGGCCGCGGGCATCGGAATTCCCGGATTTCGACGCCGAACCGTCGAGGTCCTCAAACTCTCGAAGGTGACATTAGACGCGGCCCGCGCGCGGGGAAATGGACAAACGGGACAGCGTCTTTGTATAAAACGCGCATGCTGGAAAAGACCACTTTCCTGGAAAGCCTGCACTATGTTCCGGAGCCAGGCTGGACGCGCACGGCCTTCAGCGTGCTGCGCGCCGGCAAGGTCGCGGCCGCGCCCGACTACCGGGTCGCGCGCGCCGTCCATCCCGGCCAGGACGTCATCTACTGCCTGTCCGGCGGCGGCATGGTGGAGACGCTCGGGCAGCGCCTGGAGGTGCGCCCGGGTCAGCTCGCCTGGATCGCCAACGAGGCACCGCACGCGCATATGGCCGATCCGGCGGACCCGTGGACCGTGCTGTGGTTCCGGCTGGACGGTCCCGATCCGGCGGCGCTGCGCAGAAAGCTGTTCGGCGACGGCCCGCCCCGCGCCGCCCTCGCGGAAAGCGCCAATCCGGCGCCGTGGTTCGAACGGCTGTTCGCGGCGATGCGCGGCCGCGATGCCCGCCTCGACCTGCGGCTGAACCAGTTCGTCGCCGAGTTCCTGACCATGGTCGACCATGCGCTCGCCGGCACCGCCGCGCAGAACGTTCCGGCGCCGCTGGCGGCCGCGCTCGGCGCCATGCGCGCCGATCTCGGCCTGCCCTGGAACGCGTCCGACCTGTCGGCCGTGACCGGCCTCGGCCATTCGCAGACGCGGCGGCTGTTCAGGAAGCACCTGCGCACCGGCCCGCGCCAGTGGCTCATCCGGGAACGGCTCATGCACGCGCAGGCGCTGCTGGTCGAAAGCGACGCCCCCCTGGCCGAGATCGCCGAGCAATGCGGCTTCTGCGACGTCTATCACTTCGGCCGCGAGTTCAAGCGCTCGGTCGGCATCGCGCCGGCCGCCTGGCGGCGCAGCGAACTGGGGGCGCGGCCGAAAGCCCAGCCGGCGCAGAACGGCTACGGCAGGTCGTCGCCCTTGATGTCGGGAAACACGTAGGGCGTGTCGGTGTTCGAGTTGCACCGCCGGCGATCCGCCTCACCGTCGCTGGCACCCTTGTAGGCCCAGGCCCTGATGGCGAAATCGGGCGGAAAAGGGCGGTTCTGGGTGAGCGCCATCGATTTCAGGTCCTTGTCGCCCCGCATGATCGCCAGGCGCTTCTTCGAATCGTAGCCGTCGATGAAGGTGCGCATCTGCGAAACGGTCGCCTTGCCGGCGCAGACGTGGAAGCGCGACAGCATATAGTGCGCCGCGGCGGCGAGGTTGGAGTTCAGCGACGCGCCGGGAACGCGCCGCTGGTCCACCAGGATCGGCTTCCAGGCGACGAAATAGGCGCCGCAGCAGGAATTGGCCTCGCCCGCCAGCGCCGCCCATTCGGTGCCCTTTTCACCGCCGCGGATCGCGGCCGGCGCCTTGTTGATGGCGTCGTTTATGGCGTTCTGCACCCCGGTATCGTCCAGCCGGGTGCAGCCGAGAAACTCGCGGCCGTCATTGACCTGATCCGGCAGCAGGCCGAGATCGTAGATCTCCCGGTTGTCGATGACGCCGGCGGCGAACTCGATGCGCTGGAAGGACATGGTGTTGCCGAAGATCGCCAGCGCGTTGCGCAGCAGCAGCTCGCGATCGCTCTCGCTGAGCGCCGCCAGCGCCTTCAGCATGTCCGGCATGGCCAGCCGGCTGACGGCATGGACGACCGGCTTCCAGTCCTCGAAGACCAGCGCGGACTTGGCCTTGGCGACCGCGTCCCTGACGGCCTGCAGATCCTGCTCGCCCATGGTAGCCTCGATCGTTTCCAGGCTTCGACCGGCATGCGCGGGATGAACTATGAACCTGTCGCCGCCTGCCGGCAAGGGCGGAACGCCGTCGCCCGGCAGGGGTTATGCTTTCGACATGAAACTGTCATCCAACTGTTACATAGGCTCGTTATGGCCTCTCCACGACGCTGCTGAACAAGGCGTCTTAGCGAATTTTCGACAGGAGCAGGCCCAATGAAGAAAGCTATCCTCACAGCGTCGGCTGCGGTCCTGGCGCTTGCCGCCTCGGCCGGTTATGCCGCCGCCCGCGACCAGGTCCAGATCGCCGGTTCGTCGACCGTTCTGCCCTACGCCAAGATCGTCGCCGAGTCCTTCGGCGAGACCTTCACCGAGTTCAAGACCCCCGTCGTCGAGTCCGGCGGCTCGGGCGCCGGCATCAAGGAATTCTGCAAGGGCGTCGGCGAGAACACCATCGATATCGCCAACTCCTCGCGCAAGATGAAGGAGGACGAGCTGAAGTCCTGCGTCGACGCCGGCGTCAAGGAAGTCCAGGAAGTCAAGATCGGCTATGACGGCATCGTCTTCGCCACCGACATCAAGGGTCCGGACTGGGCGCTGACCCCGGCCGACCTCTACAAGGCGCTCGCCGCCCAGCTGGTCGTCGACGGCAAGCTCGTCGCCAACCCGAACACCAAGTGGAACCAGGTCAATCCGGCGCTGCCGGACTGGGACATCGCCGCCTACATCCCCGGCGAGAAGCACGGCACCCGCGAAGTCTTCGAGGAGAAGCTGATGGCGGCCGGCTGCGACAAGGAGGCCGTCAAGGCCGCCGGCGTCGGCGAGAAGGAAGTGACCAAGGCCTGCGTCGCGGTCCGCAAGGACGGCAAGGCGGTCGATATCGACGGCGACTACACCGAGACGCTCGCCCGCATCGACTCGAACAAGACCGGCGTCGGCGTGTTCGGCCTGTCCTTCTACGAGAACAACGCCGACAAGCTGAAGGTCGCGACGGTCTCCGGCGTGACGCCTTCGACCGAAACCATCGCCTCGGGCGAGTATCCGGTCTCCCGTCCGCTGTTCTTCTATGTGAAGAAGGCGCATCTCGGCGTCGTGCCGGGCCTGAAGGAATATGTCGAGTTCTTCCTCGACGACCAGATGGTCGGCCCGGAAGGCCCACTCGCCGAATACGGCCTCGTCGCCGCTCCGGACGGCGAGCGTCAGGAACAGCGCGACGCCTTCACTGCCGGCAAGTCCATGTAATATCCGATGTCGCCGCGCGGCCCGGCCGCGCGGCGACACTCTTTTTTCAGGTTCGAGATCGTAAGCGCCCGGGGTTTCCGCTGATGCCGATGATCTATTTTCTCGCCATCGTCCTTGCGATCGGCGTGGCCGCCTACATCATCGGCCGAGGGCGCGCCGCCGCGCAGACCGGCGGGGCTCAGAAGCAGCATTCCCGGCCGCACTATCACGGCTGGTGGGCATTCATGCTCGCCGCCCTGCCGGCGCTGCTGCTGATCATCGTGTGGAGCGTCGGCTCCTCGCTCTATATGGAGCGCCACGTCGAAGCGCAGCTGCCCGAGCAGACCGCCGACAGCCCGATCGCCAGCCGCTCGCTGGCGCTGGGCATGGTCAAGAGTCTCGCCAACGCATTGCGTCGGCTCGACGCCCAGGCGCTCGACAACCTGCCTGCGACCTTTGCCGAACTGCAGCCGGCGCTCGCCGCCAAGGGCGCGGCGCTCGCACCCGACACGCAGGACTACATGATCCCGATCGCCACCGAGGCGAACAGCACCAGCGACACGCTGCGGCTGACCGGCGGCGTCCTGGCGTTGGCGCTGGCGCTCGGCGGCGCCGCCCTCGGCATCCGCTCGATCCAGCCGCGGGCCAGGGCGCGCAACAATGTCGAGCGCGTCGTGCTGTGGGGCCTGCTCGGCTCGTCGATGATCGCCATCCTGACCACCGTCGGCATCGTGCTGTCGATGCTGTTCGAGACCTTCCATTTCTTCTCCGTCGTGCCGCCCGCAGGCTTCTTCTTCGGCACGGTGTGGGACCCGCGCTTCGCCGCCGCCGGCGCCACCGACTCGGCCGGCCAGTTCGGCCTGATCCCGCTGCTCGCCGGCACGCTCTACATCGCGCTCGTGGCGCTGCTTGTCGCCGTTCCGGTCGGCCTGATGTCGGCCGTCTACATGGCCGAATACGCCTCGCGCAGCGTGCGTTCCGTGGTCAAGCCGGCGCTCGAACTGCTCGCCGGCATCCCGACCATCGTCTACGGCATCTTCGCGCTGGTGACGCTCGGGCCGTTCCTGCGCGACCTCAGCGCGGCACTCGCCGGCGGCTCGCCCTTCATCCAGGCGCAGTCGATCTTCACCGCCGGCTTCGTCATGGGCATCATGCTGATCCCGGTCGTGTCGTCGCTCTCCGACGACATCATCACCGCGGTGCCGCGCGCCATGCGCGACGGCTCGCTCGGGCTCGGCGCGACGCGCTCCGAGACGATCAAGCGGGTCATCCTGCCGGCGGCGCTGCCCGGCATCGTCGGCGCCATCCTGCTCACCGCCTCGCGCGCCATCGGCGAGACGATGATCGTGGTGCTTGCGGCTGGCGTCGCCGCCAACCTGACCCTCAACCCGTTCGAGGCGATGACGACGATCACGGTCAAGATCGTCAACCAGCTCACCGGCGACCTCGAATTCAACTCGCCGCAGACGCTGGTCGCCTTCGCGCTCGGCATCACGCTGTTCGCCGTCACGCTCGTCATGAACATCGTCGCGCTCTACATCGTGCGCAAATACCGGGAGCAGTACGAATGACCGACGCAGCGATCGGCAGCCTCCCCATCGCCTCGGCGCCGCCGCGCCGCGACATCGGGCTCAGGCGGCGCTATGCCGCCGAGCGGCGCTTCCGCTGGTACGGCTTGGCGGCGATCTCGGTCGGCCTGATCTTCCTGGTGGTGATGCTCGCCTCGATCATCGGCAAGGGCTACACCTCCTTCCTCCAGACCTCGATCCTGCTGCCGATCACCTTCGACGCGCAGGTCATCGACCCGCAGGACAGGCGCGACACCGATCCGAGCGTGCTGGTGAAGGCCAACTATCCGCAGCTTGCCCGCGACGCGCTGGCCCAGAAGCTGGGAATCTCGCTCGACGACAAGCCGCAGATCGCGGCCTTGCGGGGGTTCGTTTCCGACGGCGTGCGCACGCAGCTTCGCGACATGGTCGTCGCCGATCCGTCCCTCATCGGCACGACGCGCGACGTCTGGGTGCTCGCCGGCGCCAATCTCGACTCCGCCTTCAAGGGTCAGATCGACCTCGAAGTCGCCGAGGGCAACCGCAAGGTCTCCGACCGGCAGATCGGCTGGATGGACCAGCTGCGCGCCGAAGGGGCGATGGCCGGCAAGTTCAACACCGGCCTGTTCACCTACGGCGCCTCGAGCCGGCCCGAGACCTCCGGCATGGGTGTCGCGATCATCGGCTCGCTCTACATGATGGCGATCGTGCTGCTGCTGGCGCTGCCGATCGGCGTCGCCGCCTCGATCTACCTCGAGGAATTCGCCAAGAAGACGCGGCTCACCGACATCATCGAGGTCAACATCAACAACCTGGCCGCGGTCCCGTCGATCGTGTTCGGCCTGCTCGGCCTCGCCGTCTTCATCAACTTCCTCGGCCTGCCGCGCTCGGCTGCCCTGGTCGGCGGCCTGGTGCTGACGCTGATGACGCTGCCCACCATCATCATCGCGACGCGCGCCGCGCTGGCCGCGGTGCCGCCGTCGATCCGCTCGGCCGCGCTCGGGCTCGGCGCCTCCAAGACGCAGACCGTGTTCCAGCACGTGCTGCCGCTGGCCACGCCCGGCATCCTGACGGGCACGATCATCGGGCTCGCCCGCGCGCTCGGCGAGACCGCGCCGCTGCTGCTGATCGGCATGGTGGCCTTCGTCGCCGACTATCCGAAGACGCCGCTCGATCCGGCCACGGCGCTGCCGGTGCAGATCTACATGTGGGCGAACGAGGCCGAACGCGCCTTCGTCGAGCGCATGTCCGGCGCCATCATCATCCTGCTGGTGTTCCTCATGGCGATGAACATCACCGCAATCGTGCTGCGCCGGCGATTCGAAAGACGCTGGTAGACGGGGGCAGATATCATGAACATCATGAGCCAAGAGAAACTCGAAGAGGCGGTGAGCGGCGGTATGACTGCGAAGCCCAACGAAGTGATCAAGATGCAGGGCCGCAAGGTCGGCGTCTTCTACGGCGACAAGCAGGCGCTGTTCGACGTCGACCTCGACGTCCGGCAGAACCAGGTGACGGCGCTGATCGGCCCGTCGGGCTGCGGCAAGTCGACCTTCCTGCGCTGCCTCAACCGCATGAACGACACCATCGACTCGGCCCGCGTGACTGGCAAGATCACGCTTGACGGTGAGGACGTCTACGACCCGAAGATCGACGTGGTCGAGCTGCGCGCCCGCGTCGGCATGGTGTTCCAGAAGCCCAACCCGTTCCCCAAGTCGATCTACGAGAACGTCGCCTACGGACCGAAGATCCACGGGCTCGCCAAGAACAAGTCCGAACTGGACCAGATCGTCGAGTCGAGCCTCAAGAAGGCGGCGCTGTGGAACGAGGCCAAGGACCGGTTGAACGAGCCCGGCACCGGGCTTTCCGGCGGCCAGCAGCAGCGCCTGTGCATCGCCCGCGCCATCGCCGTGTCGCCGGAAGTGATCCTGATGGACGAGCCGTGCTCGGCGCTCGACCCGATCGCCACGGCCAAGGTCGAGGAGCTCATCGACGAGCTCAAGCAGAACTACACCATCGTCATCGTGACCCATTCCATGCAGCAGGCGGCGCGCGTGTCGCAGCGCACCGCCATGTTCCATCTGGGCTATCTCGTCGAGGAGGGGGCGACCGACAAGATGTTCACCAATCCCGACGACAAGCGCACGCAGGACTACATCACCGGCCGCTTCGGCTGAGTGGGTATTGAGGAAAGCTGCAATGGGCGAACATACCGTCTCCTCCTTCGACCAGGATCTCGAGCACATCGACAAGCTGATCCGCGAGATGTCGGACCTGGCGGCCTCGATGGTCCGCGATGCGATCCGCGCGCTGCTCCATACCGACGCGGCGGCGGCGCAGCGCATCATCTCGGAAGACGCCGTGATGGACGCCAAGCAGCGCGAGATCGACGACAGCGCCATCACGCTGATCGCCAAGCGCCAGCCGATGGCGCAGGACCTGCGCGCCGTGCTCGGCGCCATCCGCATGGCCGGCGACCTGGAGCGCATCGGCGACCTCGCCAAGAACGTCGCCAAGCGCGTCGGCGCGGTCGGCGAGGGCTCGACGCCGCGCGGCCTGTCGCACGGCATCGACGACATGGCGACGCTGGTGCTGGCGCAGATCAAGGGCGTGATCGCCGCCTATGCGGCGCGCAAGCCCGAGGACCTGCGGACGCTTCGCGTCGACGACGAGAAGATCGACCTCAAATACACCTCGGTGTTCCGCGAGCTCCTCACCTACATGATGGAGGATCCGCGCAACATCACCGCCTGCACGCATCTCCTGTTCTGCGCCAAGAATCTCGAGCGCATCGGCGACCATATGACCAACATCGCCGAGAACGCCTATTATGTGCTGACCGGCTCGCAGCTTCCGGCCAACCGGCCGAAGCAGGACGAGACGGCGACGACCGTGCTGGCCGAGTAGAAGCGAGGCGCGATGATCGCTCCAAAAATCATGGTGGTTGAGGACGAGGAGCCGCTGGGCGTGCTCCTGCGCTACAACCTGGAGACCGAAGGCTACCAGGTCGAGGTCGTCGCGCGCGGCGACGAGGCCGAGATCCGGCTGCAGGAGAACGTGCCGGACCTGCTGGTGCTCGACTGGATGCTGCCGGCGCTCTCCGGCATCGAGCTGTGCCGGCGGCTGAGGATGCGGCCGGAGACCGAGCGCCTGCCGATCATCATGCTGACGGCGCGCGGCGAGGAGAGCGACCGGGTCCGCGGCCTGGCCACCGGCGCCGACGATTACCTGGTCAAGCCGTTCTCGACGCCGGAATTCGTGGCGCGGGTGAAGGCGCTGCTGCGGCGCGCCAAGCCGGAGGTGCTGTCCTCCGTGCTCAAGGTCGGCGACATCGTGCTCGACCGCGAATCGCATCGCGTCTACCGCAAGAAAAGCGAGATCAGGCTCGGCCCGACCGAGTTCCGCCTGCTCGAATTCATGATGCGGCATCCCGGCCGGGTGTTTTCGCGCGGACAGCTCCTCGACAACGTCTGGGGCGAGACGATCTATATCGACGAGCGCACGGTCGACGTGCATGTCGGACGGCTGCGCAAGGCGGTGAACAACGGACGGATGCCGGACGTCATCCGCACCGTGCGCGGCGCCGGCTACGCCATCAGCGACGAATAGCCCCCCAACGAACCGCTCGCGCAATCGTTAGTATTTTGTTATCCACAATTCGCTAAACTTGTGCGTGTGATGTGGGGGCACACATGCAGACACTTTCAAAGCACCGGAACATTGCCGAGATGGACGCCTTCATCGAGGCGCAGGGCGGCATCAAGACCAAGCTCGTCGACCGGCGGGCGATCTACGAATCGGTCTCCTATCTGAGGAGCCACGGCTTCGACGCCGAAGAGGTCCAGCTCTGCCTGGTGCGCTATTTCTACGTCGATCTCGACCTGCTCAACGAGGCGCTGACCGAGCATTGAGGCTCGCGGTCAGCCGACCTCCGGTTTTCCGAACACCGTTTCGAGAAATTCCGCCAGCCAGCGCTTGAGGTGCATGTCCCAGATCATGCGGCCGCCGAGATGGTCGCGGCCGGGCTGCGCGCCCGGCAGCTCGAAGCGGTGCGCGCCGCGCACCACCCAGCGGTGCATCATCACCCGCGTCAGCTCGGCATGGAACTGGATGCCCCAGGCGTTGTCGCCGTAGCGGAAGGCCTGGTTGGGATAGTGCTCGGCGGTGGCCAGCAGCGAGGCGCCGGAAGGCAGCGAAAAGCCCTCGCGGTGGAACTGGTAGACCATCTCCGGCCAGTGCATCAGTTTCCTGCCGTCGTCGGTGGCCTTGAGCGGATACCAGCCGATCTCGACCAGCCCGTCGCGGTGGCCTTCGACCTTGCCGCCGAGATGGTTGACCAGCATCTGCGCGCCGAGGCAGATGCCGAGAAAGGGACGGTTCTCCTTCAGCGGCACGGCCAGCCAGTCGGTCTCGCGCCTGACGAAATCCTCGGGATCGTTGGCACTCATCGGCCCGCCGAAGACAACGGCGCCGGCATGGTGGACAAGCGTCTCCGGCAGCGCGTCGCCGAGCGGCGGCCGCCGGACGTCGAGTTCGAACCCCGCCTCGATCAGCATGTGGCCGACCCGCCCGGGGCTGGATGTTTCCTGATGCAGCACGACGAGGACGCGCGGTCGACCGGCGTCCGCCCCCAGCCTACTCATTCGATGGCGTGCCCTTGGCTCCTGGAACCCTGCGTGCCGCGTCCTGCCGCGCCAGGACGCGGTCGCGGCCGTCGACGCCGAGCAGTTCCGCCACCCGCCACAGCGTGTTGTCCTCGAGCTCGTGCAGCACGCCGTCGGCATAGACGACGTCCCACATCAGCCGGATGAAAGCGATGCGGCCCTCGTCGTCGAGATGCCGGTTAAGCACGCTGGTGAAGGCGTAGAGGTCGATCGCCTCGTGCTCGGCGTTCTCGCCGGCATTGACGAGATCGTCGAGCTCGCGCCCGCCAATGTGGTAGGTTTCGCCGAGCAGCTGCTTGATGCGGTCCCACTCGGCGTCCTGGCGCACGCCGTCCGCATCCATCACATGATACATCAGCGCCGCCGCGGCGACCCGCGGATCGTCGCCGCGCGCGGCGGTGCCGCCGTTGCGCGGCAGCTCCTTGAGGAAGGAGATCATGCGTTCGAGCATCGAGGGGTCACTCATCAGAACAGGCTGAAGCGCCGCCGGGGCTTGGCGGCCTCGTCAGGGTCGACGCCGGGATCGTCCGGCAAGGGCGGCTGCGTCGGTTCGCTTTCATCATCGACAAATGTGGTGTCTGCAAACGCCGGTGCAACCACGCCGGCGACGGCAGCCGGCTTCGCGGGCTGCGGCTCGGCCGGCTTGCGGTCGTTCGCCGGTTCCGGGGCGGGCGGCGGCACCGATTTCGGCGGCGCCGGCTCGGCCTGGACCTCGACCACCGGCCCGGGCGCGGGAACCGGAGCGGGCGCCTCCAGCACCGGCGGCTCGACCGGAGCGACCGGCGCTTTCTCTTCCTCGATCAGCGTGCCCAGCCGCTCGACCGGCACCCGCCACTCGAAGGCGTCGAGCCGTCCGCTGACCGGCGAGAACGGCGCCCATTTATCGGTCTCGAAGCCGTCGGCCACCCAGGCGGGATCGCGCGGCGCGCGCACCGCCCTGGCGAGCAGCTGGCGCACCTTGCCGACGTCGCCGGTCTCGGCTTCCTCGATATCGGCGAGCAGCAGCCACGCACCCTCGCGCGGCTGCATGCGGATCGCCGCCTCGGCTTCCTTGCGCGCCAGCCGGTAGTCGGCCGCGTCGAGGGCGGCGCGGGCGACGGCGAGCGAGGATTCGGGATGGTTCTGCCTGAGCGACTGCAGCCGCCTGGCGCGCGTCAGACGGTCGGCGACGGCGTCGCCGTGGCGGGCATGCACGTAGAGATCGGCGACGTCCGGATGCGGCTCGGCCTTCCAGGCAGCCTCGAGGATCTTCGCACCTTTGCGCGTGTCGTCACCGCGGAACAGCGCCCGCGCCGCGACGAGCGCCGCCGGCACGAAATCCGGCCGCAGCCGGTTGGCCTCCAGCGCCGCCGTCTTGGCATGCGGGAAATCGACGTCGAACAGCGCCGTCGCCTTGGCGGTGAGCAGCACGGAGCGGCGGCGGTTGGCGGCGTCGCGCTCGATCTGGTGCGTCGCCTTCTGCGCGTCGACGATCTTCAGCGCGCCGTCCCAGTCGCCGCTGACGATCTTCTCCTCGATCGTCGAATCCGCCGCCCAGCCGAGCTGCGGCGCGATATCGGCGGCGCGGCCGGCATAGTGGCGCGCCGCGGCGCGGTCGCCCAGCCGTTCAGCCTCCAGATAGAGCCCGCGCAGGCCGAGCAACCGCATCTCCGGATCGTCCAGCATCGCCTCGAACTTGTCGCGGGCGCCGTCATGGTCGCCCTCCAGCAGCGCCGCCTGCGCGTCGAGAAGCCGGATCAGCGGCTCCTGGTCGGAGCGGATCAGCTTGGCGGCTTCCTTGTTCTTCTTGCGGGCGAGCGCGGCGTCGCCCGCGCCGGCGGCGATCATGCCGGTCGACAATGCCTGATAACCGCGGTCGCGGCGGCGCACGCGAAAATAGCGGGCGACGGTGTAAGGGCTGTTCCAGATCGACTTCACCAGCCACCAGGCGATCATCACGGCGGCGACGATCGCCACCACGCCGACCGCGGCCGCCATCAGGCTGACCGTGTAGCGGTAGCCCTGGAAGGTGACGACCATGTCGCCCGGCCGGTCGGCCAGCCAGGCGAAGCCGAGGCCGAGCAGGAAGACGACGAGGAGGAAGAACAGGATGCGGATCATGCCGTCCTCACGCCTTCATCGCGCCGGCGATGGCCTGGTCGACCAGCTTCTCGACGTCGCGCCGCGCCTTGAGCTTGTCGCCGAACCCGCCGGCCGCCGCCTTGGCGGCGTCGGGCAGCGAATCGTATTCGGCGATCGCCTTGTCGAGGTCGCCCGCCGTCAGCGCCGCTTCCATGCGCGCCACGATCTCCGGCACGCCCGCGCCCTCGACCGCGCCGACCGGCCGCACGGTGACCAGCGATTCGGCGCTCTGCATCAGGCGGTCGACGATGCCGGCGTCGGGATCGACGGGTTTCGCGGCGGCGATCATGGCTGTGGCGGCCGGCTCGAGCTCGGCCAGCAGCGCCTCGCGGGTCGACACGCCTTTCTCGGCATGCGCGCGCAGCGCCGCCAGCTCCGGCGCGGCCGGAAAGATCGCCGCGAACGTCTCCAGTTCGGCCGCGAAGGGCGCACCACGGTCCACCGCCGCCTTCAGGGCGGCAGTGGCGATGGCGAGCGCGATCTTCGGCTGCTGCGCCTGCGCATCCACCCGTCCGGCCAGGCTGCCGACCGTCTGCTCGAGCGCGGCAAGCCGGTCGCCGGCCTCCGCGGCCGAGTCGTTCTCGGTTCTCGCCAGCGCCTCGACGGCGGCAACCCGCTCGCCGAGCGCGCTCAGGTCGGCCGCATCCGGCGCCTGGCCGAGCGCGGCGATATCGGCCTCGATTTGCTTGATCCTGTCGTCCAGCCCCTGAAGCGCCGCGGCATCGCCGGAGCCGGCGGCGGGAGCGGCCTCGCGCAGCGCCGCGACGTCCGCCTTGAGCGTGTCGAGCGCCGAGGACAGGCCATCGACGCGGGCGGCGAGGTCGCCGGCTCCGGCATCGCTGCGGACGGCCGCGATCTCCTGTCGCAGGCTTTCGATCTCGGCATTCGCCTGCGGGCTGCTGCCCGGCGAGGCATGCGGTGCGCCAAGCAGTCCGGCATATTGCAAACCTCCGGCGGCGGCCAGCGCCACGACCGCGCCGATCACGCCGGCGGCGATGCGCGAAAAGCCGTCACTGCGCGGGGGCAGCTGTGGCGGCGCGGCCGCATCGTCGCGCGAGGCAGGCGATTCGGCCCGGCCCGGCTGCGGCTGCCGCTCTTCCGCTTCATCGAACCGGTAGCCGGCGGGTTCGCGTACCGGTTCGCCCGGCTGGTATTCCTGGTCGGGTTGCGGGGCTGTGCCTGTCTCGGTCGCCGGCTCGGATTCATTCGACACGGGGTCGTTCGGTACATCGTCCGACCTGGCTTCCGTCCCGGCGGCTGGAATTTCGTCCGCGCCAGGTGCGGTCGCGTCGGTACCCTGTGCGGTCGCGTCGGTACCCTGTGCGGTCGCGTCGGCGGAATCTTCGGCGGCGACCCGCGCCTCCGAGGGCGATTCCGGAGCACCAGGGATCGAATCGGCCGCGGCCGGCGACACGGTCTCCGTCTCGGACACACGCGAGACATCGGCCGGATCGAGCTCGATGGTCAGCGGCTCGCGCTGCGTCTTCGAGTGCCGGGTCCTCGGCGTCTTGACCATGCCTGGCCTCCGTTTCGTTCGTCCTGGCACCGGCGCGCCGGCCACCTTCAGGATACCTACCACACCAGCCTGCCCTGAAAAGGGGCGCGGGCATGACGGGGCGATCGGCCTCAGACGGCAGGCGGCCCGAGCAGCCGCAACAGCGCTGCCTCGCTGGGTTCCGCCGCGATGCGGATGCGGGCGCCGAAGACGTCGGCGAGCCGCTCGGCGACCCGCTGCGACAGGCATAGAAATTCCGCCGCCGCGAGCATCCGCACCGCTTCCGGCGGCCAGGAGAGTTCGAGAAAGCGGCCGGCAGCCTTGGCGGAATAAAGCAGCACAGCGTCGATCGGTTCCGCACCGACGGCCGTGGCGAGCTGGTCGCGCTCGTAGCCGATCGTGCGCGTGTCGTAGGTTTCCAGCGGATAAACGGCGATGCCGGCCTCCGCCAGCCGCGCCTCGAAACCGCTCATCCGTACCCGCCCGCACAGATAGACCAGGCGGGCGCCGTGCCGGACGCGGCGCATCACCAGCCCCGCCAGCGCGTCGGCATCGCCGTCCCCCGTCTCCACGGCGGCGAAACCGAGCGCCCGCGCCTGCTTCGCCGTCCGCTCGCCGACGGCGAAGCATTTTTTGGCTTTGAGGGCTTCGATCAATCCCGCGGGCGCATGCCGCAGCGCGTTGGCGCTGGTGACGGCGACGGCGTCGATATCCCCCGGCGGGGATTGCAGCTCGACTGGAAGCGCGACGGTTTCGGTCAGCGGCAGCCGCACCGGGACGAATCCGCGTTCGGCCAGCCGCGCGGCAGTGCGCGTAGCGCCCGGCTCGGGCCGCGTCACCAGGACGCGCGCGGCCATTCAGCTCCAGCCTTCGAAGAAGCGGGGGCCGGCCTTGGCGCGCACCGTTTCGCCGGCACGACGGCCGAGCGATGCCGCGTCGCCGGCGCGTCCCTCGATCGTCACGTCATGGGCGTTCTGCCCGTCCGGCGACAGAATCAGGCCGCCGAATCGCAGGCGGCCGCCATCCACGACCGCATGGCCGGCGATCGGTGTGCGGCAGGAGCCGTCGAGCGCCGCCAGGAAGGCGCGCTCGCAGGCCAGCGCCAGTGCCGTGTCGCGGTGGTCGAGCGGTTCCAGCAGCCTTGCGATTCGCTCGTCGCCGATGCGGCTCTCGATGCAGATCGCTCCCTGGCCGGGCGCCGGCGGGAAGACGTCGAGCGGCATCAGGTCGGTGATGACGTCGGCCATGCCCAGCCGCCTGAGTCCGGCGCAGGCGAGCATCGTGCCGGCGACCTGACCCTCCTCCAGCTTGCGCAGCCTGGTCTGCACATTGCCGCGGAAGGTGACCACGGAAATGTCCGGCCGCATGCGCCGGATCAGCGCCTGGCGCCGCAGCGAGGACGACCCCACCGTCGCGCCGTGCGGCAATCCTCGGATCGTCGGGGCCGCCCTGCCGATGAAGGCGTCGCGGACGTCCTCGCGCGGCAGGAAGGCCGAGAGCTCAAGCCCGTCGGGCAGTTGCGTCGGCATGTCCTTGGAGGAATGCACGGCGATGTCGATGCGGCGGTCGAGCAGCGCCTCCTCGATCTCCTTGGTGAACAGGCCCTTGCCGCCGGCCTCCGACAGCGGCCGGTCCTGGATGCGGTCGCCGCTGGTCGAGATCACCTCGATGGCGAAGGCCTCTTCCGGCAGGCCATGGGCGGCCATCAGCCGGGCGCGCGCCTCATGCGCCTGGGCGAGCGCCAGGGGGCTTCCGCGGGTTCCGATGGTGAGCGTCGCTGTTTGCATCCTGCCCGGTCCGTGATAGGCAGCCCGGCGGAGATGCCCGGCCGGGCCCCTCCTAACGGGGAAATCCCCGATGGACAATCTTGGACCATCTTAAGGCATGATCCGCGTCCTGGGCATAGAGACCAGTTGCGACGAAACAGCCGCGAGCGTCGTAGCGCTCGCCGATGACGGCCGGCCGCAGATCCTGTCGAATGCCGTGCTCAGCCAGATCGAGGAGCATGCCGCGTTCGGCGGGGTGGTGCCGGAGATCGCAGCGCGAGCGCACGTGGAGGCGCTGGACGGGCTGATCGAGGCCGCGCTCGCCGACGCCGGCACGACGCTTGCCGATGTCGACGCGGTGGCGGCGACCGCCGGGCCGGGGCTGGTCGGCGGGCTGATCGTCGGGCTGATGACGGCCAAGGCGATCGCCGCCGCGGCGGGCAAACCGCTGCTCGCCGTCAACCATCTCGAGGGCCACGCGCTGACGCCGCGGCTGACCGACGGCCTGCCTTTCCCCTACCTGCTGCTGCTCGTCTCCGGCGGCCATACGCAGATCGTGCTGGTGCGCGGCGTCGGCGACTACCAGCGCTGGGCGACCACCATCGACGACGCGCTCGGAGAAGCCTTCGACAAGACGGCGAAGATGCTCGGCCTACCCTATCCCGGCGGCCCGAACGTCGAGAAGGCGGCGAGGGCCGGGGATGCCGCCCGCTTCGCCTTCCCGCGTCCGATGAAGGGCGAGGCGCGGCCGGATTTTTCGTTCTCGGGCCTGAAGACCGCTGTCCGGCAGGCCGCGACCGCCATCGCGCCGCTCAGCGAGCAGGACGTCGCCGACATATGCGCGTCGTTCCAGGCGGCCGTCACCGACGCGCTCGCCGACCGGGTGTCGCGGGCGCTGGAGCGGTTCCGCGCCGAATACCCGGACGCGGCGGGGCCGGCGCTGGTGGTGGCGGGCGGCGTGGCGGCCAACCGGCTGGTGCGCTCGACCCTGGAAAAGCTCTGCGCCGACAACGGCTTCGGTTTCGTCGCGCCGCCCTTGGCGCTGTGCACCGACAATGCGGCGATGATCGCCTGGGCGGGCATCGAACGGCTGCGCGCCGGGCTCGCGCAAGCCGACGGCATGGATTTTTCGCCGCGCTCGCGCTGGCCGCTCGACAGCGTGTCGGCACCGGTCGTCGGCTCCGGCCGCCGGGGCGCCAAGGCATGAGCCGCGTTTGCGTGCTCGGCGGCGGTGCCTGGGGCACGGCGCTTGCTCTTACGGCACTACGTGCCGGCCGTCAGGTGTCGCTGTGGGCGCGCGAACCGCAGGCTGCCGAGGCGATCGCCATGGGCAGCAATCCGCGCTACCTGCCGGACCTCGCCTTCGAGGCCGGGATAAGGGCCACGACCGACATTGCGACAGCACTCGCCGGCGCCGAAACCGTACTCGTCGTCGTGCCGGCACAGGCATTGCGCGACACCCTGGCGTCGGCCGGGCCGCATCTTCCCGCCGGCGCGCCGCTGGTGCTGTGCGCCAAAGGCATCGAGAGCGGAACCGGCAGGCTGCTGTCCGAGATCGCCGCGGAAGCCTGCCCGGGCAGCAGCACCGCGACCCTGTCCGGCCCGAGCTTCGCGACCGACGTGGCGCGCGCCATGCCGACAGCCGTCGTGGTCGCGGCAAGGGATGAGGCGCTCGCCGCCGACCTCGCCGCGCTGCTGTCGACGCCGACCTTCCGCTGCTATTCGACCGGCGACCAGACCGGCGTCGAGATCGGCGGCGCGCTGAAGAACGTGCTGGCGATCGCAGCCGGCGCGGCGCAGGGCGCCGGGCTCGGCGCCAGCGCGCAGGCCGCTCTGGTGACGCGCGGCTTCGTCGAGCTGCGGCGCATCGGCATTGCCTTCGGTGCGCAGCCGGAGACGCTGATGGGCCTGTCGGGACTGGGTGACTTGGTGCTGACCTGCGCGTCGGCGCAATCGCGCAACTTCGCTTACGGGTTGGCATTGGGACGCGGCGAGCCGCTGGCTGGCCGGCCGCTCGCCGAAGGCGTGGCGACGGCGGGCATCGCGGTGCGCATCGCCGCCCAGAAGGGCGTCGACGCGCCGATCATCGCCGCGACGGCAAGAATCCTGGCGGGAAAACTGACGATTTCGCAGGCGGTCGAAAGCCTGATGTCGCGGCCGCTGAAGGCGGAGGCCGACTGAAATGAACTCCGTGGCCTTTCCCGCCGACCGCGCCTTGCATTAGAAAGCATCGAACGAGGAGCAATCCATGATTTTCGTCTTCACCTGCAAGGACAAGCCCGGCCACCTCCAGACGCGGATGGACAACCGCCCGCCCCATGTCGAATACCTTAACAAGCTCAATGCCGAGGGCACGCTGAAGTTCGCCGGCCCCTTCCTCGACGGCGACGGCAAGCCATGCGGCAGCCTGGTCGCCGTCGAGGCGGCGGACCTTGCCGCGGCGGAGGCGATCGCCGCGGGCGATCCCTACGCCAAGGCCGGCCTGTTCGAATCCGTCGACATCCGGCCGTGGAACTGGGTGTTCAACAATCCGGCCGCCTGAGCGCCGCGGATCTGAGACGAGGGGAAGCACCGTGCAGTACTGGCTCTTCAAATCCGAACCGAGCGCCTTTTCGTGGGACATGCTCAAGTCCAAGGGCAAGGCCGGCCAGGAATGGGACGGCGTGCGCAATTACCAGGCGCGCAACAACATGCGCGCCATGCAAATCGGCGACCTCGGCTTCTTCTATCACTCGAACGAGGGCCTCGCGGTGGTCGGCATCGCCGAGGTGTGCAAGCTGGCGCATCCCGACTCGACCACCGACGACCCGCGCTGGGAATGCGTCGACATCCGCGCCGTCAGGGATGTGCCGAAGCCGGTGACGCTGGACGACTGCAGGGCCAATCCGAAGCTCGCCAAGATGGTGCTGGTCAACAATTCGCGGCTGTCCGTGCAGCCGGTGCAGCCGGACGAATGGCGCGAGATCTGCCGCGTCGGCGGGGTCGACCCCGCGCCGTGACCGGGTCGCCGGCGGCACGTCCGCGCGTCGGCGACAGGACGCCGTTCATCCGCGCCAACACGGCGCTGATGGCGCCGCCGCATGTGCCGGAGATCCGGCTCCATCTCGCCGACGAGGCGCACGACCTCTGGCACCGCACCGAGGACGAGCTGCAGCAGATCGGCCTGCAGCCGCCCTTCTGGGCGTTCGCCTGGGCCGGCGGGCAGGGCCTCGCCCGCCATGTGCTCGATCATCCGGAAATCGTGCGCAGCCTCTCCGTCCTCGATTTCGCCACGGGCTCCGGCCTGGTCGCCATAGCCGCGGCTAAGGCCGGCGCGGGACGGGTGCTCGCCGCCGATATCGATCCCTTCTGCGAGGCCGCGATCGCGCTGAACGCCGAGGCCAACGACGTACGGATCGTGTTCTCGGCGGAGGACCTGGTCGGGCGCGACGAGGGCTGGGACGTCGTGCTCGCCGGCGACGTCTTCTACGACCGCGCCTTCGCCGACCGGCTGAAACCGTGGTTCTCGGCACTCGCCGCGCGCGGGGCGACGGTGCTGGTCGGCGATCCCGGCCGCGCCTACCTGCCGAAGCAGCGGCTGGAAAAGCTCGCCGTCTACGAGGTGCCGGTCACCCGGGCGCTGGAGGATGCGGAGGTGAAGCGCACCACGGTGTGGCGGTTCGGCTGACGCTGCTCAGATCACGTTCAGCTCGCGGAACGGCCTGCCCGCCGCGATCCGCTCGTAGCCGAAGGCGGAGCAGTCGACCGTGCGGTAGCCGCCATGCACGACCAGCTCGGCCAGCGCCCTGCCGACGGCCGGCGCCTGCTGCAGGCCGTGGCCGGAGAAGCCGTTGGCGAACAGGAAATTGCCGATCTCCGGATGCCGCCCGACCACGCCGTTCTGGTCGAGCGTGTTGTAGTCGTAGTGGCCGGCCCAGGCGCGCGTCGGCTTGATCGCCTCGAAAGCAGGGATGCGGGTGGCGAGCACCGGCCAGATCACTTCTTCGAAGAGCGGCCAGTCCGGATCGAAGTCGGCCGGATCGGCCGATCCCTCGTTCTCCTCGGATTCGGCGCCGCCGGTGATGTAGACCGCGCCTTCCGGCCGCACATAGATGCCGGACGGGTCGACCAGCAGCGGCATGTCGTCGAATTTTTCGCGCGCCTCGAAGACGAAGACGCTGCGCTTGCGCGGCTCGACCGGCAGCGCGATGCCGGCCATTTCCGCCACCCTGCCGGCGTTCGGGCCGGCGGCGTTGACGACGATGCCGGCTTCGAGCCGTTCGCCGTTGTCCAGGGTGACGGCCGTCACCCGCGCGCCGTCGCGCTCGATCCCGGCGACCGAGGCGGTGACAAGGTCGACGTTCTTCGTCCGCACCGCCTTGCGGAACAGCATCAGCAGCGCGTGCGCGTCGAACCAGCCCTCACCGCTGCGGCCATAGGCACCGGCGGCGACACCCTCGGTCGACAGCCAGGCGAAGCGGCGGGACAGCGCGGCGGCGTCCTCCAGCAGGATGTCGGCGCCCTCCGCGGCCTGTACCGTGTGATTGGCCTTGAGCACCGGCAGCCCGTCTTCGCTGGCGAGGATGAGATAGCCTTTCTCGCGAAAGCCGATGTCGGCCTCCGCGCCGAATTCCTCGGGCAGGCGGCGAAACAGCGAAAGCGTGAACTGCGACAGCCGGATGTTCTCGGCGATGGAGAACTGCTGGCGGATGGAGGCCGCCGACAGCGTGGTGGCGGATCGGGTGAATTGCGGATCGCGCTCGATCAGGGCGATGGTGCCGGAAAAGCCCTCCTCGCGCAGATACCAGGCGACCGAGCTGCCGACGATCGCTCCGCCGATGATGACGATGTCGTAGCGAGCCATGATGCTTCCGTTCCAATGCCGTCATCGGCTTACCAAGCAGCAACCGCGGGACAAGGCAAGCTCTTGCAAGGGCCGGCGACGCCGGGCAAGAAGGACGGATGGCCGCAGCCGTCGAAAAGCCCTTCCGTTCCGTGCTCTACGTGCCCGCCTCCAATCCCAAGGCGCTGGCCAAGGCGGGCTCGCTCGCCTGCGACGCCGTCATCCTCGACCTCGAGGATGCCGTGGCACCCGGTGACAAGCAGGCGGCGCGCGCCAATCTGAAGGACTGGTTCGGCCGCAGGCCGGTTGGCTCGCCGACCGCGATCGTGCGCATCAACGCGCTCGCGACCGAATGGGGCGCCGACGACCTCGCGCTCGCCCGAACGCTCGAGCCGGACGGCATCCTGCTGCCCAAGGTCGACACGCCGCGCGACCTGCTGGAGGCCGGCGACCTGCTCGACGAGGAGGCGGTGCCGGAACGGGTGAAGCTGTGGGCGATGGTGGAGACGCCGCGCGGCCTGCTCAACCTCGGCGCGATCGCCGAGCTCGGCCGCGACTCGGCGGCGCGGCTGGCCGGGCTGGTCGCCGGCACCAACGACCTCGTTAAGGAAACCGGCGTGCTCGCCACGCCTGACCGCCGCTACCTGGTGCCGTGGCTGATGCAGATCGTGCTCTCCGCGCGCGCCGGCGGGCTGGTGGCGCTCGACGGCGTCATGAATGATTTCCGCACTGCGGCGCTCTTCGAGCTGGAATGCGCCGAGGCGGCGGCGATGGGTTTCGACGGCAAGACGCTGATTCATCCCGCGCAGATCGGCCCGGCCAACGCCGCCTTCTCCCCGTCCGAGATGGCCGTTGCGGAAGCCAGGCGGATCGTCGAGGCCTTCGCGCTGGCTGAAAACGCCGGCAAGGGCGTGATTGTGCTTGACGACCGCATGGTGGAGCGGCTTCACCTTGCCCAGGCGCAGCGGTTGCTTGCCCGCGCTGCCGCCGCGCCGGCGACGGACCGATCGGAGAAGGACCCATGAAACTCTACCGTTTCCTCAGCGGACCGGACGATTCCGCCTTCTGCCACAAGGTGACCGCGGCCCTGAACAAGGGCTGGCACCTGTTCGGCTCGCCCACCTATTCCTTCAACGCCGAGACCAAGACCATGATGTGCGGTCAGGCGGTGGTGAAGGACGTTGACGGCAAGGACTACGAGCCCGGCATCAAGCTCAGCGACTACTGACCGTCGTCCCCGGCCTGGAGCCGATTCACCGCCGCTACCGGTCAGGACCGGGCGGCGATCCGGGTGAAGTGGCCCATCTTGCGGCCCGGCCGCGCCTCCGCCTTGCCATAGAGGTGGAGTACCAGGTTGGGCTCGGCGAGCAGCGCGGGCGTGCGCTCGATGTCGTCGCCGATGAGGTTTTCCATCACGCAATTGCTGTGGCGGTTGGCGTCGCCCAGCGGCAGCCCGGCGACGGCGCGGATGTGCTGCTCGAATTGCGAGACGGCGCAGGCGGCCTCCGTCCAGTGGCCGGAATTGTGGACGCGCGGCGCCATCTCGTTGGCAAGCAGGCGGCCGTCGGCAAGCACGAAGAACTCGACGCCGATGACGCCGACATAATCGAGCGCCCGCAGGATCGAGAAAGCCGCCTCGCGTGCCGCCTCGGCCGTGTTCGGCGAGATGGCCGCCGGCACGGTGGAGCTGTGCAGGATACCGGCGCGATGAACGTTCTCGGCGGGATCATAGGCGGCCATGGCGCCGTCAACGCCGCGCCCGGCGATGATCGAGATCTCGCGCGCGAACGGCACCAGGCTTTCCAGGATCAGCGGCACGCCGCCCATGGCGGCAAAGCTGCCGGCGACGTCTCCCGCATGGTCGCGGAAGAGGCGCTGGCCCTTGCCGTCATAACCGAGGCGCCGTGTCTTCAGGACGCCGCTGCCGCCGAACGCCGCGAGGCCGGCGCGCAGGTCGTCATCGCTGTCGACGGCGCGGAAATCGGCGGTGGAGACGCCGACGCGGTTGAGGAAGGATTTTTCGACGAGCCGGTCCTGCGCGGCCTCCAGCGCCTTGGCCGGCGGGAAGACCGGGACGTTTCCGGCAAGCCGCGCCGCGGCGGCCACTGGCACGTTCTCGAACTCGTAGGTGACGACAGCCGACAGGGCGGCGAGCTCGTCGAGGGCGGCGGAGTCGTCATAGGCCGCGACGATCTGGGCACTGGCGACCTGCGCGGCCGGGCAATCGGGCTGCGGCTCGAGCACGACGGTGCGGTAGCCGAGCCGGGCGGCGGCAATCGCCAGCATGCGGCCGAGCTGGCCGCCGCCGAGAATGCCGATGGTCGAGCCGATGGGGAGCGGAGCGCTCATGCGTCGGTCGGCGCCTCTGCGACCGCATCGGCCTGCCGCGCCCGCCAGTCGTCGAGACGCATCGCCAGATCCGGATCGCCGAGCGCCAGCACGGCGGCGGCGAGCAGCGCAGCGTTGACGGCGCCGGCGCGGCCGATGGCCAGCGTGCCGACGGGAATGCCGGCCGGCATCTGCACGATCGACAGTAGCGAATCCTGGCCGGACAGCGCCTTGGATTCAACGGGAACGCCGAACACCGGCAAGGGCGTCAGCGCCGCCGTCATGCCGGGCAGGTGCGCCGCGCCGCCGGCGCCGGCGACGATCACCTTGTAGCCGGCGGCCTTGGCACCGGTGGCGAAGTCGTAGAGCCGCTTCGGCGTACGGTGCGCCGAGACGATCCTGTCGTCATGTGCGACGCCGAGCGCATCCAGCGTCTCGGCGGCGTGGCGCATCGTCGCCCAGTCGGACTGGCTGCCCATGATGATCGCGACGTCGGCCACGCTTCGTCTCCCGGTCGGCGGCATGCGGCGCGCTTAGCGGAAATCCGCCCTGGTCGCAAGGACGGCTGGCGTAGAAGGTTTCCTCCGCAGGCGCCTGTGATGCAAGCGCGGCCGCGACCCGGCGCGGGCGCCGCCTCAGCCGCTCGTCCGGCCGGAAGCCGCATTGGGCGTCGACCTGATCATGTTGGCGATCAGAAGCCCGCAGACGATGATGGCCGCGCCGGCCACATGATATCCATGCAGGCTCTCGCCCAGCAGCAGGAAGGCCAGCAGCGCAACGAAGACGGCCTGAAGATACAGCAGCATGCCTGCGCGGCTGGCACCCAGCGTGTCGACGCTACGGTTGTAAAGATAATACATGAAGGCCCCGCCCGGGCCGGCAACATAGGCAAGGGCGAGAAGACCCTTGCCGTCGAGCGCCGACCGTTCGTCCCAGATGAGCTCCAGCCCATAGAGCGGAGCTGCCACGATCGCGCCGGCGCCCAGCAGCAGAACCAGCAATGGCAGGCGCTCGACGTCGAATTTGAGACGCCGCAGCAGGACGGTGTAGAGGGCCCAGCTGAGCGCGCTGACGAAGATCAGCAGCTCCCCCGGGTTCACCTGCAGCCGGACGAGGGCGGCGAGGTCGCCATGCGCGACGATCACGATCATGCCGAGGAGGGACAGGACGGCGCCCACCCCTTGCCATCCGCTCAATGTCTCACCGAGGATCAGCCGGGCCAGGATCATCGTCATCACCGGCGAAAGCGCCATGATGATGCCGGCCGTCGTCGCATCGGTGAAGTGCAGCGCCGTGTAGAGCAACCCCTGGCAGAGGGTCAGGCCGATGCCGGCGACCACCAGCAGTTCGATCGGCCTCGACCGCAGGAGGTGAAGCATGACCGGAAAGTGATGGCGTACGAAGGGGAGCAGCAGCGCGCAGGCAAGCGTCAGCCGCCAGAAGCACAGCGTCCATGGCGGCATTTCGGCGTTCGCCCATCGCGCGGCTATGTAGACGCCCGCCGAGAGAAACCAGCCCAGCACCGCGCCGGAATAGGCCACGCGCTGCGAGGTCCCGGCAGGGCTCGTCTCCTTGCTGTGCAGGGCAGCCAGGACGTGGATCGTCGCACCCTCCCATGACACGCCGGTCGACCGCCGATCAGGCTATGCCGCCGGTCGCAGCCACGCCAGCGATCTTTGCCATTGCCGCGGCGGAAAGCAATCGCAAATGCCGGGGATGACTCTCGTTGCGGGGCAGGCAGATCGCCTGCGTCCGGCCCGCCGGCCGGTCACGCAATTATGTCCGGGATCATCCGGTCTTCGAGCTTCGCCAGCCGGTCCTTGATCACCAGTTTCTTCTTCTTCATGCGCTGGATCTGCAGCGGGTCGCAGGCCATGGCGATCATCGCGTTGATGGCTGCGTCGAAATCGGCGTGCTCCTGCTTAAGCTTTGCAAACTCAAGACGAATCTCGGTCTGATCCTGGTCGGACATGGCTTCCGTCAGCAGAAGTTCCGGCGCTGCGTGCACCTATGGGGGCGGGTCCGGGCGCGCCAGCCCACCCGGCGCGGATTGAATACCACATTTCGCCGGTTCAGGAAATGCTACCACGCGGCATTCGACATTGCCACAATCTGGTGGCAGACTGTCACCGTACCGTCGCGAGGCGGCATGGGCGGGCGCCGCTTCAGATGCGGACGATCGAGGAAACCATGAAGGGAGCAGCAATCATGTCTCTTGCCAACCACCTTGACGAGCTGCAGCGGAAGCACGGCGACATCGAGCGCCAGATCGACGAAGCTTTGACGCATCCGTCGGTGGACGATCTCGAAATCGTCAGTCTCAAGCGGCGCAAGTTGGCGATCAAGGACGAGATTGAGAAGTTGCGGCATACCACGCACTGAAGAGAACCATAGACCGACCTTGAAGGCAGCCGGCGGCATGTCTGCCGCTGGCCCTCAGGGTAGTTTTCGTAGTTTCCTGGCTGCCGCTGCCGAACCATTTCCCTCAGCGGCCTGATGTCCCTGTTGTTCGCGCGATACGCCCGACCCATTTCGTGGAGCGGATTTGCAGCGGGCATCGCAACGGTCCGGCCGCTCCTTGCAGCGCACTGACGCCGGCGTGGGTCTTCGTCGATTATACGGCGGCGCCCGCCGCCGCTAAGCTAAGCCTGCCAGAACTGGTCCAGCCAGATGTTGAGCTTGAGGAATCCCGGCGCGCTCACCGCATAGACGCGCCGTGTGCCGTCGGCCCGCGCACTCACCAGGCCGGCATCGAGCAGGACCTTGAGATGCTGCGAGACCGCCGGGCGCGACACCGGCAGGCCCGAGGCGAGCTGGCCGACCGTCTTGGGGCCGCGGCGCAGCTCCTCCAGGAGATGCCGGCGGTTCGGATCGGAAATGGCGACGAAGGCGTCGTTGAGCATGCCCCTACCCTCCGCGACGAGGTTTGGCCGGATGCCGGCATTGCGTTCCGGGCGCGCCAGCTTCATGCAAGCGCGGCGGATTCTCAACCCTCTTGTTCGGCCGGCGTGCGCGGATCGAGCCGCGCCGCCTCGGGGGTGGCGCCGCGCTCGGAGGGCAGCGTGGTGAATGCCTCGCGTGCCTCGACGGGCACCGGCGCGCGCCGCGAGATGCGCAGCAGCGTGTAGGCGGCGAGCCCGAGATGAGCGAGCGCGGTGGCCAGGAACAGGCTCTCCGGCCGCATCCAGCTCATCAGCGAGGCGCCGATGACCGGACCGATCATCGTGCCGAAGCCGTAGAGCAGCAGCAGCCCGCCCGACACTTTCACAAAGTCCTCGGGCGCCGCGTGGTCGTTGGCATGGGCGACGGCCAGCGAATAAAGCGTGTAGGCGAGCGCGCCGTAGCAGGCCGTCATGGCGATCACCACGGCGCCGGCGCGCGGCGCCACGAAGAAGACCAGCAGGCCGAACACCGCCGCGCCGGCTCCCGCCGCCGCCAGCACGTAGCGGCGGTCGGTGCGGTCGGAGATGCGTCCGATCGGCAGCTGCAGGGAGGCGCCGGCGACGACGACAAGGCTCATCATCAGCGCGATCTCGGCCGTGGTGACGCCGATGCGCGCGCCGTAGACGGCGCCGAGCGTGCCCCAGGCGCCGTTGGCGACCCCGATCAGCAGGCAGCCGACCGAGGCGACCGGCGAATTGACGTAGAGCCCCTTCACGTCGAGCGACACGTCCTGCAGCGGCTTCGGCGTGTCGGCGGTCGACATGGCTGTCGGCAGCAGCGCCAGGCAGAAGAAGATGCCGGCGACCATGAACAGCGAATCGGAACGGATGTCGCCCGCCGCCACGATCATCTGCCCGGCCATGATCGAGGCGTAGGTGACCATCATGTAGAGGCCGAAGACGGTGCCGCGGTTCTCGTTGGTGGCCTTCTCGTTCAGCCAGCTCTCGATCACCATGAAGGCGCCGGCCATGGTGAAGCCGGTGGCGGCACGCAGCACGATCCAGGAGACCTCGTGGATCCACAGCCCGGTCAGCAGGGCGATGATGGCGCCGGACGCGGCGAAGGCACCGAAGGCGCGCACATGACCGGCGCGCCGCACCAGGCGCGGTGCGAAAAAGCAGCCGGCGACGAAGCCGCCGGCCCAGGCGGTGCCGAGCAGGCCGAGCACCGCGGTGGAAAATCCCTCGGCCTGGCCGCGAAGCGGCAGAAGCAGGCCGTGCAGGCCCGATGCGGCGAGCAGGAAGGCGGTGCCGCGCAGCAGCGAGAGGATCGGCCGGTAGGTCGCGAACATGATTCAATCCGAGTCAGAGGTACGAAGCGCCTCCGATACAATAGCCGATTCCGTCGATAGCGTGACCACGCTCGACCGACGCTCGGCGTAGGCTGGTTCGGGGAGTTCTCTCCGCGTGGATGACTATGTCTCATCCCCGCCAAAATAGTCTTCGATGTCCCGATGCCCCGCCATCACGTCGACGACCTCGAACACGTCATCCCGATAGCGGAAGAAAATCACATAGTTCTTGAAGGCCACGCTGCGCAGATCCGCCCGCAACTCCGGTCGTGGCCGGCCCATGCTGCCGGGCAACCTCGCAAGATGCCGACATTTTTGATGAATCTGTTCGCGGAAGTTCTCGGCCACCCTGCGGCTTCCGTCTCCCGCGCGATGTAAAGCGTGATGTCGGCGATATCAGCCCGCGCAGCGTCGGTATATCGCAGCCTTGCCACTATTTGCCCTGGGCCTGGGCAGCTTCCCATTGATCGAGGCGCTCGTCGATGTAGGCATCGACCTCGTCGGCACTGTGACTGCCGCCCTGCGCAATCGACGCATCGATGGTTTCGCGCAAGGCCTTCAACTTCGCCTCGCGCTCCTCCACCAGACGCAGCCCCTCCCGCACGATCTCGCTCTGCGAGCCATAGCGGCCCTCCCTCACCAGGTCGTTGACGAATTTTCCCAGCGTTTTCCGATCGACACGTTCACGGCGCAGCCTCCTCTTGGTGCTACCGTCGCAACCCATAACATAAACAGCGCAATTATTGTTAGCGACATTGCCGCCGATAACCGTCCGTTCTCACCTTCGGAACAGCGCCTCGGCCGCCGACTTGGTGGCGCCGCGCCGGCCGCGCTCCTCCTCCAGGCGGGCGATCTCGGCGGTGAGCTGGGCGATCCGCTCGCTCAGCTCGTCCGCAGACATCAACGAAATATCCTGCCCCACCACATGCGCGCTCGCCGGCTTGCGCGGCTCCTCGTCGAACACGGCCATCGGGTTGTCCTCCGGTTTGCCAGATCGGCGGCGAGATTACATAAGGGGGAGGCCCGGAGGCAAATGCCGGACGAATCGGTTTGGAGCGACGATGGCAGGTGACGTGAAAATTCCGGCGCGGATGACCGCCGTGGCGATCTCCCAGCCCGGCGGGCCGCTGGTGCTGAAGCCGGAGAAGCGGATGGTGCCCGAGCCGGGCGAGGGCGAGATCCTGATCAGGGTGCGCGCCGCCGGCGTCAACAGGCCGGACGTCATGCAACGCAAGGGTGCCTATCCGCCGCCGCCCGGCGCCTCCGATCTGCCGGGGCTGGAGGTTGCCGGCGAGGTGGCGGCGCTCGGCGCGGGAGCGCGGCGGTGGCGCGTCGGCGATGCCGTGTGCGCGCTTGCCCCCGGCGGTGGCTATGCCGAATTCTGCAAGGTTCCCGAAGCGCAGGCGCTGCCGATACCCGCCGGCTTCACCATGACCGAGGCGGCGGCGCTGCCGGAAACCTTCTTCACCGTCTGGCACAACGTGTTCGAGCGGGGTGCGCTGAAGCCCGGCGAGACGCTGCTGGTGCATGGCGGCACGTCCGGCATCGGCACGACCGCCATCCAGCTCGCCAAGGCGTTCGGCGCCACCGTCATCGTCACCGCCGGCGGCGAGGAGAAATGCGAGGCCTGCCGCAAGCTCGGCGCCGACCTCGCCATCAACTATCGCGAGTTGGATTTCGTCGAACAGGTGAAGAGCTTCACCGATGGCAAGGGCGCCGACGTCATCCTCGACATGGTGGGCGGCGACTATGTCGGCCGCAACTATTCCGCCGCCGCGGTCGAGGGCCGCATCGTGCAGATCGCCACGCAGGCCGGCGCGGTGGCGAGCGCCGACTTCTCGAAGCTGATGGTGAAGCGGCTCGTCCACACCGGCTCGACGCTGCGGCCGCGCTCGCTCGAGTTCAAGGGCGCGGTCGCCGCCGCGCTGGAGGCGCAGGTCTGGCCGCTGCTCGCCACCCGGCGGATCGAGCCGCTGCTCGACATGATCTTCCCGCTCAAGGAAGCCTGGCGGGCGCACGAGCGGATGGAGGAAGGCCAGCACATCGGCAAGATCGTGCTGGACGTGGCCTGAGCCGGCGAAAAACGATTGCAGGGCCGAGCCGGCGGGGAGCCGGTACGGCGGCTTTGCCTCAGGCCATGCCGAGGGCGGCCATGTAGAGGTCGAGGATCGCCTCCTCCTCCTGGCGCTCGTTGGCGTCCTTCTTGCGCAGGCGGATGATGGTGCGCACCGCCTTGGTGTCGAAGCCGGTGCCCTTCATCTCGGCATAGACGTCCTTGATGTCGTCGGCGATGGTCTGCTTCTCCTCCTCCAGCCGCTCGATGCGCTCGATGAAGGCCTTGAGTTGGCCGGCCGCCACGGTCTGGCTGGATTCGGTGATGTCTTCGGCCATGTCTGTCTCCGGATCGGCGAATTCGTTCATGCCGCGACTCGGCAGGGCCGCGGCGGACGCGGTTCGATGCCCGAAGCGGCTGGCAGGGTCAAGAGCGACGCGCGCTGCCGAAGGGGCAGTTCCCGGGATTCAGTGATCCTTCGGCCGGCTGGCCTCGAAGGCCGCCTTCTTGGCGTCGGAGGCCTCTGTCTGGTGGAGCGCCTGCCAGTCGGCATAAGGCATGCCGTAGACGATCTCGCGGGACTCGTCCTTGGACAGCGACGCGCCGGCGGCCTCGGCGGCCTCGCGGTACCAGTTGGACAGGCAGTTGCGGCAGAAGCCGGCGAGGTTCATCAGGTCGATGTTCTGCACGTCGCTGCGTTCGCGCAGATGCGCGACCAGCCTGCGGAACGCCGCCGCCTCGAAATCGCGTTTCTGCTCTTCGGTGAGTTCCGGCATCGATGCCTCCTTCATAGCGGCCCGGTGCGCGAGCCGTAGCGCCTGACTTCGTGTATATCGGGCCGGCGGTTGATCGCGTCAACGATGGGCGCGAGCCTGTCGGCCCAGGCTGCGGCGCCGGCCTCTTCGGCGATCAGGTCCTGGCGTATCTCGATCAGGGCGTGGGCGAAGCCGTTGACGATGGCGTGCCGGTACATGGTGTCGCCCTTGAGGGCGCCGTCATAGGGCTCGTTGTCGCCGACGGTCAGCAGCGGATCGGCCGCCAGCATGTCGATAAGCGGCCGCGCGACTCGATCGTCGTTGTCCCACAGGACGCCGGCGTGCCACGGCCGCGGGCGGCCCTGCATGACCGGGGTGAAGGAGTGCACGGAAAAGATCAGCGGCGGCGCGCCGCTCTCATGCGCCACCGACGCCACCATCGCCGACACCGCATCGTGGTAGGGGCGATAGTAGCGCGCTAGCCGCCGCTCGCGCTCCTCGGCGTCCATCGGGTAGTTGGCCGGCACGACGGTGCCGTCATAAAGCTGGCGGATCAGGGTCGGGTCGTCCTCGCCGCGATTGGGGTCGATCAGCAGCCGCGAGAAGGCGGCGAAGACGGCCGGCGCACCGAGCCGCGCGGCAAGCCGTCGCAGCACCGTCTCGACACCGATGTCGTAGGCGATGTGCCGTTCGAATTCGCCGGCGGGCAGCCCGAGGTCGCCATATTCCTCCGGAAGATCGCGGCGGGCATGATCGGCAACCAGCACGATGCCCCTGCGGCGGTCGCCCTCGATCAGTTCGAACGGGGCGAAAACTGCCATGCGTGTCATCTGGAATCTCAATTCATGCGGCAGGATGGCGCGTCTTTCCATGAAGCGGGGACTGGCGCAATGCCGTTGTTTCGACAATCTTGCGGCCGACATCGGTAGTGCGGGCAAGGCGGACGGTGCGCCGGTCATTAAATCGATTGGATCGGGCGGCCGGGCGCGTTGACATGCACGCGCAGTTTGCCGAAAAGGGGTCTCCGAGATGATTTCGTCGATTTCGAGAGGTATGGGAATGGTCCTTGCCGCCGGCCAGCGCAGGCACTGCGCCGTCGCCGCGGCCGCCGTTTTCGCGGCGGGACTAGCTCTGGGCACGAGCCAGGCGCGAGCCGATTTCCGCGTCTGCAACGCCACGCAGAATCTCGTCGGCGTCGGCATCGGCTACCGCGCCAAGGCGGGCTGGGTGACCGAGGGCTGGTGGCATATCGACGGCTCGAGCTGCAAGACGCTGATCGAGGGGCCGCTGTCGTCGCGCTTCTACTATCTCTATGCCGAGGACGCCGAGCGCGGCGGCCGCTGGGACGGCCCGATCACGATGTGCGTGGCCGAGAAGGAATTCAAGATCGCCGGTGTCACGGACTGCGTCGCGCGCGGTTTCCAGCGCGTCGGCTTCCAGGAATACGACACGGCCGAGCAGGCGAGCTGGATGGTTCAGCTGACTGATCAGCCCGCAGACGGCGCGAACGCCGCAGCAAACGGAGCTTCGCCGCCATGAGACGCAGCCGCAAGGTCAAGATCCTCGCAACCATCGGTCCGGCGTCGTCGTCGGTCGAGATGATCCGCAAGCTGTTCGAGGCGGGTGCGGATGTCTTCCGCATCAACATGAGCCACAGCGACCATGCGCTGATGCGCACGCTGGTCGAACGCATCCGGTCGGTCGAGCAGGAGCTGGGACGGCCGATCGGCATCCTCGCCGACCTGCAGGGTCCGAAGCTCCGGGTCGGCAAGTTCGCCGACGGCAAGGTGGCGCTCGAGGTCGGCCAGGCCTTCACCCTCGACGACGATCCGACGCCCGGCGACGCCCGGCGCGTGCACCTGCCGCATCCGGAGATCCTGCAGTCTGTTGCCGTCGGCGACCGCCTGCTGATCGACGACGGCAAGCTGCAGCTGAAGGCGGTGCGCTGCGACGGCCGGTCGATCGGAACGATCGTGGTGGCGGGCGACCGGATCTCCGACAAGAAGGGCGTCAGCCTGCCAGACACGGAACTGCCGGTGGGCGCGCTGACCGAGAAGGACCGCGCCGATCTCGACGCGGTGCTGGCGACCGGCGTCGACTGGGTGGCGCTGTCCTTCATCCAGCGGCCGGACGACCTTGCCGAGGCGCGCAAGATCGCGCGTGGCCGGGCGCTGCTGATGTCCAAGATCGAGAAGCCGCAGGCGGTTACCCGGCTGGCCGAGATCATCGAACTCTCCGATGCGCTGATGGTGGCGCGCGGCGACCTCGGCGTCGAAATGCCGCTGGAGATGGTGCCGGGCATACAGAAGCAGATCACCCGCGCCGCGCGGCGCGCCGGCAAGCCGGTGGTGGTCGCCACCCAGATGCTGGAATCGATGATCACCGCGCCGGTGCCGACACGCGCCGAGGTGTCGGACGTCTCCATCGCCGTCTTCGAGGGGGCGGATGCGATCATGCTCTCGGCCGAATCGGCCGCCGGCTCCTATCCCGTCGAAGCGGTGGCGATGATGAACCGCATCGCCGAGCAGGTCGAGCGCGACCCGCTCTATTCGAGCATCATCAACGCGCAGCGCTCCGAGCCGGAAGCGACCGGCGCCGACGCCATCTCGCTGGCTGCGCGGCAGATCGCCGAGACGCTCAACCTGTCGGCGATCGTCAGCTACACCGCCTCCGGCACCACCGGCCTGCGGGCGGCGCGCGAACGGCCGCGCGTGCCGATCATCGCGCTGTCGCCGGTGGTGGAGACGGCGCGGCGGCTGTCGCTGCTGTGGGGCACGCATTGCGTGGTCACGCCCGACGCTTCCGATCTCGACGACATGGTCAAGCGCGCCTGCACGATCGCCCAGGCCGAAGGCTTCGGCGGCGAGGGCGACCGCGTGATCATTACCGCGGGCGTGCCGTTGCGCACCCCCGGCTCGACCAACATGCTCAGGATAGCCTATCTCGGCACCGACGGACGCCGCTGAGAGCTACGAAGGCGCGAGTTCCGGCCCGCCTGGCTTCTCATCGACGCAAACCGCCCTGCGCGACCGATCGCCGGCGATCCGCGCCTCGACGGCCCGCGCCGCGGCGGCGAGGTCGATCGGCTTGCCGGACAGCTTCTCCACTGCCGCGACGATCAGGTCCGGGGCGATCCAGTCCGGCTTGTGGCCGAGATTTCTCACCCAGACCAGTTCGGCCCCGGGGATGTCGCGCGCCAGGCCGAGCGAATGGACCTCCTCGTAGACGACGCTGTCGCAGTCGCCGGACATGACCACGGTCGGCGCGGCGATCTCGCCATAGCGCGGCGCGTGGACGAGCGCGGCGGGATAGAGGCTCTGCACGTCGACGGCGTTCGCCCGGAAGGCCGCCGGGCGAAGCACCAGCGCGATCGAGGCGCGGGCGAGATAATCCTTCGGCGTTGGGTTCGGAGCGAAGACCTCATCCGTCACCGCCGCGATCCTGAGCGCGCCGGCGGGATAGGCGACGAGCTCGGAAAACAGCCGCCCGGCGATGGGCAGGGCCGCCACCGAATAGTACCAAGAGGTGCGGCCGCCCGGCCACGGATGAGTGGCGGCGGAGACGAACAGCAGCCCGGCGACCTTCGCCGGATGGTGAAGCGCGAAGGCGGCCGCGATCGCTCCGCCGAAGGAATGGCCGACGACGATCGCTCTGGCGATGCCGCGGCGCCGCATCAACTCCGCCAGGAGTGCCGCCTGCGCCTCCGGCGTGTCGTGGCCGCTGCCGCGCGACGACCAGCCATGACCCGGCCGGTCGAAGAACAACGTCTCGGCGCGGCTCTCCAGCAACGGGCGCAGCGGCACCATCTGGTCGTTCAGGTTGGCGCTGGCGCCATGGATGAAGACCACCGGCGGCAGGTCCGCGCCGGTGGGCGCGGGATGGTGGACGTAGTGGATGCGCGCGCCGCCGATCTCTTCAAAGGCGCCGGCCGGCGGATGGGCGCGGGCGATCGACCAGGCGCCGAGCCGCGTGACGGCGGCGAGCAGGACAAGAACAGCAAGCAGGAGAATGGCGGTCGAAGAAAGGCTCATGCTGGACGGAAACTGCCGGCGGACGACGTCCTGCCTTATATGCCGGCCGGCGTGCCGCGATCAAATGCCTTCGCCGGTCAGCTCTTCCGACAGCGTCGCCACTTCGCCCTGGGCGCTGCGCAGCATGGGGTAGATGTCGAGCACGCGCTGGTAGGCGTCGAGCGCGCGCTGCTTGCGGTCGGTTTCCTTCATGATCTGGGCAAGCCCGGAGATCGCACCGAAATGCCGCGGCTCGAGTTCCAGCGTCCTTTCGATGTCGGCCATCGACTTGCCGAAGCTGCGCATCATGAAATGCACGGTGGCGCGGCGGTTCCAGCCCTCGGCATAGTCGGGCGACAGGGTCACGACCTGATCGAGGAAGTCGAGCGCGACATCGAACTTCTTCTTCTCGATCGCCTGCTGCGACCATTGCATCATCAGGTCGGTGGTGGCGCTGCCGGAATCGTTCCATTCCTGCCAGATGCGGCCGGCGATGCGCTCCGCCGCCTTGGCGTTGCGCTCGCGCTTCAGCGACACGAACAACGCGTCTATGCGTTCGGCCTGCGTCTTGGGCGCGGCGGCTTCGGGGTTCTCGGCGGAAGGTTGCTGCGGCGGGGCGGCCGCCGTCTCGACGGCAAGGGCGGGCGCGGCGGCCCAAGCCAGCGCAAGTCCCGTCAGCAAAACAAAACGATTCCGCATTCCCTGGACTCTAGGCCCCGGAAGCGGAACGTCAAACTGAAAATCGCGTGATGCGCGGCCGGCGAGCCGGCCGCGGCGGCAAGGGCTCAGCCCTGGCGCGCCTTGTAGCGGGGCGCGCTCTTGTTGATGATGTAGATGCGGCCCTTGCGGCGAACCATGCGGTTGTCGCGATGGCGGCCCTTGAGGGCCTTGAGCGAGTTCTTGATCTTCATCGGTCTGGCCTGTCGAACTGCGGCCCCGGCAGGGCCAACGGAAAGGCGCGCCCGAGAGCGCGCCCGTAAGAGTTGCCCGGCTCATAAGGGCAAACCCGCTCGCCTGTCAAGCTGCTGTCCGGATTCATGACACGCGCGACGGTGGCTTCCCGGCCGCCCCTGCTTCACCGCTCCGATCGGCATTTGACTTTTGTCAATCTCGGTGACTATTGTCAAAAGTAGGAGGCGTTGATGACGATCCGTCCGGCGGACCAGATCATACACAAGGCGGCGTGGCTCTACTATGCGCATGGGTTGACGCAGGACGAGGTCGCGCGTGCGCTCGACATCTCGCGCGCCTCGGTGGCCATGTACCTGCGCCGGGCGCGCGACACCGGCATCGTCACCATATCGACCTCAACGCAGCTCTTCGCCGAGGACGTGCTCGCCCGCCGGCTGGAGGACGCGCTGCGGCTCGACGCGGTGTGGGTGGTGCCCGACAGCGCCCATTCCTCCGATCCGACCGCCGACGTCCCGATCGTCGCCGCGAATGTCTTCATGGGCCTGGTCGAGCGCGGCTCCCGCATCGGCGTCGCCTGGGGCCGCACAGTCTACACCATCGCCGACCAGATGGCGCATGCCGACCTGCAGGGCGTCACCGTGGTGCAGCTCTGCGGCAATCTCGGCGCCCCCTATTCCTACCGACCCGACGAATGCACCATGGAGATCGCACGGCGCCTCAACGCCAAGGGTCTCAATCTCTACGCGCCGCTGGTGCTGAGCACGGAGAATCTGGCCGCCGCCTTGCGGGCCGAACCGGTGATCCGCGAGCAGCTCGACGGCATCGCCGGCTGCGACCTCGCGCTGTTCTCGATCGGCACCGTCGACGCCGACAGCCATGTGGTGAACTGCGGCGCCGTCGATGCGCGGGGGCTGGCCGAGCTGCGCGCCGCCGGCGCGGCGGGGGTCGTCGCCGGCCGCATCATCGACGCGCGGGGCGGGGCGCTCGACTGCGGCTACAACCGCCGCCTGATTGCCGCCGACATCGACACCTTGCGGGCGATTCCCAGGCGGCTGGTCGTGGTGCGGGAGGACAACAAGCTGGAGCCGCTCGAGGCCGCCCTGGCCGGCGGGCTCTGCACGCATCTCGTGCTCGGCACCCGCATGGCGCGGCGTCTGCTGGAGCACGCGGAGAAAGCGCGGGCACCCGCGCACTGAACGCCGGCCCCGCGGCCTGCCACTCTCACAGCCGCATGGCTCCGAAACGAACCCGAAACACCCGGACACACTGGAAGACGACGATGAAGAACCTCTGGAACGACACGCAAGCCGAAGCCCTCGTCGAGGCGTATGGAAAGAAGGGCGTCGGGCGCGAGCTGGCGCTGCGCGTCTACACGACCCGGCTGCTCGGCGGCGAGCCGCGGCTGGTGCTGCATGGCGGCGGCAACACCTCCGTCAAGCTCACCATGACAGACCTGGTCGGCGACGAATGGGACGTGCTCTGCGTCAAGGGCAGCGGCTGGGACATGGGGGTGATCGAGCCGCAGGGCCTGCCGGCGGTGAAGCTCGACCCGCTGCTCAAGGCGCGCAAGCTGGACAAACTGTCGGACGAGGACATGGTGGCGCTGCAGCGCGCCAACCTGATCGACCCGAGCGGCCCGAACCCGTCGGTGGAGACGCTGCTGCATGCCTTCCTGCCGCACAAATTCGTCGACCACACGCACTCCACCGCCATCCTGTCGCTGATCGACCAGGAGGACAGCAAGCCGATCTGCGAAAAGGTGTTCGGCAGGACTTTCGGCTTCGTGCCCTACATCAAGCCCGGCTTCGACCTCGCCAAGGCGGCGGCCGAGGTGTTCGAGCAGGACAGGTCGGTCATCGGCCTGATCCTCGACAAGCACGGCATCTTCACCTTCGGCGATACGGCGAAGGAAGCCTATGACCGCATGATCGACGCCGTGACGCTGGCCGAGGACTTCGTCGCGAGCACGGGCAAGACCGCGCCGGCGCCGGTGGCCCTGCCCGCCGACCTCGCCAAGCCGGCCGACATCGCCGCGAAGCTGCGCGGCGCCGTCGCGGTCGCCAAGGGGGAAGGCCGCTTCGACCGCATGGTCAGCGACTTCCGCACCTCGCCGGCGATCCTCGACTTCCTGCGCGGGCCGCGGCTGGAGGCGCTGGCGAGGACCGGCGTTTCGACGCCCGACCTGTCGATCCGCATCAAGACCGGTCCGATGGTGCTGCCGGCGCCCGACGCCGGCGACCTGAAGGGTTTCGGAGAGATCATCGACAAGCGCGTCGCGGAGTTCGCCGAGACCTACGAACACTACTTCACCAGCAACGACGCCCGCGACGACGTCAAGCGCACCATGCTCGACCCGATGCCGCGCCTCACCCTGGTGCCGGGGCTCGGCATGTTCGGCCATGGCCGCACGCTGAAGGACGCGAAGATCGCGTCGGACGTCGGCGAGATGTGGATCGAGGCCGTGAAGGGCGCCGAGGCGGTCGGCACCTTCCATCCGCTCGTCCATTCCGACCTGTTCGAGCTCGAATACTGGTCGCTGGAGCAGGCGAAGCTCGCCGCCAACAAGCCGAAGCCGCTGACCGGCCAGGTGGTGCTGATCACCGGCGGTGCCGGCGCAATCGGCGCGGCGACGGCGAAACTCTTCGCCGAATACGGCGCGCATGCCGTCGTCGTCGACCTCGACGCCGAACGGGCGGCGGAAGCCGCGAAAAAGGCCGGCAACCAGTCGATCGGCGTCGGCTGCGACATCACCGATCCGGCCGCGCTGCGCACCGCCTTCGACAAGGCGGTCGAAGTCTATGGCGGCCTCGACATTCTCGTCTCCAACGCGGGTGCTGCCTGGGAGGGCAAGATCGGCGAACTCGACGACGCGCTGCTGCGCAAGAGTTTCGAGCTCAACTTCTTCGCCCACCAGAACGCCGCGCAGAACGCCGTGCGCATCTTCAAGCAGCAGGGCACCGGCGGCGTGCTCCTGTTCAACACCTCCAAGCAGGCGATCAATCCGGGCGCCAATTTCGGCGCCTACGGCCTGCCCAAGGCGGCGACGCTGTTCCTGTCGCGCCAGTACGCGCTGGAATACGGCCCGATCGGCGTGCGCTCCAACGCCGTCAACGCCGACCGCATCCGCTCCGGCCTGCTCACCGCCGACATGATCGCCAGCCGCTCCAAGGCGCGCGGCCTCTCGGAGAAGGATTATATGTCCGGCAACCTGCTCGGACAGGAGGTGACGGCCGAGCATGTGGCGCAGGCCTTCCTGCACCACGCGCTGGCCGAGCGCACCACCGCCGACGTCACCACCGTCGACGGCGGCAACATCGCGGCGACGCTCCGGTAGGCCGATCAGTTCGTCGTTGCCTTAAACGGCTCCACGACAATCTGAGCGGACCGGGCGCGCATGGCCTGGCTGTCGTGCCAGGCCTGCATGCGCAAAAGCGTGTCCATCTTGACGCCGAACGCCTTCTCGACGCGGAGCGCCATTTCGGGCGACAGGCTCGCTTTCGCGTTGATCAGGTCGGATAGCGTGGCGCGCCGCACGCCGAGCACGGTTGCGGCCTTCGTCACGGAAAGGTTCAAAGGCTCCAGAATCTCCTCCCGGATGAAGGTTCCCGGATGAGGCGGCAGCATTCCCACAGGCAGCTCGTTCATCAGTGATAGTCCTCAAGATTCAGGTCGACGATTTCGCCGTTGTCGATCCGGAAGGTGATGCGCCAATTGCCGGAAGCGGAAATGCTCCATGTGCCGGCACGATTACCGGTCAACTGGTGGATGCGCCAGCCGGACGCACCCATGACCTCGTTCATATCGCTCGCGACGATCAGCACCGCGAGGATATTGCGAATACGATTGAGGAGTTCGGGTTTAATCCCGCGCCCATCGTTCGCCTCGATCAGCTTGGCGAGACCTTATGCTGAACGGATCGAATGCATACGAAAAATTCGTACGGTAATAGCGTACGGCTGTCAATAAGATGACTTGATGCCCTTGTCTTACGGCATTCAGCAATTGTCACGTTGATTGACAATTGCTAGCGGCATTCCTAGTTTGCCGCCGCATGCTATCGTACCGCAAGGACGGTCGGCAGGGAGGACAGAAATGACGGCGGAGAATGCCTTCAAGGCATTGACGGTGGAGACCTTGCCCGTGCGATTGGGCAAGCTGGAGGCGATGCGGTCGCGGATCGGAGACGATGTCACCGCCTGGCGAGTGCGCGAGGTCGGCGACGGCAACCTCAACCTCGTCTTCATCGTCGAAGGCCCGGCCGGCGGCGTCGTGGTCAAGCAGGCGCTGCCCTACGTCCGTCTCGTCGGCGATTCCTGGCCGCTGCCGCTGAAACGCTCCTTCTTCGAGTATCACGCGCTGACCCGGCAGGAAGCGCGCGACCCCGGCTCGACGCCAAAAATCTTCCATTTCGACGAGGCGCAGGCGCTGATCGTCATGGAATTTCTGTCGCCGCACATCATCCTGCGGCGCGGGCTGATCGCCGGCAACATCTATCCGAAGATCGGCCGAGACCTCGGCCTGTTCATGGCCCGCACGCTGTTCCGCGGCTCCGACTTCCATATGGAAACGAAGCATCGCAAGGCCGATCTCGCGCTGTTCGCCGACAATGTCGAGCTGTGCGACATCACCGAGAACCTCGTCTTCTCCGATCCCTATTTCGAGGCGAAACTCAACCGGCACACCTCGCCGCAGCTCGACTCTCTTGTCGCCGAGCTGCGCGCCGACCGCGACCTGAAGGTGGAGGCGCAGCGGCTGAAACATCTCTTCGCCGCCAATGCCGAGACGCTGGTGCATGGCGACCTGCACACCGGCTCGATCATGGTGACCGAGGCCGACACGCGCATGATCGACCCGGAATTCGCCTTCTACGGGCCGATGGCCTTCGACGTCGGCATGGCGCTCGCCAATTTCTGGATGGCCTTCTTCTCGCAGCGCGGCCATGAGAAGGCCCCGAGCGATCGGGAGCAGATGCGCGACTACCTGCTCGGCGTCATCGTCGAGGCGTGGTCGGTGTTCCGCGCCGAATTCTCGCATCTTTGGCGCACCGAGCGCACCGGCATTCTTTACGAGAAGAGCCTGTTCGAGCATCAGGGCGACCGGCTGGCCTCCGAGCAGGCGCTCGACCACGTGCTGCATCAGCTGTTCGACGACATGCTGGGTTTTGCCGGCGTCGAGTGCCACCGCCGCATCCTCGGCCTCGCCCACAATGCCGATTTCGAGACGATCGAGGATGTCGACCTGCGCGCCTCCTGCGAGGCCAAGGCGCTGCGCTTCGGCCGGCATCTCGTGGTGAACCGCAAGGCCATCCACGGCATTGAGGAGGTGAACAACCTGGCCGGACTGATCGAGAAGGAGCAGAGGCTATGAAGGTCGGCGAGAAACATTTCCGCACCATCTGGCTGAATGCCGACGGCCGCTCGGTCGACATCATCGACCAGCGCTGGCTGCCGCATGCCTTCCGCATAGAGACCGTCGACACGGTCGACGGCATCGCCACCGCGATCCGCGACATGTGGGTACGCGGCGCGCCGCTGATTGGCGTGACGGCCGCCTACGGCGTCGCCATGCAGATGGCCGACGATCCGTCCGACGCCGCGCTTGAAGCGGTCTGGCACAAGCTGCACGAGACGCGCCCGACGGCGATCAACCTGCGCTGGGCGCTCGACGAGATGACCCGCGTGCTGAAGCCGCTGCCGCCCTCCGAGCGCGCCGCCGCCGCGTACAGCAAAGCCGCCGAGATCGCCGACGAGGATGTCGGCCTAAACCGCTCGATCGGCGAGAACGGGCTGAAGATCATCCGCGACATCGCCGCCCGCAAGAAGCCGGGCGAGCCGGTCAACATTCTCACCCATTGCAATGCCGGCTGGCTCGCCACCGTCGACTACGGCACGGCGACCGCGCCGATTTATCTCGCCGTCGAGGCCGGCATTCCGGTCCACGTCTATGTCGACGAGACCAGACCGCGCAACCAGGGCGCCCAGCTCACCGCCTGGGAGATGGCCGGCCACGGCGTGCCGCACACGCTGATCGTCGACAATGCCGGCGGCCACCTGATGCAGCATGGCGACGTCGACATGGTGATCGTCGGCACCGACCGCACCACCGCCAACGGCGATGTCTGCAACAAAATCGGCACCTATCTTAAGGCGCTTGCCGCCGCCGACAACGGCGTGCCCTTCTACGTCGCCCTGCCCTCGCCGACGATCGATTGGACGGTGGCCGACGGGCTGAAGGAAATCCCGATCGAGGAGCGCGCGAGCGACGAGGTGTCGCTGGTGTGGGGCAAGACCGGCGACGGCGAGATCGCCCAGGTGCGCGTCTCGCCCGACGCCACGCCGGCCCGCAACCCCGCCTTCGACGTGACCCCGGCCCGGCTGGTGACGGGACTGATCACCGAGCGCGGCGTGGCGAAAGCCTCGCGCGACGGGCTGGCGGAGCTGTTCCCGGAGCGCAGGGCCGCCGCGGAGTAGCGCGGCAGGGTTTTCTGACATCGTCCGGCGCGCCAGGGCCGAGGTTGTTTGTTCGCCGGCACGATTCGAGGTGCGCGACATCCGGAAGATCTCTGAAGAGGGAGGACATCTGAACCGCCGGTGCACTACCGCATCCTTTCGGCATGGATCCTAGGGTCTCCGCGACGGCCTTCGGCCTGCTTCGCCCTAGGATGACGAATGCTTTGGTATTCCTGGCTAGTCGCCGACGTGGAGATTGAGGGAGACATCCCTGACTTCGTCATCCTAGGGCGGAGCCGGAGCGAAGCGGAGGCGGAGACCCTGGGATCCATGCCGTAGCGGCGGTGAAGCGCTCCGGCGGTTCAGACAACTTCCGCTCGACTCGCCCATTGCTCCCTTCACGATCCGTACCCGCCTGACGACATCCCCGGCTGCTACGCTCCGCCGCTCGGTCGAGGTCGGCCTCCCAGCGCAGCCGGAACCTGCCCAATTACTGATCAGCATTGTGCAGGTGCCAGTGTTTTGATCAGCCGCCACCCCGCCGCTGCGCAAAGAAATTGCACTCCGATCATCAGCCGCCAATGAACCAGCCCGCCGATTCCGCTCGTCCTCCCTTAAACCTCTGGAATCCATCCCCGAATCATCCTGGACCAGGCCGGCCCGGCAACTGGCACGGCGGTTGCATCGCATTGCTGCGGTGCAACAACCCGTTCGGAGGTTTGTATGAGGGGACTGACAACAACGATAAGAAGCCTGCTGGCCGCCGGGGCGCTCTCGGCTGGCCTGATGGCCGCGCCCGCCTGGTCGCAGGAGGAGACGATCAAGGTCGGCGTGCTGCATTCGCTGTCGGGCACGATGGCGATCTCGGAAACCACGCTGAAGGACACCATGCTGTTCCTCATCGAGGAGCAGAACAAGAAGGGTGGCGTGCTCGGCAAGAAGCTGGAAGCCGTCGTCGTCGATCCCGCCTCCGACTGGCCGCTGTTCGCCGAGAAGGCGCGCGAGCTGATCTCGGTCAACAAGGTCTCGGCGGTGTTCGGCTGCTGGACCTCGGTGTCGCGCAAATCGGTGCTGCCGGTGTTCGAGGAGCTCAACAACCTGCTGTTCTACCCCGTCCAGTATGAGGGCGAGGAAAGCCAGCGCAACGTCTTCTACACGGGCGCGGCGCCGAACCAGCAGGCCATTCCCGCCGTCGACTACCTGATGAACGAGGAAGGCGTCGAGCGCTGGGTGCTTGCGGGCACCGACTACGTCTATCCGCAGACCACCAACAAGATCCTTCAGGCCTACCTCGAATCCAAGGGCGTGGCCAAGGAAGACATTCTGGTCAACTACACGCCCTTCGGCCATTCCGACTGGCAGACCATCGTCACCGACATCAAGAACTTCGGCTCGGCCGGCAAGAAGACCGCCGTCGTCTCCACCATCAACGGCGACGCCAACGTGCCCTTCTACAAGGAGCTTGCCAACCAGGGCATCAAGGCCGAGGACATCCCGGTCGTCGCCTTCTCGGTCGGCGAGGAGGAGCTCGCCGGCCTCGACACCGCGCCGCTGGTCGGCCATCTGACCGCCTGGAACTATTTCCAGTCGGTCGACACGCCGGAGAACGCCGAGTTCATCGCCGCGTGGAAGGGCTACACCAAGAACGACAAGCGCGTCACCAACGACCCGATGGAAGCCCATGTCATCGGCTTCAACATGTGGGTGAAGGCGGTCGAGAAGGCCGGCACCACCGATCCCGACGCCGTCATCGACGCCATCATCGGCGTGTCGGTGCCCAACCTGTCGGGCGGCTACTCCACCATGATGCCGAACCACCACATCACCAAGCCGGTGCTGATCGGCGAGATCCAGGCCGACGGCCAGATGGAGACGGTGTGGCAGACCTCCGGCCTGGTGGTCGGCGACGAATGGTCCGACTACCTGCCGGATTCCAAGGATCTGATCGCCGATTGGCGGGCGCCGCTCTCCTGCGGTAACTTCAACGTCGCCACCGGCAAATGCGGCGGCAAGGGCATCAACTGACGCGCATCCTCCCAAGCGACGCGCGCACCCGGGCGGGGTTTCCTCGATCGCCCCGCCCGGGGAAATTGATCCCAAAGGCACAGTCCTTATGACCTGTAGCGCTCCTTCCCACCCCCCTCTGGCCTGCCGGCCATCTCCCCCGCAAGGGGGGAGATCAGCCTTCGTCTCCCTTCCCGCCTGTTATGCAACGCTGGCGATTGGCGAAAGCGGCGATGACAGCCCATCTCCCCCCTTGCGGGGGAGATGGCCGGCAGGCCAGAGGGGGGTGGGAAGGAGCGCGGCTCTTACAGTACTGGCATTTCTCCTTACCTTCCTTGCAGCCTCCATCTCCCCCGCCTCCGCCGACGAAGCCGCCCTGCGCGCGACCATTGCCAAATTCGCCCAAGCGAAAAACTTCCAGGCGACCGAAGCGGTCGTGAAGGAGCTCGCCGCGGCCGGCGATCCCGCCGTCGAAAAGCCGTTGGCGGCGCTGGCCGAAGGCGATCTTTATGTCCGCAAATCCGATGCCGCCGTCTTCATCGGCAGGGAGAGCGGCCAGGCGGTGAAGCTCGCCGATCCGCTGACCGGCGCGGAGGCTGGCGAGGCCGTCAAGGCCGAGGTGACCAAGGTCAGGGTCAACAACAGCCTGCGCCGCGCCATCCGCGAGGCGCTGGGGTCGCTGACGCTCGGCGCCGAGGATCCGGCCGCCCGGCTTGCCGCCGCGCAGACCATGTTCAGGACCCCGGATCCCGATGCGATCGAGGCCCTCGACGCGGCAATCGCCAAGGAAGGCGTCGCCAGCGTCAAGACAGCGCTTGAACAGGCACGTGCTGCGGCGGCGCTCGCTTCCGATCTGCCGGAAGCCGACAAGCTGGCGGCGATCCAGGTGGTGGCGGCGCGCGGCGACCGCGACGCGCTGTCGCTGCTCACCGGCTTCCAGGCCAGGGCGGAAGGTCCGCAGAAAGAGGCGGCTGCGGCCGCGATCAGCACGATCAACTCCTCGCTGGCGATCTGGGCGGCCGGCCAGAACGTCTGGTACGGCATCTCGCTCGGCTCGGTGCTGCTGCTCGCCGCCATCGGCCTCGCCATCACCTTCGGCGTCATGGGCGTCATCAACATGGCGCATGGCGAGATGGTGATGCTCGGCGCCTACACCACCTACGTCGTGCAGAACGTCATCCGCACCTCGGCGCCAAACCTGTTCGACTGGTCGCTGACGATCGCCCTGCCGCTCGCCTTCCTGGTCGCGGCGGGCGTCGGCTTCGCCATCGAGCGCGGCATCATCCGCTTCCTCTACGGGCGGCCGCTGGAGACGCTGCTCGCCACCTGGGGCGTGTCGCTGATCCTGCAGCAGGCGGTGCGCACCGTGTTCGGCCCGACCAACCGCGAGGTCGGCAACCCGTCCTGGATGTCCGGCGCCTTCGAGCTCGGCCATCTTTCCATCACCTGGAACCGGCTGTGGATCCTGTGCTTCGCGCTCGCCGTCTTCTTCGTGCTGCTGTTCGTCATGAAGAAGACGCCGTGGGGCCTGCAGATGCGCGCCGTCACCGCCAACCGGCGCATGGCCTCCTCCATGGGCATCCGCACGCCGTGGGTCGACGCGCTCACCTTCGCGCTCGGCTCCGGCATCGCCGGCATTGCCGGCGTCGCGCTGTCCCAGATCGACAACGTCTCGCCCAATCTCGGCCAGGGCTACATCATCGACAGCTTCATGGTGGTCGTGTTCGGCGGCGTCGGCAATCTGTGGGGCACGCTGGTCGGCGCGTTCTCACTCGGCGTGCTCAACAAGTTTCTCGAACCCTATGCCGGCGCGGTGCTCGGCAAGATTCTCGTTCTCATCCTGATCATCCTGTTCATCCAGAAGCGCCCGCGCGGCCTGTTCGCGCTCAAGGGCCGGGCGGTGGAAGCATGATCGCGAAGAATACCCCCACCCCTAACCCCTCCCCTCAAGGGGGAGGGGAACTTGGCGGAGACGCCTCCGTGTTCCCCTCCCCCTTGAGGGGAGGGGTTAGGGGTGGGGGTTCTCTCGCAAAGACTCTTTCACTTGGCATTCGACGTCGGAGATCCCAACCATGATCTCCGGAAAGTTCTTCGCAGCCGGCGCCGACAGGCGCATCGCCATCACCATCGCGATCCTGGTGGCGGTGGCGATCGTCGTGCCCATCCTGAACCTCGCCCTGCCGCCGGATTCGGCACTGCATGTGCCCTCCTACATGGTGGCGCTCACCGGCAAATATCTCTGCTACGCGCTGCTGGCGCTGTCGCTCGACCTCGTCTGGGGCTATTGCGGCATCCTCTCGCTCGGCCACGGCGCCTTCTTCGCGCTCGGCGGCTACGCCATGGGCATGTACCTGATGCGCCAGATCGGCGACCGCGGCGTCTACGGCAACCCGCTGCTGCCCGACTTCATGGTGTTCCTGAACTACAAGGAGCTGCCCTGGTTCTGGCACGGCTTCGACCAGTTCTGGTTCGCCGCCCTGATGGTGATGCTGGTGCCCGGCCTGCTCGCCTTCGTATTCGGCTGGTTCGCCTTCCGCTCCAGAGTCACCGGCGTCTATCTCTCCATCATCACGCAGGCGATGACCTATGCGCTGCTGCTCGCCTTCTTCCGCAACGACATGGGTCTAGGCGGCAACAACGGGCTGACCGACTTCAAGGACATTTTCGGCTTCAGCGTGCAGGCCAATACGACGCGCTCCGCCCTGTTCGCGGCGAGCGCGCTGGCGCTGGCGCTCGGCGTGTTCGTCACCTGGAAAATCGTCGGCTCGAAATACGGCAAGCTCCTGATGGCGGTGCGCGACGCCGAGAGCCGCACCCGCTTCCTCGGCTGGCGGGCCGAGAACGTGAAGCTGTTCGCCTTCACCCTGTCGGCGGTGATGGCCGGCATCGCCGGCGCGCTCTACGTGCCGCAGGTCGGCATCATCAATCCGGGCGAATTCGACCCCGCCAATTCGATCGAGGTGGTGGTGTGGACGGCGGTCGGCGGCCGCGCCACCATCGTCGGGCCGATCGTCGGCGCGCTGCTGGTCAATGCGGGAAAAAGCTGGTTCACCGGCGCCTTGCCGGAGCTGTGGCTGTTCGCGCTCGGGGGCTTGTTCGTCGCCGTGACGCTGTTCCTGCCGAAGGGCATCGTCGGCACCTGGGATCAGTGGCGGGCGCGCTCGCGGCACCGGGCTGCGCCGGACGAGGCGGACGGCGACGCCGGTTCCAAGGAAGAGGTGGTCGTGCGCGTCGAGCCGCGCCCGGCGGCGCAGTTGAAGCCCCCGCATGGCGGCCTCGCGCCGCAGCCGGCGGAGTAGGCCATGTCGAAGAGCGGCACCATCCTCTATCTCGACGGCGTCTCCGTCTCCTTCGACGGTTTCCGCGCCATCAACAATTTGTCGCTCGTCCTCGACAAGGGCGAGATGCGGGCGATCATCGGCCCCAACGGCGCCGGCAAGACGACGATGATGGACATCGTCACCGGCAAGACCAGGCCGGATACCGGCGAGGTGTTCTTCGACGGCCAGACCGATCTCACCAGGCACGACGAGGCCGAGATCGCCATGATGGGCATCGGCCGCAAATTCCAGAAACCGACGGTATTCGAGAACCATAGCGTCGAGGACAACATCCTGCTGTCGCTGAAGGGGCCGCGCTCGATCTTTCCGGCGCTCTTCCACAAGCACTCGGCCGAGGAAAAGCGTCGCATCGACGAGATCTTTTCGATCATCCGCCTCGGAGACAAGCGGCACGATCTCGCCGCCAACCTGTCGCACGGGCAGAAGCAGTGGCTCGAGATCGGCATGCTCCTGGCGCAGGACCCGAAGCTGCTTCTGGTCGATGAGCCGGTCGCCGGCATGACCGACGCCGAGACGGAGGAGACGGCGCGCCTGCTCAAGGACATCGCCAAGACCCATTCGGTGATCGTGGTCGAGCACGACATGCATTTCGTGCGCGAGCTCGGCGTCAAGGTCACCTGCCTGCACGAGGGCTCGGTTCTTTCCGAGGGCACGCTCGATTTCGTCTCCTCCGACGAGCGGGTGGTCGAAGTGTATCTGGGGCGGTGACGGCGATGTGGCGGGTTTGTCTGGATCGATTTGATGGGATCCGTTCGCGCGGTACCCCCACCCCTAACCCCTCCCCACAAGGGGGAGGGGGACCGGCTCGCACTTCCGCTGGGCTCAACTTGTCGACGGTTTTGCCCCGCAAAGCGGCCGCAAGGTCCCCCTCCCCCTTGTGGGGAGGGGCCAGGGGTGGGGGTAGCCTGCCCAGCCATTTCACCAACCTCCCCTGGCGCGCCGGAAGGCTCGTCACCCCCATCGTTGCGGCGGTGGGGGCGCGGGAGGACCAGGTGCAGGGGACGGTTCACTTTCTTCCCGCCGACATGCTGCGGCGGTTCCGGCGCTGGCGCGGGCGGGAGAAGGCGGACTGTCCCCGGGCGTTCGACCCGCAGCGCGCGGAGACGTACCATGCTTGAGGTCGAGAACGCCGTCCTCCACTACGGCGCCGCCGAGGCGCTGCGCGACGTCTCGCTGAAGGCGGACGCGCGAAAGATCACCTGCGTGCTCGGCCGCAACGGCGTGGGAAAAACCAGTTTGATGAGATCGATCGTCGGCCACCACCGGCTGACGAGCGGCAAGGTAGCCTTCGAGGGGAAGGCGCTCGACCGGAGCGCGGCGTATGATCGCGCCCGGTCGGGCATCGCATTCGTGCCGCAGGGGCGGGAGGTGTTCCCGCTGCTGACGGTCAAGGAGAATCTCGAGACCGGCTTCGCGCCACTGAAGCGGTCGGAACGCAACATCCCACCGCATGTGTTCGAACTGTTCCCGGTGCTTAGGCAGATGCTGGCGCGCCGCGGCGGCGATCTCTCCGGCGGCCAGCAGCAGCAGCTCGCCATCGGCCGCGCCCTGGTCATGCGGCCGAAGCTGCTCGTCCTCGACGAGCCGACCGAGGGCATCCAGCCCTCGATCATTAAGGATATCGGCCGCGCCATCCGCTACCTGCGCGACAGCGCCGGCATCGCCATCCTGCTGGTCGAGCAGTATCTCGACTTCTGCCGCGAGCTCGCCGACGAGGTCAACATCATGGACCGCGGCCGGATCGTGCATACCGGCCCGGCTGCCGACCTCGACAGGCCGGACGTGCGGAAATTCCTGACCGTGTGACGCGAAGGCCCAGCCGCATTTCCGTGGAGGCCGCGTGGCCGTTGCTCCGGCTGAGGCCGACGGTGAGCCCTCCGTGACTCGCGCCGCCGATCCCCGGCGAATGAGGCCGGACGGATTCCGTCCGTGACCACCGGATCACCATTGCGAACAGCCGCCATATCTATTCCAGATGCCGAAAATCAATGACCGCACCTGCGACGCGGGCAAGAGACAATGAATGGTAGACCCTCAAGAAAGAAACAAGCAGTCGGCAGGTGGGGCTCGAACAAAGCCTGCGATCAACCAGAATTTACATGGCACATCGGCTGGTTTTCAGGAGCCCGTGGCGGCGGCCGTGTGATTCTGCTATAGCGCAGTTTACCTTAGGGAAGGTGGCCGATCGCTTCGGAGAAGAGGGAGGGCATTGCATGACCGCGCTTGATACCGTCAAGACGATATACGAGCTCTATGGCGCCGGGGATATGGACGGTGCCCTGAAGTACTGCGACGAGGATGTGTGCTTCGACTGGCCGGTCGACCAGACACTGGTCCGGTTCGGCGGACACTGCAAAGGGCGGGATGCATTCCGTGCCCGGCTGGCCGAGTTGCACCGGACTTATGACTATCACGCCTTCCGTCCGGCCGCCTTCCTGGCGGACGGCGACCGGGTGGCCGCGCAGATCGAGGTGGAGCTGACGCATCGCGGGTCGGGCCGGCGCTTCCAGATGCGCTCGGCGCATTTCTGGACCGTCCTGGACGGCCGCGCGACCGAACTGCTCGAATATTACGACACGGCGCTGATCGCCGCCGTCGAGCAAGGATCGTTGCCGTCGGCGGCATAGCCGACCGCGATCTCCCGCGAATCCCGCAAGTCGTGAGGGATAGCGTCGGCGGCGCGGTGCCGGGGCGAGCTATTCCCGGAAGCCCGTGACGAAAGCCGCGGAGACCCAGCCGCTCCGGCAGGGACCCTTGTAGGAGGATCTGACGGCGGCGGGCGTTCCCGTGCCGCAGTCCTGGCCTGCCTTGCCGTAGACGATGCCGAACCAGCGGCCGTCGGGCCCATCGGCCTTTTCCTCGCAGATGGTTATCCCGCTGCCAGCCGCCAGCTTGTCGACGACCGGATGGCGAGGCCCTGGCCCGCTGCGTACATTGAGCCGCGTGGCGATGGCGGCGACAGCCGCGCTGGCGCCGCATGCGTCGGACTCCGCGTCGCCGCCGACCATGACGGCGACGGGAGCATTCTGGCCCGACGCATGCGTGGCCGCCAGGACCGCGCACAGCAGGATCGCGGCCGGAAACGAGACGCCCGGCCATCGACGCCGGCCGCGTCCGCCACGTCCTTCGAGCACTTGCCGCGGAAGACCGCGGATCGGGTTTGCCATCGCGCTGCGCAAGTGCCTCAGTTCCGGTTCTTCAGGATCGCAAAGACCTTGCGCTCGGAGAGGAGATTCCCGGCGGCGGTGAGGTTGTAGCGCTTGTAGTTCACCGTGTCGCTGTTGTTGCCGCCGAGCGCCCTGACGAAGCCGTCGCCGACCTCGACGATGATGTCGCAATGGCTGAAGAAGCCGTCGGCCGCGGCCGCCTGGTCGTAGGTGCGCGGCGTGTTGCGCCACTGGCAGACCATGTCGCCCAATTCTGCCTTCTGCTCGCCGATGCGCCAGCCCCAGAACGGCGACTCCTCGCCGGCCAGCTTCTTCTTGATGGAATCGTGGATGTAGCGGGCGTGCGCGGCAGCGAACTTGAACCCGTTGTATCCCGCGGTGCGCACGCACCAGGAGATGAAGGCCGCCGACCACGGCTGGTCGCGGTCCCTGCCGTCGAGATTGAGGCCGATCGCGTCCCACATCTTGCCGACGAAGCGGAAGTAGGGTTCCTCGTTCTCCTTGCCGGATCCCCGGTCGAACTGCAGCCATTCGGCCACGGCCGCCGACATCAGGCTTTCCTTGGCCGCGCTGACCGGCGCGCGCAGGCGGCGTTCGGCGACGACGCCTTCCACCTCGTGCCCATTGACCTTCGTTCCGACCTTCACCCATCCGTCGGTTCCCGACGGACCGGCCGTGGCCACTGCATGGCCGCGCGGCAGCGCGGCCAGGATGGTGCCGTTGACGGGCGCAGCCCGCAGATTCAGCATATCAAGATTCACGCGCATTTCCGGCATGATGAACCTCTCAAAGGTTACCATTCAATTTTCGGGTAAATCTCTGGCATGCGCCGCATGTTTTGAGCGTCGGCGCGTACACAAGAAGCAATATACAAGAAATACTTTTATATTTCAATATCGAATGAGAAACAATTTAGAGAATGTCCTTCCGCTTTTATATTTATCTCCTGACCCTGTGAAGCATATCCCTTGGTTTCTCAGTTTTTCATCTTCTGATTTGTAAAAGGATATATTTAAACCCCCCAGATCGCGCGGAAGTTGCATGCCGTGCTCTGGACAGGCCTCATTTGCCCAACGGCCGCTGCAGGCCGTTGTTCACAGAAAGCTCTGCGGATCGATGTCGACCTGCACGCGGATAGAACCGCGCGGCTTCGGCCCGTTGGCGAGAAGCGTGCGCAGAAATCCCTGCATGTCGGATCGCCGCTCGCCATGGACGAGCAGGCGGAAGCGGTGGCGGCCGGCGATCAGCGCCAGCGGCGCTTCCGCCGGGCCGAGCACGCTGATGTCGTTGGCGGGCGGCGCGGCGCGGCGCAGGCCGCGCGCATGGCCGTCCGCCTCGGCCCGCGTCTCGGCGCTGACGACGATGCCGGCCAGCCGGCCGAAGGGCGGCAGGCCGGAGCGCTCGCGCTCGGCGATCTCGCGTTCGTAGAAAGCGGCGGCGTCGCCCGACACCAGCGCCCGCATCACCGGATGGTCGGGCTGGAAGGTCTGCAGCAGGCCGAGGCTCTTCTTGCCGGTGCGCCCGGCCCGCCCGGTGACCTGGCTGAGCAATTGGAAGGTACGCTCGGCGGCGCGCGGGTCGCCATTGGCAAGGCTGAGGTCGGCATCGACCACGCCGACCAGCGTCATGTTCGGGAAATTGTGGCCCTTGGCCACGAGCTGCGTGCCGATGACGATGTCGGCCTCGCCCTTGGCGATGGCGTCGAGCTCGAGCCGCAGCCGCTTCACCCCGCCCAGCATGTCGGAGGACAGCACGATGGTGCGCGCCTCCGGAAAATGCCCCACCACCTCCTCGGCGATGCGCTCGATGCCGGGCCCGCAGGCCGCGAGATGGTCGAAGGTGCCGCATTCCGGACAGGCCTCCGGCCGCGGCTCGTGATGGCCGCAATGGTGGCAGAGCAGTTGGCCGCGGAACCGGTGCTCCACCAGCCAGGCCGAGCAGGACGGGCACTGGAATCGGTGTCCGCAGACGCGGCAGAGCGTCAGCGGCGCATAGCCGCGCCGGTTGAGGAAGAGCAGCGCCTGCTCGCCGCGCTCCACCGTCCGCCGCACCTGCTCGACCAGCACCGGCGACAGGAACCCGCCCCGCGCCGGCGGTGCGCGGCGCAGATCGACCGCACGGATGTCGGGCAGCGCCGCATCGGCGAAGCGCGACGGCAGGGCGATGCGCCGGTAGCGACCCTGGTCGGCATTGACCCGGCTTTCAACCGACGGCGTCGCCGAGGCGAGGATCGCCGGGAACCCGCCGATATGGGCGCGCACCACGGCCATGTCGCGGGCGCTGTAGAAGACGCGGTCCTCCTGCTTGAAGGCCGGGTCGTGCTCCTCGTCGACGACGATCAGGCCGAGCTTCGGGAAAGGCAGGTAGAGCGCCGAGCGCGCGCCGGCCACGACGCGGGTCTGGCCTTCCGCCACCTGCCGCCAGACGCGCTCGCGCATGCGCGGCGGCAGGTCCGAGTGCCACTCGGCCGGCTTGGCGCCGAAGCGGTCCTGGAAACGCTCGAGGAAGGCCTGGGTCAGCGCGATCTCGGGCAGCAGGATGAGCACTTGGCGGTCCTGCGCGAGCGCGGCCGCCACCGCCTCGAAATACACCTCGGTCTTGCCGGAGCCGGTGACGCCGTCGATCAGCGTGACGCTGAAGCGATCCTCGGCGACGGTCCGGCACAGCTCGGTCGCGCCGTCCGCCTGCTCGGGGCTCAGCCTGCCGCCGCCATAGGTCGGGTCTGGAGGTGCCACGACCGGCCGCGGCGGGATCATCTCGTTGGCGAGCACGCCCTGCGCCTTCAGCCCGTCGATCACCGAGGAGGAGACGCCGGCCGCATGCGCCAGGCCCGAGCGGGTCCAGGCAAGGCCGTCGCCGGCAAGCTCCAGGACGCGCATACGGGCATCGGTAAGACGATCCGGCACGGCACCGGTGCGCTTCAGCCCTTCGATCCAGGGTTCCGGATCGAAGGCTTCCGGCGCGCGCAGGATCATGCGCGCCACCATGCCGGGCGCCGACAGCGTGTAGGTCGCGACCCAGTCGATGAACCGGCGCATCGGCTCGGGCACCGGCGGGCAGTCGAACACGTGGTCGATCGGCCGCAGCTTCTTCGCGTCGACCGCGCCACCGTCGCCGTCCCAGACGATGCCGGCGACCAGGCGCGGGCCGAGCGGCACCCGCACGATCGAGCCGGGCTCGACCGTCATGCCGGCCGGCACCGCATAGGTGTAAGGCGCTTCCGCCGGCACCGGCACCATCACGGGCACCGCGCCGGTCTGCGAATCTCGTTTCATGATGAGCGACCTTGCCCCGACTTGTTCGTCAGGGGAAGGCGGCAGTGATGACCGCCGGGACAGTTTCACTCTGTCTATCCGATAACATGAAATTAGTGCGCCGACGCGTGCGGGAGGAGCCGCAGGGGACAGTTTACTTTCTTTCGGCAGAAAGGCTGAAGCGGTTCAGAGGTCGAGCGGGCCGAAAAAGTAAACTGTCCCCGGCACTCGCGCCGTCACTGCCCTCGGTTCGTCAGAGCTTCGCCAGTTTCTGGGCGATGTCGAGCCTGAGCAGCTCGGCCAGCTCGCGGGCGGCGCGGTCCTCGGCGTCGCGCCGGGCGCGCAGGTTCGCGAATTCCTGTGTCGGCTGGTCGTAGGAGGCGGGAATGGTGCGCGAGCCGCTGGCGACGGGCTTGCCCGTGGCGAGATCGGTCAGCACATAGCTGCCGGTCATGTGCAGCGAGGCGGCCGACGGCCGGTTCTCGTCGCCGACCGAGATCACCGCCTCGTTGAGCACCAGCACGGTGGCGTTCAGCGTCATCTTGTATTTCGGCTGATCCGGCTGGCCGGCGCCGCCGTTGAGCAGGAAGATCAGGTCGTTGCGAAGCCGCTGGCCGTAGCGCGTATTGACCGGATCGATGGCGATCTGCCTCAGCCCCTCCTGGGCTCCCGGGACCGCGCCCGTCTCCAGGCTCGCGTCCGAATAGAGCGGCCGCACCGTGCAGGCGGACGCCAGCGCCAGCGCTGCGAGCAGCGCGACGATGCCGGTGCGGCGGAAAGAGGGGCGGGCAGTCCGGCGATCAGGCAACGACATTGACGATCCTTTGCGGCACCACGATCACCTTGCGCGGCACCTTGCCCTCGAGTGCCTTCTGCACGACCTCGAGCGCAAGTGCTGCCTTCTCCACCGCAGCTTGATCTGCGTCGCGTGCGATCGTCAAGTCGCCGCGCTTCTTGCCGTTGATCTGCACGGGGTAGACGATCTCGTTGTCCACCGTCAGCGCCGGGTCGAAGGCCGGCCACGGCCGCTCGGCGATCAGCCCCTCGCCGCCCAGCACCGCCCAGCACTCCTCGGCCAGGTGCGGCATCATCGGCGCGATCATCGACAGCAGGAACTCCATTGCCTGGCGCAGCGCCGCGGCATCGGCGGAAGCCAGCTTCGCCGCTCCGTCCGTCCCGTCCGACGACGAACCCAGAAAGGCACTGATCTTGTTGGTCAGGTCGTAGATGCGCGCCACCGCCTTGTTGAAGCCGAGCCGGTCGATGTCCTCGCCGACCGCCTTCAGCGTCTTGTGCGCGACCTTGGACAAGGCGCCGGCCTCGCCTTCCGAGGCGCCGGCAGGGCTCACCCCGGCAACGACCGGCGCGGCCTCCGACACCAGCCGCCAGACGCGCTGGACGAAGCGAAACGCGCCCTCGACCCCGGCTTCCGTCCAGATCACGTCGCGCTCGGGCGGCGAATCCGACAGCATGAACCAGCGCGCCGTGTCGGCGCCGTAGCTGGCGATGATGTCGTCCGGGTCGACCACGTTCTTGCGCGACTTCGACATCTTCTCGATCGCGCCGATCTCGACGGGCGCGCCGTCCTTGATCAGCGTAGCGCGGCGAACGCCGTCGACCTCCTCGACCTTCACCTCGGCCGGCGTGATCCAGCCTTCCGGCAGGCGGTAGGTCTCGTGCACGACCATGCCTTGCGTGAACAGGCCCTCGAACGGCTCCTCGACGTCGCTGACATGGCCGGTCGCCTTCATGGCCCGCATATAGAAGCGCGAATAGAGCAGGTGCAGGATCGCGTGCTCGATGCCGCCGATATACTGGTTGACCGGCAGCCAGCCCTTTTTGCCGTCGACCGCCGGCAGAGTGGTCGGCGCCGCCTCGTTCCACGGATCGGTGAAGCGCGCGAAATACCAGGACGAATCGACGAACGTGTCCATCGTGTCGGTGTCGCGCCGCGCCGGCTTGCCGCAATTCGGGCAGTCGGCATGCTTCCAGCTCGGATGGTGATCGAGCGGGTTGCCGGGCTTGTCGAAGGAGACGTCGGCCGGCAGTTCGATCGGCAGCGCGCTGTCGGGCACCGGCAGCGAGCCGCAGGCGTCGCAATGGATGACCGGGATAGGGCAGCCCCAGTAGCGCTGGCGCGAGATCAGCCAGTCGCGCAGCCGGAACTGCACTTTTCGCTCGCCCATCGGCCGGTTGCCGATAGACACGGCTGCCAGCCGGTCCGCCACTTCATCGAACGCCGCTTTCGGCTTCATGCCGTCGAGGAAGCGCGAATTGATCATAACGCCGTCGTCGACATAGGCCTCCTCGGTGATGGCGAAGGTCTTTTCGTCGGCGTCCTCCGGCATCACAACCGGCACCACCGGCAGGCCGTATTTGTTGGCGAAGTCGAGGTCGCGCTGGTCGCCGGACGGGCAGCCGAAGATCGCCCCCGTGCCGTAGTCCATCAGCACGAAATTGGCGACGTAGACGGGAAGCCGCCAGCTCGGATCGAACGGATGCACGACGCGGATGCCGGTATCGAAGCCCTTCTTCTCGGCGGTCTCCAGCTCGGCGGCCGAGGTGCCGCGATGCCGGATCTCGTCGATGAAGGCGGCGAGCTGCGGATTGCCCTCCGCCGCCTTCCTGGCCAGCGGATGGTCGGCGGCGATCGCCATGAAGGAGGCGCCGAAGATGGTGTCCGGACGGGTGGTGTAGACCTCCAGCTCGCTTTCGCCGGCCGGCGCGGTGTCCGCCGCCAGCGGCCAGCGGATCAGCAGGCCCTCGGAACGGCCAATCCAGTTGGCCTGCATCAGCTTGACCTTCTCCGGCCAGCGCTCCAGCGTTTCCAGGCTGTCCAGCAGATCCTGGCTCATCGCCGTGATCTTGAAGAACCACTGCGTCAGGTCGCGCTGCTCGACCGGCGCGCCCGAGCGCCAGCCCTTGCCGTCGATCACCTGCTCGTTGGCGAGCACCGTCATGTCGACCGGGTCCCAGTTGACCTTGGCCGACCGGCGCTCGACCAGTCCCGCCTTCCAGAAGTCCAGGAACAGTTTCTGCTGGTGCTTGTAGTAGGAGGGATCGCAGGTGGCGATCTCGCGCGCCCAGTCCAGCGACAGGCCCATGGTCTTCAGCTGGCCCTTCATCGTCTCGATGTTGGCGTAGGTCCAGTCGCGCGGGTTCACCTTGTTGTCGCGCGCCGCGTTCTCCGCCGGCAGGCCGAAGGCGTCCCAGCCCATCGGGTGCAGCACGTTCTTGCCGCGGGCCCGCTGGAAGCGGGCAACCACGTCGCCCATCGTATAATTGCGCACATGGCCCATATGGATGCGCCCCGACGGATAGGGGAACATCTCCAGCACGTAGTATTTCTCGCGCGGGTCGTCGTTCTTCGTCTCGAAGAGCTTTGCCGCGTCCCAGGCCTTCTGCCATTTGGGCTCGGATGCGCGCGGATTGTAGCGTTCGGTTGCCATTGTCGGGATTTCGCTGGATAAGACGGGCAAAATGGTTCGGCGGACCTTCACCATGGTTTGCCGGGGGCGTCAAATTTTTTCCCCTTCAAACGCGGAAGTCACGTTTAACTTGAGGCCATTTCTCCTTTGGGTGAGGCATGAGCGACGCAGTTTCCCGGCTGGCGGAAGTGAAAGCGAAAATCGCCGCGGCGGAGCGCGAGGCAAGGCGCGCGGCCGGCAGCGTCACGCTGGTCGCCGTGTCGAAGACATTCGATGCCGCCGACATCCGCCCGGTCATCGAAGCCGGCCAGCGCGCGTTCGGCGAGAACCGCGTGCAGGAAGCACAGGGCAAATGGCCGGCGCTGAAGGCGGAGTTCCCGGACATTGAGCTTCACCTGATCGGCCCGCTGCAGTCCAACAAGGCGAAGGAGGCTGTGGCTTTGTTCGACGTCATCGAGACGGTCGACCGCGAGAAGATCGCCGCCGAGCTCACCAGGGAAATCGCCAGGCAGGGCAAGGCGCCGAAACTCTACGTCCAGGTGAACACCGGCTCGGAGCCGCAAAAGGCCGGCATCGAGCCGCGCGAGGCCATCGCCTTCGTCAAGCGCTGCCACGAGGTGCATGGCCTGGCGATCGAAGGCCTGATGTGCATCCCGCCGATCGACGAGAATCCGGGACCGCATTTCGCGCTGCTGGACAAGCTGGCGCGGCAGGCCGGCTTGGAAAAGCTGTCGATGGGCATGTCCGGCGACTACGAGCTGGCGGTCGCCTTCGGCGCCACCGGAGTGCGGGTCGGCTCGGCGATCTTCGGAGCGCGGTGAGCCCGCTGATGCAGTTGACAGAAGGAAATGCTATCTACCTAGCCAGCTAGACTAGGTATCTCCCGATGAACTGGCATCTGCGGGACGCGAAGAACAATTTCTCCAAAGTGGTCCAGAAGGCGCAAACGGAAGGGCCGCAGACCGTCACGCTACGCGGCAAGCCAATCGCGGTGGTTCTGTCGGCGGAAGAATATGAAAAGCTCACCTCCGGCAAGCCGTCGTTGGCAGAGTTTCTGCTGGCTGATGGACCGATTTGGGACGATGAGTTCGTTGAGGACGTCAACCGGCGCAACAAGTCGCCCGGCCGGGATGTCGACTTCTGACGCATCTTTCTAATTTAGCTCGACGAACGCCTAAACCTCCATCACCTCCGCCGCAGTCCTTTTCAGCTTCTGCTCGCGGAAGAAGATGAACAGCCCCGCCGCGACGATGATCGCCGCGCCGACAAGCATGTTGAAGCGCGGCACGTCGCCGAACACCAGCCAGCCGAACAGGATCGCCCAGAACAGCAGCGTGTACTGGAACGGCACCACGGTCGCCGCGTCGGCGAGCTTCAGCGCCCGGTTGATGCAGACATGCGCCACCATCGCCACCGCGCCGAGGAAGGCGAGAAGGAACAGGTCGAAGCCGCTGGGCGTCACCCAGCCGAACCAGGCGGTCGCCAGGCCGAGCAGGCCGGCCCCGGCCATCTGCCAGAACACCAGCGCGAGGTCGGGGGTGCCGCGCAAAGCCCGGCCCGACAGCATCATGAAGGCGAAGGAGAAGCTGCCGAGGATGGCGATCAGCGCCGGCGCGGTCAGCGTCGCGGCCGACGGTTCCAGCGCCACCACCACGCCGCAGAAGCCGAGGAAGATCGCCGTCCAGCGCCGCCAGCCGACCTTTTCGCCGAGCAGGAAGGGCGACAGCGCCGCGACATAGATGGGCGCCGCCAGCCAGTAGGTCATGGCGTCGGCGAGCGGCATGTAGGCGACGGCGAAATAGAAGGCGTAGACCTCGGCGGAGGAGAGAACGACACGCGCCGCCTGCAGGCCCGGCCGCTCGACCCGCACCAGCGGCCGCCAGCCGGCCTGCCACAGGAAGGGCAGCAGCACGGCAAGCGCGGCGGCGCTGCGGATGAGCAGCACCTGGCCGACCGAATAGGTGGCGACCAGCCATTTGCCGAGCACGTCGTTGAGCGAGAATAGCAGGACGCCGGCGAGCATCATGGCGATGCCGAGCCGCGCCGCGTTGCCGGTGTTTCCTGTGGTCAATCCCGTCCGCCGTGTCAGTCCGCCGTCAGCACGACCTTTACGCTGCGGCTGCGATCGAGCGCCAGCCGGAAAGCGTCTGGTGCATCACGTAGCGGCCTGTGGGCCGTAACCAGCCGCCCGACATCGACGGCGCCCGAGACGATGAGGTCGACCGCCTGCGAGAACTCCTCGCCGAAGCGGAAGGTGCCTCTGACGTCGAGCTCCTTGGCCATGATGGCGTTGGCCGGTACCGGCATGTCGCCGCCCGGAAGATTGCCCACCTGCACCACCGTGCCGCCCCGCCGCACTGTGCGGATGGCCGAAGCCAGCCCGGCCGCGGTGCCCGAGGTTTCCAGGGCGACGTCGATCGGCGAGTCGGCCGCGATCTCGGCAAGCATGGCGCCATTGGCAGCGACATCGACGGCGCGGTCGGCGCCGAGCGCCCTGGCGAAGGCGAGCGGTGCCGCCGCGATGTCGATCATCGTCACCTGCTCCGCGCCGGCCAGCCGCGCCGCCAGCATGCACAGCAGGCCGATTGGCCCGGCGCCGAACAGGGCGACGTGCCTGCCCTCGACCGAGCCGGCGCGCGCCACTGCGTGCAGCCCGACGGCGAAGGGCTCGGCCAGCGCCGCCGAGGCCAGCGGCAGCCCCTTCGGCACCTTCACGCATTGCGCCGGGATGGCGTCGAACAGGCTGGCGAAGCCGCCCTGCATGTGCGGCGTCCTCGACGCCGAGCCCATGAAATGGATGTTGTCGCAGAGGTTCGGGCGGCCGTCGCGGCAGTGCCGGCAGGTGCCGCACCAGCGCGACGGGTTGACGGCGACGTGGTCGCCGACCGCAAGTCCCTTCGCCTCGCCGGCGATCTCGACGATCTCGCCGGCGACCTCGTGGCCGAGGATGAGCGGCGAGGTCACGACGAAGTCGCCGGTGCGGGCATGGCGGAAGTAGTGCAGGTCGGAGCCGCAGATGCCGCCCGCCCCGAACCGGATGCGCACCATGCCCGGCGCAAGCGGGCCGAGGTCGCGCTCGACGAGGCGGAGGTCTTCCGGCGCGAACAGCGTCGCGGCGGTGGAGAGGGTGGCGGTCATCTGATGAGTCCGAGTTGGGTGGGCAGCCACAGCGTGACGGCCGGAATGAAGGTGATGATCATCAGCGCGATGAACAGCGGCGTCAGCCAGGGCAGGATCGCCATCGTCGTGCGCTCGACCGACAGCTTCGATATGCGCGACAGCACGAACAGGATCATGCCGACCGGCGGCGTCAGCAGCCCGATCATCAGGTTGAGCGTGATGATCAGGCCGAGATGCACCGGATCGACGCCGTAGCGCGCGGCGATCGGCATGAGGATCGGCACGAGGATGGAGATCGCGGCGATGGTGTCGAGGAAGGCGCCGACGATCAGCAGCAGCACGTTCACCAGGATCAGGAACGTCCACCAGTTGTCGGTGAGCGAGAACATGAAGTCGGAGAACAGCGCCGCCGCCTGGCTCACCGTCAGCAGCCAGGCGAAGATCGATGCGGCGGTGACGATGAACAGCACCGAGGCGGTCGTCTCGATCGTGTCGAAGCTCGCCTTGGCCAGCGTCCTCAGCGTCATGGTGCGGTAGCGCACCAGGCCGAGGAACAGCGACCAGATGACGGCGGCGACGGCGGCCTCCGTCGGCGTGAACCAGCCCATGGTCATGCCGCCGATCAACAGCACCGGCGTCATCAGCGCCATGACAGCCGAGAAGTCGAAATACCAGTCCAGCGCCACCAGCGCCGCCAGCCCGACGAGGACGGCGAGGTTGATCGACAGACCCGCCAGCACGAGGATGTAGACCGCCAGCGGGAAGCACAGCACGACGACGATTTCGAGGGACGCGCCGGCCAGCCGGCGCAGCTCGAACGGCGTGTCCGAGCCCCAGCCCTTGCGGTAGGCGAAGACCGCGACCGTGATCATCATCAACACGGTCATGACGATGCCCGGCAGGATGCCGGCCATGAACAGGGCGCCGATCGAGACGTTGGCCATCATGCCGTAGATGACGAAAGGCAGCGACGGCGGGAAGATCGGCCCGACCGTCGCCGAGGCGGCGGTCACGCCGACGGCGGCCTCGACCGGATAGCCGTGGTCCTTCATCGCCTTGATCTCGATGGTGCCGATGCCGGCGGCATCGGCCAGCGCCGTGCCGGACATGCCGGAGAACACCACCGAGCCGATGATGTTGACCTGCGCCAGCCCGCCCTTCATCCAGCCCACCAGCGACAGCGCGAAGTGGTAGATGCGGCCGGTGACGCCGGCGATGTTCATCAGATTGCCGGCCATGATGAAGAAGGGCACGGCCAGCAGCGGGAAGCTCTCGACGCCCGCGATCATGCGCTGCGCGGTGATGATGTCGGGCGCAACGCCGTAGAAGACGAGGTAGAGCAGCGAAGCGGTCGCCATCGACACCGCGACCGGAGCGCCGATGAGCATGAGCAGCAGGAAGGAGCCGATCAGCAGCAACATGGGGTCAGACTCCGCTCGGGCCGGCAGCGGCCTCTCTCTCGAGGATGGATCTTTTGTGCCGGATGTCGCCGACGAAGACCTGGACGGCGCGCGCCAGCATGAGCACGAAGGCCGCGAGCACGGCGTAGAAGACGATGCCGCGCGGCAGGTCGACCGTGACCATCCGCTCGCGCCCGACGATGGAGACGTAGCGCCACATCAGCCAGGTCATGTAGCCGTAGAAACCGATGGACAGCAGATCGACGGCGAGCGCCAGCCAGCGCGCCGGCTTCGAAGGAAGGAGGCGGTAGATGAAGTCGACCCGGATGTGCCGGGACAGCCGCGTGCACATCGCCGCGCCGAGGAACACCACGACGATCAGGCAGTTGATCGCGATCTCCTCGGTCCAGGCATAGCTGTTGTTGAGCACGTAACGCGTGAAGAACTGCAGGAACACGCAGAACGCCATGCACCAGTAGATGGCGAGGTTCAGCCAGTCCTCCGCCGCGTAGGGGGACAGGTCGACCGGGCCGGCCTCCTCCTCGAACGCATGCGCGAGCTCCTCGACCGATAGCTGCGTGTTGTGGACTTCGCCCGACATGGCGCGGCTCCGCGGATCTTCCTGGACAGGGGTGAGGGAACTGGCCCGGCCGCAATGGGCCGGGCCGGAACCGGATGCGAGCTTACTGGATGGCGCGGATGGCTTCCCAGTCGGCCTTGTTGTAGCCGAACTCCTCGAACGTCACCTTTTCCATGACGTTCTTCTCGAAATCGGCGCGGTCGATCTCGGTGACGGTGAGGCCGCGGTCCTTGAACACCTGCACCAGCTCCTTCTCGCGTTCGACGATCTTGGCGGTGGCGCGCGCCGCCGCCTCCTGCGTCACCTCGGTGAATATCTGCTTGTCCTCGTCCGACAGCGAGGCCCAGCGCGTCTGCGAGACGATGGTGTTGAGGTGGTCGACGATGTGGCCGGTCAGAACGATGTGCTTCTGCACCTCGAAGAATTTTTTCGCCTCGATGGTGGTCAGCGGGTTCTCCTGCGCCTCCACCGTGCCGTTCTGCAGCGCCAGGTAGACCTCGGCGAAGGCGATCGGCGCGGTGTTGGCGCCGCAGGCGCGCGGCATGGCGAGATAGGCCGGCACGTCGGGGACGCGCATCTTCAGGCCCTGCATGTCGGCGCACTTCTCGATCGGGCGGTTCGAGGTGGTGTGGCGCGTGCCATAGTAGGTGGTGGCGGTGATGTGGTGGCCCGACTTTTCCTCGTAGCCGCCGGTCAAAGCCTTGTAGGTGTCGCTCTTGGTGTATTTCAGCAGGTGGTCGGCGTCGCGGAAGATGAAGGGGAAATAGGTGACGCCGATCGGCGCATATTCGCGCGCCGCGAAGCTCGAGCCGGAAATGATGATGTCGACCGTGCCCAGCGTCAGGCCCTGGTTGATGTCGGCCTCCTTGCCGAGCTGCGAGGCCGGGAAGACGTCGATCTTGTAGCGGCCGTCGGTGCGCTTGGCGATCTCCTCGGCCGCCCACACCGATTCGGTATGGAACGGCTCGGACGTCTCATACACATGCGCCCATTTCAGCGTCTCCTGCGCCATCGCCGCCGACGCCGTCAGTGCCAGCGCGGCGACCGCGCCGAGGGTTGCTGCCAGATGGAACTTCATTCTCTTTCCTCCCGAAGGTTGCGTGAACTGCCGGCCGGTCAAATGGCGTGGCCGGGTGCCGCCTGCTTGCGTTCCGCCACGGCTCTCGCCTTGGCGGGCTCCCTGAAGCTGATCGAGAAGCGCTCCTGCGATTTGCGCAGATGCTCCTGCATGGCGGCCCTGGCGCCTGCCGCGTCGCCGGCCGCGATGGCGTCGCGGACGAGGCGGTGCTCCTGCAGCGCCGCGTCCCAGGTGCTCGGATCCTCGAAATAGCTGGAGAGCCGTTCGAAGAACGGATTCATGCGCTGGTCGAACAGTTCGCCGACGACGCGCGCCAGCACGGCGTTGCCGAGAATGCCGGCGATCGCGGTGTGGAAGGCGCGGTCGAGGCCGATGGTCGTGTGGTTCGGATGCTGCTTGCCTTCCATCCGCGCCAGGATGTCGTCGAGCGCTTCGACATCGGCCGGCCTCGCCAGCCGTGCGGCCTCCTCGGCGACGGCGCTCTCGATGAACTCGCGGGCCCTGAGAAGCTCGAACGGCCCTTCGTCCGTGGTCGGATTGGGCGGCATGCGCGGCGGTTCGGTGACGTAGATGCCGGAGCCGACACGGATGCGCACGCGACCCTCGACCTCGAGCGCGATCAGCGCTTCGCGGATGGTCGGCCGCGAGATGCCCATGCGCTCGGCCAGCTCGCGCTCGGGCGGCAGCCGGTCGCCGACGGCGAACTCGCCGCCGTCGAACAGCTGGCGCAGCTGCTCGGCGACTTGCCTGTAGAGACGGCGCGGCACGATGGTTTCGATCGGCATGGCTGCCGGCTCCTCCTCTGGCCAGACCCGGCTCCTCTCCGGTAAATTGGTCTGACCGCTTGGCCAGTTTACTGCATGACGAAGCGGCTTCCGTCAAGCGGAAAGATCGCTGCCCTGCTCCCGGGCCGTGTACCCGCTGCCCTTACAGACGGCCCGGATCGGGTTCGGCAGCACGCTTGCCGGCGGTCCTCGCCACCGGTCTTGGATTCCCCTCGAAGTCACGCATCTGTTGCCACCAAGGTGCCGACAAGTCGGCGCCTGATACGCGCGAGGTCGCAGCTCGCGTTGAAGAACGAATTGCGCTCCGTCATGAGTATGATAATTTCATACCGGTTCTGGAGAAAATCATGTCCGCCACTGAAAAACGCACCTTCAGCCTGCCGGCCGAGCAGTCCGCCTTCATCGACAAGCTCGTCGAGTCCGGAGCTTATGCCACCAGCAGCGAAGTCATCCGCGCCGGTCTTCGCGCGCTGCAGGAGCGCGACGCGGCGGTGGAGCGTTGGCTGCGCGAGGAGGTCGTGCCGACCTATGACCGCTGGAAGGCCGACCCGAGCAGGGGCATTTCGATCGATGAAATGGCTGAGCACGCCCGCAAGCGCCACGAAGCCCGCTTGCAGAGGAAAGCGTGAACCGCAAGGCCGTCATTTATGCGCCCGAGGCCGGCGACGACCTCGATTGGATCTACGACACCATAGCTGACGCCAGCAGCGCAGTGGTAGCCGATCGCTATGACCAGCGTATCCGAGCATTCTGCGAACGTCTTGAATACGCATCCGAGCGCGGCACCCGCCGCGACGAGTTGAGGCCGGGGCTTCGCACCGTCGGTTTCGAGCGCCGCGTTACCGTGGCCTTCACTGTGGAAGATGACCGCGTGGTGATCCTGCGCGTCTTCTACGGTGGGGCGAATTGGCAGGATGAGTTCGCCGAGGCGAGGAACTGACGCCCTTTCTGCTGTACCCCGGCGGATGGCGGAATCACTCAGCCGCCGCGAACCTCGGTCGCGTCCCCCGCCGCCACCAGCTCCGGATCGAGCGTGAACAGCTCCTGCGCCCGGCCGACGCCGCGCAGCGCGAAGCGGCCGACCGACACCAGCTTCGCCTGCTCCTCCGCCGGCAGCAGCTCGTAAAAGCTCGGCGAGAACAGCACGTGCCGGTCGACCGAGCGGCACATGGAGGCGATGCGGCTGGCCTCGTTGACGGCCTGGCCGACCACGGTGAAGTCGAGCCGGTCGGGGCTGCCGATATTGCCGTAGAACACGTCGCCGACATGCAGCCCGAGATAGATGGTGCTGACCGGCTGGCCGGCGTCGCTGCGGCGCTGGTTGAGCGCAGCGAGCCGCAGGCGCAGGTCGGCCTCGGCGCGCATCGCCGCCACGCAGGCCTTGGCCGGATCGGAGTCGGTGAAGATCGCCAGCGTGCCGTCGCCCATCAGCTTCAGCACGTCGCCGCCGGCGCCGTGCACGGCCGTGATGACGGCCTCGGCATAGTCGTTGAGCAGCGGGATGAGCTGGTCGGAGGCGATCGTCTCCGACAGCGTGGTGTAGCCGCGCATGTCGGAGAACCACAGCACGGCGTGCAGCGTCTCGGCGATGCCGCGGCTCATGCGTCCCGCCAGCACGCGGCGGCCGGCGTCGCGGCCGAGATAGGTCTCGACCACCGCCGCCGGCACGCGCGCCAGCGACGCCGACTTGATCGCCAGGCCGAGCAGCGGTGTGAGGTACCGCAGCGCCGCGACCTCGTCGTCGCTGAAGCCACCCGGCTGGGCCGTCGTCCAGCGGCTCGCCAGATTGTCCATCTCGCCGAGAATGGCGTCCGGCGCGAACAGGTGCACGCTGGCGAAATAGTCGGTCTGCCCTTCCGCGCCCAGTTCCTCGATGGCCGAGAAGCCCGCCGTCTCGCCGGCATGCAGCCGGCAGCGCAGCTCCCCGCCGCCCTTCTGGATCAGATGATAGAAGGGGCTGCTCTGCCAGCCTTCGGTCGAGCCGCCGATGTCGCGTGTGAACTCCAGAAGCGGCTGCTCGTCGCTGTCGTCCTCGCGCCAGCGGAAGCCGCGGCCTTCATAGATCGGATGCAGCGTGTCGATGATGACGATGGCGCGGCCGAGCGCCAGGCCGGCCGCCTGGCAGCGCTCGCAGAAGCCATGCAGCAGCGCGATCTCGCCCTCGCCCTCCAGACCCTTTTCGGAGAGCCAGGCCGCTATGGCGTCGACGTCGCGCTTGTCCATGCCCACAGAGTGCACAGCCGGGCGGTACCGCGCAAGCGGGACGACTGCAGGGCCTACCCTTCGACGTGGCCGCCCTTCAGTGCAGCACGAGCAGGTCGTTGGAGGAGAAGCTGATCTCCGTCTTGTCGCCCACCGTCGGCGGCGGCGTGGCCGAGTTGTTGAAGGTGTCGAGCGAGACGATCCCGCTGCCCAGCCCGACCCGCACGCGGATGACCGAGCCGAGGAAATGCACGTCGGCGATCTGCCCTTGCAGGCTGGCGTCGTGGCCGGGTTTCGGCCCCAGCGCGATCGCCTCCGGCCTCAGCGCCAGCGACAGCTGGTCTCCGGTCTTCGAGCCGTTCAGCTTGCCCTTCAACGACAGCTCCTGGCTGCTGATGCGCACCTTGCCGGCGGCGGCGTCGCTGACCACCCCTTCCAGGACGTTGAGCGTGCCGACAAAATTGGCCACGAATTTCGTCGCCGGCCGGTTGTAGATCTCGAACGGCGTGCCGACCTGCTCGGCCTTGCCGCCATACATCACCACGATGCGGTCGGAGATCGACAGCGCCTCTTCCTGGTCGTGGGTGACGAAGATGGTGGTGATGCCCAGTTCCTTCTGGATCATCCGGATCTCGTCGCGCAGCGACACGCGCACCTTGGCGTCGAGCGCCGACAGCGGCTCGTCGAGCAGCAGCAGCTTCGGCTTCGGCGCCAGCGCGCGCGCCAGCGCAACGCGCTGCTGCTGGCCGCCCGAAAGCTGGTAGGGATAGCGGTCGCCGAATTCCGGCAGCTTGATCAGGTTGAGCATCTCGGCGACGCGTCTGTCGGCATCGGCCTTCGGCATGCCGGCAACCTTGAGGCCAAACCCGACGTTCTGCGCGACCGTCAGGTTGGGGAACAGCGCATAGGCCTGGAACACCATGCCGACATTGCGCTGGTTGGGTTTTAGACGCGTCACGTCCTTGCCCGCGACTACGATGCGGCCCGAACTCGGCTCCTCGAAACCCGCGACCATCCGAAGCACCGTGGTCTTGCCGCAGCCGGAGGGGCCGAGGAAGGACACGAACTCGCCGCGTCCGACATCGAGGTTGAAGTCCTGGACGACGGTCGTCGGCCCGAAGCTCTTGCGGATGTGTTCGATCTGGAGAAAGGGATCTGCCATTGTCGGTCCCCGTAAATCAGTGCAGTTGCGTCGGAGGCTTGGGCGCCAGCCGTGCAACGATCTGGATGAGGCCCATGCAGAGCCAGGTGATGCCGAAGGAGATCACCGCCAGCGCCGAGGGCTCGTAGGCCTTGTTGGCGCCGACAAGCTGGAGATAGGGACCGAAAGCGGGCCGGTTCAGCAGTGCGGCGAGCGTGAATTCCCCGATGACGATCGCGAAGGTAAGGAAGGCGCCGGACAGCACCGCCACGAAGACGTTTGGCAGGATCACGCGGCCGAAGATCGTCGGCCACCCTGCGCCGAGCGACTGCGCAGCCTCCGTCAGCGTGGCGACATCGATGCTCCGCAGGCCGGTATCGACTGCGCGGTACATGTAGGGCAGGGCGAGTGCCGTGTAGCCGAACATGAGGAGGATATCGGTCCCCATGGAACTGCCCGTGAGCGGCAGCCAGCTCGATGTGTTGTAGAGCCGGATATAGCCGAACACGATGACGATGGCCGGGATCACCAGCGGCATCAGGGTGATGAACTCCACCACCGGCCGCAGGCCCGGCATCTTGAGCCGGACCCAGTAGGCCGTCGGCACGACGAGCAGCACGCCGAACACGATCGTGAACAGGGCCATGACCACCGAATAGGTGAAGGTCTGGCGGAACTGCGGATCCGCAAGCACCGACGCATAGGCGTCGAAGGAGTATTCTCCCCGCCGCATGGACAGCGAAAATTCGGTCATGCCGACCAGCGGCAGGATGAAGATGAGCGATCCCAGCAGGAACGCGATCCATGCGATCGCGCGCTTCATTTCTGCCACCTCTCGGTGCGGGCGCGCAGCCACAGATACAGTGCGTTGGCGAGCCCGGTGATCACGATCATGCCGAATGCCAGCGCATATCCGAGCCCCGGGCTGCCGAGCACGTCGCCGCGTATCTGCGAGAACAGCAGGATCGGCGCGATGTTGAGCTGCGGCCCCGCCAGCGCAAAGGCGGTCGCGACGGCACCGAAGGAATTTGCGAACAGCAGCGCGAACGTTCCGAGCAGAGATGGCAGCAGGATCGGAAATGCCACCATGCGCCAGTACTGCGCACCCGTCGCGCCAAGGATCTCCGCCGCCTCGCGCCATTCACGCCGCAGGGCGTCGAGCGCCGGCGTGATGATCAGGATCATCAGCGGCACTTGGAAGAACATGTAGGTGGCGATGAGCCCGGTGGTGCTGAACAGGTTGAAGCCGGTCGCCGCCCGCAGGTTGACGCCGAACTCCGTCCGCAGCCACACGGTGATGAGGCCGGCCGGCCCGATGGTCGCGATGAACGCGAAAGCGAGCGGCAGGCCGGCAAAATTGGAGGCGACGCCGGAGAAGGTGAGCAGCGGGGAGCGTATGAAGCGTGGAAGCCCGCCCAGCACGGTGGCGGCGGCCATGGCGAAACCGATCAGGCAGCCGAGCAGCGCCGACCAGAAGCTGACATAAATGGACACCCAGTAGGCGGCGCGGATCGTGGGCGTGTTGAGACCGACGATGTTGGCCAGGGTGAAGCCGCCATCCGGTCCGCGAAATGCGCCCAGCACGATCGAAAGCGCCGGCAGGATGAGAAACAGCAGCGCGAACAGAAAGAACGGCACCACCCCCAGCCACTGCGTTGGCAGGCGGCGCGACAGAGATAAGGTTTGCGACATGCGTTCCGTGGCCCCGCCGGAGGGCGGATGCGGGCTCACTTGGCCCGCATCCGCATGTCAGTGATCACTGCACCACGTTGGCGCCGACAACCTTGTCCCAACCAGCCTTCACGGCTTCGGAGTTGGCATTCACCGCGTCGAGGCTGGGGAACACGGCCTTCTCGTAGGCTTCCGCCGGCGGCAGCTTGTCGAGCAGTTCCTTGGGAACAGCGCCCTTGGAAACCAGGTCGTTGAACCGGATCGGGTGGCAGTAGCCCTTGAGCCAGCCGAGCTGTCCTTCGTCGCTGTAGAGATATTCCATCCAGAGCTTCGCCGCGTTCGGCTGCGGCGCGTAGGCGCTGATCGCCTGGACATAGACACCGGCGAGAACCGAGTCCGACGGTACGATCACGTCGACCGGCGGATTGCCGTTGAGCGAGTCCCGCCACGAAAGTGCATTGTAGTCCCACGCGATAATGATGGGCGTGGTTCCCTGGGCGAGCGTGCCCGCCTTGCCGATGACCGGGACGAAATTGCCGGCGTCGTTCAGCTTCTTGAAGAACTCGAGGCCCGCCTGTGCGGCCGCGGCGCCCGGCTCAGCGCCCTGCGCCATGCCGGCCGCGAGCACGCCAAGGATGGCCTGGTTCGACGCCCGCGGATCGCCGGCGAGTGCGATCTGGCCGGCATATTCCGGCTTCAGCAGATCGGCGAAGGACTTCGGCGGATTCGGAACCAGGTCCTTGTTCACCAGGAACGCCATCACGCCGTAATAATCGCCGTACCAATTGCCGTCGGCGTCCTTGGCGTCGGCAGGAATGGAATCCCACGTGGCGACCTTGTGCGGCTGAAGCAGGCCCTCGGCCTGCGCGGCGGGACCGAACGACAAGCCGACGTCGATGACGTCCGGAGCTTGCGGGCCCTTGTTGTCCTTGTTGGCACGAATTGCTTCCACTTCGTCGGCGGAGCCGGCGTCGGGATTAAGTTCGTTGATGGCGATCTCCGGATATTTCGCCTTGAAGCCTGCGATCACATCGCCATATCCGCACCAGCTGTGCGGCAGCGCGATCGTGGTCAGCTTGCCTTCCGCCTTGGCCGCGGCGATCAGCTCGTCGCTCTGGGCGGCGGCGATCGCCGTGGTGACCATCAGCGACGCGGCGGCAAGGGAAAGGACCTTTCCCGTAAATCTGAACATGGTTGTCTCCGTTGGGTTAACGCCGATCGGCGCCCCTGTTGCGGTTATTCTTGTCGTGTGACAGTCGAATGAAACCGGCTGTCAGCCCCTCTGAGGCCGTAAAAATCTATCTATTTTACAGTGCCGTAGCAATCGCCGCCACAATATTTCTCCGGCTAACCAATCACCCTTCCTTTCCCCTCGCTTTTCTTTCCTCGCCGCCGACGCGTCGCCTTGCGACGCGCCGTCAGAGCCGGCCCTCTATCGCGCTGTCCAGGATGGCCCGCGCCGCCTCCTTGGTCAGCTCCACCGGATTGCCGCCGGTCGACGGATCGGCCACAGCCGACACCGCGATGAAGTCCTTGCGCGCGGCATCCATGTCCAGGCCCTTGATCAGTTCCGGCAGCGTGTGCGGCACCTTCAGCTGCTCACGCAGGTTCAGGATCGCCTTGGCGAAACCGTCGAAGCCGCCGGCAATGCCGAGATAGGCGGCAAGCCGGGCGATACGCTCCTCCACCGCCGGCCGGTTGAAGGCCAGCACGTAAGGCATGAACACGCCGTTGGTCATGCCGTGATGGGTGTCGTAGAGCGCGCCGATCGGATGCGACAGCGAATGGATGGCGCCCAGCCCCTTCTGGAAGGCGGTGGCGCCCATCGCCGCCGCGGCCATCATGTGCGCCCGCGCGGTGATATCCGTCCCGTCGGCATACGCCTTGGGCAGGTTTTCCAGCACCAGCCGCATGCCCTCCAGCGCGATGCCGTCGGCCATCGGATGGTAGCCCGGTGCGCAATAGGCTTCCAGGCAGTGCGCCAGCGCGTCCATGCCGGTGCCGACCGTGATGAAGGGTGGCATTCCGGTGGTCAGCTCCGGGTCGGCGATGACGATCGCCGGCAAAAGCTTGGGATGGAAGATGATCTTCTTGGTATGGGTCACCTCGTCCGTCAGCACGCCGGCGCGGCCGACTTCCGAGCCGGTGCCGGCGGTGGTCGGCACGGCCACGATCGGGGCGATCGCATCCGAGTTGGCGCGCGTCCACCAGTCGCCGATGTCCTCGAAATCCCAGACCGGCCGCGTCTGCCCGGCCTGGAAGGCGATCAGTTTTCCGAGATCGAGCGCCGAGCCGCCGCCGAAGGCGATCACGCCGTCATGCGCGCCTGCCTTGAACACCGCGATGCCGGCCTTGAGGTTCGCCTCCACCGGGTTGGGCTTTATGTCGGAAAAGGTGCCGTACGGCACCTTCGCGTCGTCGAGCAGCTTCAAGGTCGAAGCCACCACCGGCAGCTTCGCCAGGCCGGGATCGGTGACGAACAGCGGCTTCTCGATGCCGGCGGCCGACAGCACCTCCGGCAGTTCCCTGATGCGCCCGGCGCCGAAGCGGACGGTAGTCGGGTAGTTCCATTTGGAGACGAGGTTGGTCATGGGTTCCTTCGTTGTTCGTCGGTCGTGGGTGGTCGGTCGAATGGTTCACGAGCGTCACGACCGACGACCGACGAACCACGACCGACAGTCACACCTCCCGCAGGTGAAAACTCTTCGGCCTGGTCAGGTTGTCGTACCCGATGGCCGACAGCGTCGCGCCCTTGCCGGTGTCCTTGACGCCGGTCCACACCAGCGCCGGGTCGAGATAGTCGCAGCGGTTCATGAACACCGTGCCGGTCTCGACGCGGTCGCCGATGGCCGCTGCATGGTCGGTGTCGCCGGTCCAGATCGAGGCGGTGAGGCCGTAGGGAGAATCGTTCATCAGCGCGATCGCCTCCTCGTCGTTGCGCACCTTCATGATGCCGACGATCGGCCCAAAACTTTCCTCCCGCATGACCGACATCTGGTGGTCGACATCGGTCAGCACCTCCGGCGCCAGATAGGGCGAGCCGACCACGTCCTTGTCGACCTTCATGTTGATATGCGCGGTCGCGCCCTTGCGCAGCGCCTCCGCCTTCTGCTCGCGGATGAAGTCGGCGAAGCGCGCCTGCGCCATCGGCCCGAGCGTCGTGCCGGCGTCGAGCGGGTTGCCGACGACATAGTTCTTCGTCTCGGCGATATAGCCTTCGACGAACTCGTCATAGACCTTCTCGTGCACGTAGACGCGCTCGATGCCGCAGCAGCACTGGCCGGAATTGTAGAAGGCGCCGTCGACGAGGTTCGCCACCGCATGGTCGAGTTTTGCGTCGGGCAGCACATAGGCCGGATCCTTGCCGCCGAGCTCCAGCCCGAGCGTCATGAAGGTGCCGGCCGCCGCCTTTTCGATCGCCCGCCCGCCGGCCACCGAGCCGGTGAAGTTGACGTGGTCGATCTTTCCGCTTGCGAGCAGCCTTTCCGTCTGCCCGTGGTTCAGCACGAGGTTCTGGAAGACGTGTTTGGGCAGCCCCGCCGCCTCGAACGCTTTTGCAAAACGCTCGCCGACCAGCAGCGTCTGCGCCGCATGCTTCAGGATCACCGTCGAGCCGGCGATCAGCGCCGGCACGATGGTATTGACCGCCGTCAGATACGGATAGTTCCACGGCGCGATCACCATGACGACACCGAGCGGGTCTTTTTTCACATAGCGGCGGAACCCGTCCTTGGGATTGGACGCCATCACCGGCGCCAGCGCCTTCTCGGCGATCTCGACCATGTAGGCGACGCGTTCCCTGACGCCGCCGAACTCGCCGCCGTAGCGGGTCGGCCGGCCCATCTGCCAGGCGAGCTCGGGCACGATCTCGTCGCTCATGGCGACAAGCGCCTCCAGCATCTTCAGCATGTAGTTGCTGCGCTCGGCGACCGAGATCTGTGCCCAGCCGACCTGCGCCGCCTTCGCCCGCTCGACCGCCGCGTTCACCGCCTGGTCACTCGCGACCGGCCGCTCCGCATAGATCGAGCCGTCGATGGGGGATTTGAGTTTGATGGTTTCGGTCATGGATTTTCCAGTCTTCATTCTAGCAGGGTATCGCCTGCACGTGCCCCTGTTCGGCATAGTCGAGGATTTTGCTGTCGCGCGTCATGACACGGTAGCCGTGCTCGCGTGCCGTCGCGATGAAAAGCCTGTCAAAGGGATCCCTGGGCGGCGCACCAGGAAGAAATGACGAATTGATCAGAATTTCGGACGTGAGCGCTGCCAGCTCCGAAAATGGAGGAATGATCAGGCTGTCGAACCACGATTTTGCCGACATTGCCGACAACACCCTGCGTCTTGCGACTAGCATTCCCATCTCCCAGGCGCTTGTTGGCGAAATCATTACGGGTGTCCGCATCCCGGCGCTCTCGTCGAGCGCCATCTGGGCTTCCGCACTGAGCTTCGCTCCTTCGGTGATCCAGATGGCCGCACAGGTGTCGAGCAATATGTTTCCAGGCATGTGGTCAGTCTCTGACCTCTGGGCCGTATTTCCGGTCGAGATAGTCGGCCAAATCCGGATCAGCCGGCTCCGTAAGATCGACGTCCGGGAGCAAGGTGATCACCCCCTTCAAGCAGCCGAACAAAGGATGAGGGTGCGCAGATCGTCCGAGATTGACTGCTCCATGGAACTCGGTCTGTTCTTCCATGAAACCAATCCCCTCCGGTAATGCAGCTCCCGACTGACCCGATGTTGCAATGGGGTCCATTGACGCGCCTCCTCCCTTGCGATCCTTTTTGGGTGGGCCGACTTTTTTTGCGGGAATGCTCTTCGCGTGAAAGGTCACCTCCTCAAGCGTCGCACCCAAGATTGTTGCGATTTTGTCAATTTCCGAGAGTTTGAACTGACGCTCGCCACCCAGCGCACGAGACAATCCGCCTTTGTCGACGCCCAACCGCTTGGCCATCTCACTTTGACTGAAGCCTAATGCATCCATCCGATCTATAAACCACTGCTTACCCCGGTTCTGACCCATAGCGATCTCCTATTCCGGAAATCACAACATATCTCAACGTTGCAAAATTCTCAATACCGCTCAAACCCCCTGTGCAGCTCCCAGTCCGTGATCCGCCGGTCGTATTCGAGCTGCTCCCAGCGGGCGGTGTGCACGTAGTGCTCCACCACCTCCTCGCCGAGCGCCGTCTTCAGCATGGCCGAGCCGGCGAGCGTCTCGGTCGCCTCGCGCAGGGTCTTCGGAATCTCGGGCAGCTGCGCGGCCTGGTAGGCGTCGCCGACGAACGGCGCCTCTAGCTCAAGCTTCTCGTCGATGCCGGCCAGACCCGCGGCGATCAGCGCCGCGAAGGCGAGGTAGGGATTGAGGTCGGCGCCGCCGATGCGGCACTCCATGCGCACGCCCTTGGTGCCCTCTCCGCACAGGCGGAAGCCGGCGGTGCGGTTGTCCTCGCTCCACATGATCTTGGTCGGCGCGAAGGTGCCGGACTGGAAGCGCTTGTAGGAGTTGATGTAGGGCGCCAGGAACCAGGTGAACTCCTTGGCGTATTTGAGCTGCCCGGCCGACCATTGGCCGCCGAGCTCGGTCAGCCCGTAGGGCCCTTCCCGGTCGAAGAACAGCGGCGTCTTGCCGTCGGCGCTCCACAGCGAATTGTGGATGTGGCTGGAATTGCCGGCCAGCCCGTAATTGTACTTGGCCATGAAGGAGATCGCCTTGCCCTCGCTGGTCGCGATCTCCTTGGCGCCGTTCTTCAGGATGACGTGGCGGTCCGCCATCTCCAGCACTTCGGCGTAGCGGACGTTGATCTCCTCTTGGCCGGGCCCCCACTCACCCTTGGAGTTCTCGATCGGGATGCCCGCCGCCTCCATCTCGTTGCGCAGGCGGCGCATCACGCCTTCTTCCTTGGTGGTGATGCCGATCAGATAGTCGCCGATATAGGGCGAGGCGGTCTCGAGGTTCTGCCAGTGTTTCGCCCGCGCCGAATCGTAGCTTTCGGAGAACAGGTAGAATTCGAGTTCCGAGGCGAAATAGGCGAGCCAGCCGCGCTCCTGCAGCCGCTTGACCTGCTTGCGCAGGATGGCGCGCGGCGAGTGCGCCAGATCCTCATGCGTATGGTGGTCCTTGAGGTCGTTCAGCACCAGCGCCGTCTTCTCCAGCCACGGTATCTTCCGCAGCGTGGAAAGGTCGGGCTTCATGATGAAGTCGCCATAGCCCTTCGACCAGCTCGCCGCCTTGTAGCCGGGCACCGGCTCCATATCGATGTCGTTGGCGAGCAGGTAGTTGCAGCCATGCGTCTCGTCATAGGCGGATTCGACGAAATACTTCGCCAGGAACCGCTTGCCGACCAGCCGGCCCTGCATGTCGACGGCGGCGGCGAGCACCGTGTCGATCTCGCCCGCGGCGACCGCTTGCTTCAATTCGTCGAAAGTCAGGTTTCCAGCCATATTTCCCTCGTCCGGCGCGATCGCGCCATGCTTCACGTCGCCGTCATGCATCGATGCCGATGATCGCACCAGGCCCGGCCCAGGATAGGCCGGGCCCCATGTGCACCCCTGAAGGGTCAGCCCTGCGTGTAGACGCCGCCGGCCTTCTTCAGGATCTCGTTGTACTGCTTGAAGATGCCGACCACCTTCGCCTTCAGCTCGCCCTCGGCGGCGACCTCGTCCCAAAACTTGAAGGCGGCATTCTCCACCTCGGCCCATTCGGCGGCGGGGATGGTGGTCAGCTTCAGCTTTTCGCCGGTGGCGCGCAGTTTCGCCTCGCCGCCCCAGTACCACTGGTTGCGGTAGGTGTGTCCGGCGTCGACGCATGCCATCCATAGCTGCTTCAGGTGGTCCGGAATATCGGCCCAGCTCTTCTCGTTGACGAACCACGAGCCGATCCAGGCGCCAGAGATGTTGTTGGTGGTGAAGTGGTCGGTCACGTCGGCCCAGCCGACCGTGTAGTCCTCGGTGATGCCCGACCAGCTCATGCCGTCGAGCTCGCCGGTCTGCACGGCAACCTGGACGTCCTCGTAGGGGATCGACACCGGCACCACGCCGAACTGCGCCAGGAAGCGGCCGGCCGTCGGGAACGTGTAGAGGCGCAGGCCCTGCAGGTCGGCGAGCGAATTCAGCGCCTTCTTGGTGTTGAAGTGGCAGGGGTCCTGACCCGCGGCCGAGAGCCAGACCACGCCGCCCGCCTTGGCGTAGGCGTCGCGCCAGATGTCGGCCAGGCCATACTGGCTGAACAGCACCGGCACGTCGAGAATGTGCTTCGTGGCGAAGGGAAAGTAGCCGCCGAACAGCGAGATCTCGACCGGCGCCGCCATCGAATCGTCGTCCGAATGCACTGCGTTGATGGTGCCGGCCTGCATGGCGCGGAACAGTTCGCCGGTCGGGACGATCTGGTCGGCGTAGTAGAGTTCGATTTCCATCTCGCCCTTGGCGGCCTTGTTAAACATGTCGACCGCCGGCTTGGTGACATGAGGGCCGAGTGCCGCGCCGGCATAGGTCTGGAGCCGCCACTTGATCGGTGTCTGGGCGATCACGGCGGGGGCGGCGAGCGTCGTCGCGCCTGCCGCTCCGGCGGTCACCAGGCCGGCCTTTTTCAGGAAATTGCGTCTGCTGTGGATCGTCGTCATCGCTTCTTTTCCCTCTGGTTTGGACTTCATGCAGGTCACTTCGAGTAGACGTAGTTCGGCAGCCACGTCGCGATCCCGGGGAACATACCGATGATCAGCAATGTCAGCAGCATGATTCCGACGAACGGAAGCACGGACCGATAGATGTCGGGAAGCGTGACCTCCGGCGGAGCCATGGCGCGCATCAGAAACAGATTGTAGCCGAAGGGCGGCGTCAGATAGGCGATCTGGCAGGTGATCGTGTAGAGAACGCCGTACCATACGAGGTCGAAACCGAGCGCGCCCGCCAGCGGGATGAACAGCGGCGCGACGATCACCAGCATCGCCGTGTCGTCGAGGAACATGCCGAGCCCGAGGAAGGTAAGCTGCATCAGCACCAGCACCTGCCAGGGTTCCAGCCCCAGTTCGCCGAGGAAAAGTCCTTCGATCGACTTCACTGCCCCGAGCCCGTCGAAAACCGCGCCGAAGCACAACGCCGCCGTGATGATCCAGAAGAACATGCAGGAGATGCCGAGCGTCTTCTTGACCGTATCGTGCATGATCTTCCAGTTGAGCCCGCCCCGCCACCATGCCGCGAGGATCGAGGACACGGCGCCGACCGCCGAACTCTCCACCAGGCTGGTGACGCCGGTCAGGAAGAGCCCGGTCATGGTGATGAAGATCACCAGCGGCACCACGCCCGCGCGTGCCAGGGCGAGTTTCTGGGCGAATGTGTACTCGTCCCGCTCCGCCTTCGTCAGCGGCGGTCCGAGGTTCGGCTGCAACCAGCAACGGACCACCACGTAGAGGATGAACAGCGACGCCATGAGCAGGCCGGGGAACACCCCCGCCATCCAGAGGTTGCCCACCGGCTGGCGCGCGATCATGCCGTAGAGCACGAGCACCACGCTGGGCGGAATCAGGATGCCGAGCGTCGACCCGGCCTGGATCACGCCGGTCACCATCACCTTGTCGTAGCCGCGGCTGAGCAGCGCCGGCAGCGCGATCGTGCAGCCGACCGCCATGCCCGCCACCGACAGGCCGTTGATGGCCGAGATGATGACCATCATGAAGATCGTCCCGACCGCGAGACCGCCGTGCAGGCCGCCCATCCAGACGTGGAACATCTTGTAGAGGTCGTCGGCGATCTTCGATTCCGCCAGCATGTAGCCCATGAAGACGAACAGCGGCAGCGTCAGCAGCGGATACCACTTCATCACCTTGATGATGGCCGTGAAGGGTATCTCGATGCCGCCGGTGCCCCACAGCAGCGCCGCCGCCGCCGCGCCTACGAAACCGATGACCGCGAAGATGCGCTGCCCCGTGAGCAGCAGGAGCATCATCGACGAGAAAAGGAGGGTCGCGATCAGGCCGTAGCTCATACCCGGGGCCCCTCTCTCAGCGACTCGGTTCCAAGCGACTCGCCCCGGAGAAACGCCCAGTCCTTGAAGAAGATCGCGATCGCCTGCAGCAGCGTCAGGAAGATCCCCATGTTAAGCACGACCTTGATCGGCCACATCAGAGGCGCCCAGGCCGAGAAGCTCTTCTCGCCATACTGTACGGCGTAGATCAGCGAGGAGATTCCCCCGATCAGCAGCATGACCAGAAAGCCGATCAGCACGAAGGAGGTGACCAGATCGATCTTCGCTTTCCCGCGCATGGTGAAGCCGCTGTAGAGCAGGTCCATGCGCACATGCTCGCCTTCCTTCAGCGTATAGGCGCCGCCGAGCGTGAAATACGCGACCATGACGAACTGCGCCATCTCGACGGTCCAGATGGATGGCAGGAAGAACACCTTCATGATCGAGGCGTAGGACAGGATGCCGATCATCAGGAAAACGAGATACATGGCAAAAAGGCCGGAGTACCGGCTCAGCGCGTCGATGACGCGGACATAGGTTTTTACCGCATTCGGCATTCATCTGCCTCCGGGGAACTTGAGGCCGGACATCTCGGCCGTACAGGCCGGACGGAGGCCGATGGTGACATTCCATCCGGTCATCCGGCAACCTGCAAGGCATCGATCGTCGGCTCTACCTGCGCAAGAATGCCCGCGAGCAGATCCCCCCACTTCCTTTGTCCGGCTTCGTCCCGGATCTCGTCGTTGCGGATTTCGATCATGGCGCACGGCAGCCCGCGCGACCGCGCATGGCGCTCCAGCGTGAAGTAGACGCGGTCCGCCGGTGAGTAGGGCTGGTTGTCGCCGACCACGATGTCGCCTCGCCGTTGAAGAGCATCGGCCATCGCTGCGGAGAGCCGGACGTCGTCGTCGTGCAATATGCCGATCTGCCAGGGTCGGCCTACCCCCTTGTAGACCGGCGTGAACGAATGCAGCGAAACCAGCCAGGTCTCCCGGCCGGCCTTGAGCCGTTCATCGACGAGGCCGCCCACCGCCTGGTGAAATGGTTGCCAGGATAACGCGATGCGCGCCTCCCGCTGTGCAGGGGAAAGATTTTCGTTTCCCGGAATGGCTGTGGTCTCGCTGATCGTCGGGACCAGGTCGGGTGCGTCCAGCGCACGATTGCAGTCGATGGCGAGCCGCGACACCCGCGATTCGACCAGCGCCGCGTCCAGTTTCCGCGAAAGCAGGCGTGCAACGGGCAGGGCTCCGGGATCCCAGGCGATATGGGAGTCGAGCGCGGCGGCCGGAAGCCCGAGCGACGCCAATTCCGGCGGCAGGAAATTCGAGGCGTGATCGCAAAGCAGCACGAAGCGGCTGGCACCGCTTTCGTTGCTGATACTTACGGGTTCGAAGCGGCCCGCGACGGCCGCCGGACGATCGTGCATTGCTTCCCCGTTCCCCGCGGCGCTGTAACGAATGATACGTTCCAGCTTGTCATTGCGCCATCGCGGATGATTTCATACACTTCGCCGGAGTTTGTCAAACGGCTTTTGGCATCGTGCGGGAAAGTCGAGGCGAGCCTTGGGAGGTAAGCAGTTGGAAGCCAGCGTCGCCGAGCGGATCGCCGAGCGGATGGACGGCATGCCGGCGGGCGAGCGCCGTGCCGCGCAGACGCTGGTCGCCAACTACCCGCTGATCGGCCTGAAGACCGTCGCCGACTTCTCGGTAGCCGCGGGCGTCAGCTCGCCGACGATCCTGCGCTTCGTTTCGCGCCTCGGCTTCCAGAATTATCCGGAGTTCCAGGCCGCCCTCCAGGACGAGCTCGCCGAGCAGCTGCAGTCGCCGGCATCGCGCGCCGCGGCACCAAGGCGGACCGACGCCGGCGGCGCCTCGCCGGCCGTGGAGGCGACGCTCGACAACATCCGCGAGACCTTCCGCCACGTCTCGGCCCGCCAGCTCGACGACATCGTGGCGCTGCTCGCCGGCAGGCGGTCGAGCATCTATCTGATCGGCGGGCGCTTCACCGACCCGCTCGCCCGCTACATGGCGGCGCATCTGGCGATCGTCCGGCCCGGCGTCTTCCATCTCGCCGGCCAGGAAAGCAACTGGCGCGACCGTCTCATCGACATGGGCAGGCGCGACGTGCTGCTGGTCTTCGACATCCGCCGCTACCAGGACAGTCTGCTGCGTTTCGCCGAGACGGCGAACCGGCGCGGCGTGCAGATCGTGCTGTTCACCGACCAGTGGCTGTCGCCGATCGCCCGCTTCGCCCGCCACGTGGTCGCCGGCCGCACCGGCATGCCGTCGCCCTGGGATTCCTCGGCGGCGCTGATGGTGGTGGCCGAGACGCTGATCGGCGGCCTCACCCAGGCGCTGGAGCCGGAAGCGGGCCGCCGCATCCGCGACATGGAAAGCCTGCGCTGATCGGGCAAGGCGCGCCGACCCCAGGCGTCGGCGCTTACCTTACGGATAATTTAGGTGCCAAGGCGCCCGGAAAACGACATAAGCGTCGCTGACAAAATCGGCTATGATGCGTGCGGTGCTGTCTGCACGCCGGCACAATGTCTGCCGTTCTGCCGACCGGGTAGCATCTAACCTGCGGAGCGCCGATGGCGGCCTGGAAACAACTGGTGATCGCGATCGTGCTGCTCGCCGCGGCGGCCTTCGCCTGGGTCCGCTACTATCCGGGCGCGCCGGATATCCTTGCCGGCTGGGGCATCGAGGCCGACTGGGCCCGCGCCGCCACGTCCGGATCGGACGAGGCAGGCGGTCAGGCGGCCGGCCAGGCCGCGCGCCGGCCGGCCACCGTCGTCACCGCGCCGGTGACGGCCGCGACCATCAACGACAAGCTGTCGGCGATCGGCACCGGCCGCGCCAACGCCTCCGTTTCCATAAAACCCTATTCCTCGGGCCGGCTGACCGAGCTCCTGGTCGAGCCCGGCGCCCGGGTGGCGCGCGGCGACGTACTGGCACGGCTCGACTCGGATGGCGAGGAGATCGCCGTCGACCGCGCCAGGATCGCCCTCGAGGACGCGCAGGCACGGGTTACGCGCGTCACCGCGCTGCGCTCGTCCAACGCCGCCTCCACCGTCCAGGTCACCGAGGCGCAGCTCGCCGTGGACAACGCGCGCCTTGCCCTGCGCGACGCCGAGCTCGCGCTCGACAGGCGCGCCATCGTCGCGCCGATCGCCGGCATCGTCGGCATCCTGCCGGTCGAGGTCGGCAACTACGTCACCGCCGAGACGCAGATCGCCATGGTCGACGACCGCTCGTCGATCATCGTCGATTTCTGGGTGCCGGAGCGCTATGCCGGCCTCATCGCAGTCGGCGAGCCGCTCACCGCGACCTCGATCGCCCGCCCGAGCGACCTGCTCGAGGGCGTCGTCAGCGCCGTCGACAACCGGCTGGACGAGCAGAGCCGCACCTTGCTGGTGCGCGCCCGCATCGCCAACGAGGACGACACGCTGCGCGCCGGCATGTCGTTCCAGGTATCCATGCGCTTTCCCGGCGACAGCTACCCGTCCGTCAACCCCCTGGCGATCCAATGGGGTTCCGACGGCGCCTTCGTGTGGACGGTGCGCGCCGGCCTCGGCACGCGCGTGCCCGTGCGCATCGTCCAGCGCAACACCGAGAACGTGCTGGTCGCCGGCAGTCTCGCCGTCGGCGACCAGGTCGTGACCGAAGGCATCCACCTCGTCCGCGAGGGCGCCGAGCTGCTGATCGCCGGCGCCGAGTCGGCCGGAGACGGCGGCCCCGCCGCGCCGGCGACGCGGCGCAGCGGGTCGTAGGAGCGGCGGCCGATGAGCGAGACCACGGGCGAAGCCGGCGGCAAGGGCATCACCGCCCTGTTCGTGCGCCGCCCGGTGCTCGCCTTCGTGCTCAACACGCTGATCGTCGTCGCCGGCCTGGCCGCCTTCTACGGCGTCGAGATCCGCGAGCTGCCGGACGTCGACCGGCCGGTGATCACCATCAACGCCGATTTCGAGGGCGCCGCCGGCGAGACCATCGACCGCGAGGTGACCGCCGTCATCGAGGGCGCCGTGGCGCGCGTCTCCGGCGTCAAGGCGATCTCGTCGACCTCCTCCTATGGCCGCAGCCGCGTCACCATGGAGTTCAACGACGGCGTCGACCTCGACGTCGCAGCCTCGGACGCGCGCGACGCGGTGAGCCGCATCCAGAACCAGCTCCCCACCGACATGGACCCGCCGCGCATCGTCAAGGCCGACGCCAATGCCGACGCGGTGATGCGGCTCGCCATCACCTCCGACACCATGTCGGTCGAGGACATGACGATCCTGGTCGAGGACGAGATTTCCGACGTGCTCGCCGCCGTCCCCGGCGTCGCCGACGTGCAGGTCTACGGCGACCGCGAGAAGATCTTCCGCGTCGACATCAACCAGGCCAAGATCGCCAGCTACGGCCTGACCGTCGTCGACATCCGCGACGCGCTGGCCTCCGTCGCCTTCGACACGCCGGCCGGCTCGCTGACAACCACCAACCAGGACCTCATCGTCCGGGCCACCGCCAACGTCACCACGCCCGAGGCTTTCGAGAACATCGTCATCGCCGGCCGCACCAAGCTGCGCGACGTCGCCACCGTGACGCTCGGCGGAGATCCCAACACGACGTCGCTGCGCTCCGACGGCAAGACCGGCATCGGGCTCGGCATCATCCGCCAGGCGCAGTCGAACACGCTGGACATTTCGGACGGCGTGCGCGCCGCCGCGCAGCGCATCCAGCAGACGCTGCCGGAAGGGATGAACATCCGCGTCAACAGCGACGACGCCATCTTCGTCAACGGCGCCATTCACGAGGTGGAGATCGCACTCGGCCTGTCGGTCACCATCGTGCTGCTGGTCATCTACCTTTTCCTGCTCGACTGGCGCGCGACGCTCATCCCCGGCCTCGCCATGCCGGTGGCGCTGATCGGCACGATCGCGGCGATCTATCTCGCCGGCTTCTCGATCAACATCCTCACCCTGCTGGCGCTGGTGCTCGCCACCGGCCTGGTGGTCGACGACGCCATCGTCGTGCTGGAGAACATCGTGCGCCGCCGCAACGAGGGCATGGGCCCGCGTGCGGCCGCCGTGCTCGGCACGCAGGAAGTCTTCTTCGCGGTGGTCGCCACCACCGCCACGCTTGCCGCCGTCTTCGTCCCGCTCTCCTTCCTGCCCGGCCAGACCGGCGGACTGTTCCGCGAGTTCGGTTTCGTGCTGGCGATGGCGGTGCTGCTGTCGTCGGTGGTGGCGCTGTCGCTATGCCCCATGCTCGCCTCGCGCATGCTGAGAGCCCACAGCGGCGAGGCGCATCACCACGGCCCGATCGGCCGGCTGGGCAGCGGGCTCGCCGCCCTCTACAAGCGCTGCCTGATCTCCTGCCTCAACGCACCGCTGATCGTCATTCTCGTCTCGGTGCTGTTCGCCGCCGGCGCCTGGGGCGTCTTCGGCATGATCCGCCAGGAACTGACGCCGCCCGAGGACCGCTCGATGGCGATGCTGCGCATCACCACCCCGCAGGGGGTCAGCCTCGACTACACCACCCAGCAGATACGCCGCATCGAGGAGCTCGTGCAGCCGCTGCGCGACCGCGGCGAGATCGTCAGCATCTTCGCCAATGCCGGCATGAACAACACGACCAACAGCGGCTTCATGGTCATGGCGCTGGCGCCGTGGGACGAGCGCGAGCGCGGTGCCCAGCAGATCGTCGCCGACATCGACCGTCTGGCCAAGCAGGTGCCGGGCGTGCGCGCCTTCCCGTTCTCGCCCAACAGCCTCGGCATTCGCGGTGCCGGCAGCGGCCTGCAATTCGCCGTCGTCGGCAACAGCTATGCCGAGCTCGGCGAGGTGGCGAACCGGATCATCGCCGAGCTGGAGAAGGATCCGCGCTTCGACCAGCCGCGGCTGTCGACCGACGCCACGCAGCCGCAGCTCCAGGTGGAGATCGACCGCGAGCGCGCCTCCGACCTCGGCATCAACATCACCGGCCTGTCCGACACCATCCAGGCCATGCTCGACGGCCGCGAGGTGGCTGAGGTCTTCATCGAGGACCGCAGCTATCCGGTGAAGCTGATCTCCACCAGCAATCCGGTCAACGACCCGACCGACCTCGAAAACGTCTTCGCCAAGGCGACCGACGGCCGCTACGTGCCGGTGTCGACCTTCGCGACGCTGACCGAACGCGCCGTGCCGCCGTCGCTGCAGCGCGAGCAGCAGCTGCGCGCCGTCGCCATCACCGCCGGCCTTACCCCCGGCTTCGCCCTCGGCGACGCGTTGCGGGCGGCCGAGCAGGTGGCGAAACCGCTGCTGCCGGCCGGCAGCCGCATCATCCCGCTGGCCGAGGCGGCGACGCTCACCGAGACGTCGAGCGGCATGCTCACCATCTTCGGCTTCGCGCTGGTGATCATCCTGCTGGTGCTCGCCGCGCAGTTCGAGAGCTTCATCAGCGCCATCATCATCATGGCGACCGTGCCGCTCGGCCTCGCCTGCGCCGTCTATGCGCTGCTGATCACCGGCACCTCGCTCAACGCCTACAGCCAGATCGGCCTGGTGCTGCTGGTAGGCGTCATGGCCAAGAACGGCATTTTGATCGTCGAATTCGCCAACCAGTTGCGCGACCGGGGCCTCGGCGTGCGCGAGGCGATCGAGCAGGCCTCGCTCATCCGCCTGCGGCCGGTGATGATGACCATGATCTGCACCGTGCTCGGCGGCCTGCCGCTGATCCTCGCCACCGGCGCCGGCGCCGAGGCCCGCATCGCGCTCGGCTGGGTCATCGTCGGCGGGCTGGGGCTGGCGACCCTGTCCACCTTGTTCCTCACCCCGGTCGCCTATCTGCTGCTCGGCCGCTTCGTCACCCCGCATGCCGACGAGCAGGCGCGGCTGAAGCGCGAGCTGCAGGAAGCCGCCTATACCGGCGTCGAGCCGGCGGAGTAGGCGGCCGCTCTCCCCTATTGAGGCAGGGCTATCGCATATGGGTTCACCCCCACCCCTAACCCCTCCCCACAAGGGGGAGGGGGACTGGCTGGCCTCTCCGCCAGGCGCCAATCGTCGACGGTTTCGTGCGACATGGCGGCCACAAAGTCCCCCTCCCCCTTGTGGGGAGGGGTTAGGGGTGGGGGTACGAAGCAGCGAAATTCATCGCTGTTTGCCATATGCGATTCCCCTCCCCCTATTGAGGGGAGGGTGCCGGGCGAAGCGAGGCGGATGGGATCCAAGCGGACGAGCGCGACCTTTCGCGCAGATCTTGAGCGTCGGCTCTCCCGGTGACATCCACCTTCCTATTCAGTATCACTGCCCGGCCGAAACTGCCGGCTTCGACATCTTGCCGACGGCATCCGGAAGGAAGCGCCATTGAACACCATCACCCTCGAACAGGCCATCGCCGGCGTCGGCCAGGAAGCCGGCGTCTCGCCCTGGCGCGTCGTGACGCAGCATATGATCGACCAGTTCGCCGACGCCACCGACGACCACCAGTTCATCCACTGCGACCCCGAGCGGGCGGCCAGGGAGACGGCGTTCGGCGGCACCATCGCCCACGGCTTCCTCACCGTGTCGCTGCTGTCGGCGATGGCATTCGAGACGATCCCGCGCATCGCGGGCGCCGACATCGGCATCAACCACGGCTTCGACACGCTGCGCTTCGTCGCCCCCGTCAAGACCGGATCGCGCATCCGCACCCGCTTCGTGCTGGCCAAGCTCAAGGCGCGCCCGTCCGGCTGGATCGAGATCGCCCATGACGTGACGATCGAGATCGAGGGATCGCAGAAACCGGCGCTCACGGCGCGCTGGCTGACGCTGGCGTTCATTCAGCCGGAGGAGGGATAAGTGCTGGGGATAGTTACTTTTTCCGCGGAAAGGCAGATGCGCTTCAAGGGTGGCGCGGGCGGAAACAACGTAAACTGTCCCCCCGGAGTTCCCGCGCTCAGCGCTTCTTGCCCGGCCCGCCGGGAATGGCCGTCGAGGTCACCGAGACCGGATCGCTCGCCGGGAACGAATCCTCCAGGCCCTCGTCGAGTTCCTGTTCAAGAGTCTCGTCTTCGTCCGGCCGGTCTTTCGGCGGCAGTTCGTCCTTGGGTGGTCTGGGCGCACTCATCCCGGCACTATGACATGCCCAACGGCAACATCAAGATTTCGCCCGCGGCTTTGCCTGCGGTTGCCGCCGGCTCCGCGGCGGCATCGCCAGCCGATAGCCCTTGAGCAACGCGACCGGCCCCAGCACGGCGAACAACAGCTTCTGGACCCAGATCGGGATGCCGTGTCCGTAGGCATGTCCACGGAAGGCATGCAGCGCCAGGGCCTGCAGAAGCAGTGGCGGTTCGCCCTTGGCGTCGTACCAGGACGGGTTGTTGGCGATGTTCATCGACATGTTCAGGAACAGGCGCAGGAAATCGTGGGCGGGCCGGAATTTGGCGGTGAACAGCGTCTCGCCGTCATGGCCGTTGCGGAACAGATGCGGCGTGCCGCGCGTCACCACCAGGCCCTCCCCCGGCCCGAGCGTGTGCCAGGAGCCATCGACCATGATCCGCAGCATGCCGGTGTGCACGATGAATTCCTCGTCGGCATTTGGATGGAGATGCTGCCGCCCGGTGCCCGTCAGCATGCCGCCGCGCTCGAGGAAAACCTCGAACCGGACCTCGTCCGCCCCGTCGTCCATATGGGTGAAGATGAAGGTTTCACCGTTGAAATCGTTGCGGATACGCGTACCGGCGGGCGGGAGCGATTGCATTGCGAAATCCATGCGGCACATGGGCGAACGCATTCGGCGGCACCGCTTGGCGCCGTCGCCATATCTTAGCAAAGAATGTGGCGCGGTCGAATGGCTGGCAGGTCAGCCCTCGCGAGCTGCCGCAACTCGCTGAGCCGTTCGGTTCTTGACGGTGCTAGCCAGCCGCATCCCCCGCCGCTTCCGTCAGGAAATCGAGCACATAGTCCGAAAACGACCGCCAGCACTCGACTCGGAACGCATCCTCGGCGGTCCTGAGAATCACGATCTCGACCTTGCCCAGAATGGTGCGCGAGCAGGCGCCGACCGGGAAGGTTTGCAGCGACAGATCCTGCGGGCAGCCGGCGGCGAGCGTCGCCTCCGCACCCGGCCCAGACGCCGAGATGGCGACGTTGCGGTGCGAGATGCCGACGGCCGAATGCAGCGCCTTGACCTTGGCGCAGTCGGCGAGCGGATCGCCGGTCTGGTCGATCACCAGCCATTCGTCCGGCCCGAGCCACAGCGCCGTGCGCGCGCCCGACGACGCCGACGTCTTCGGCTTCACCGGCAGGTCGAGCCCGAGCGCCCTGGACAGCGCCGCCACCGAGGCGGCCGGCGCGCGCAGCGACATGCGCTCGGCCGGCGGCAGCACCGACAGGCGTGCGCCGCCCGCCAGCACCTCGCGCCCGGCCAATGCCGGCCGGCGGAGGGTTCCCGTGGTTGCGGTCTTCGCGGCGGCCTTAGCCATTGAGGCGCTCTCCCTTCGGATCGTAGAACACCATGCCCGTCACCTCGACCTCGACCGTGCCGTCCGGCATCGGCACATGGAGCGTGTCGCCCAAACGCGACTTGCCGTCGACGACCAGCGCCAGCGCGATCGAATGGCCGCAATTCTCCGACCAGTAGCTCGAGGTGACGTGACCGATCATCTTCATTGGGATCGGCTGCTTGGGATCGCCGACGATCTGCGCGCCTTCCTCCAGTACGATCTTCGGGTCGCGCGTCTTCAGCCCGACAAGCTGTTTTCTGCCCGCTGCCACGAGGTCGGGCCGCGACAGCCCGCGTATGCCGACGAAATCCTTCTTCTTCTTGCCGATCGCCCAGTCGACGCTGGCATCGGCCGGCGTCACCGTGCCATCGGTGTCCTGGCCGACGATGATGTAGCCCTTTTCGGCGCGCAGCACATGCATCGCCTCCGTGCCGTAGGCGCAGGCGCCGTGTTTCTGGCCCTCCGCCCACAGCGCCTCCCAGACGGCTTCGCCGTAGTCGGCCGGCACGTTTACCTCGAAACCGCGATCGCCGGTGAACGACATGCGGAACAGCCGTGTCGGCAGCCCGCAAATCTTTCCCTCGCGCACCGACATATGCGGGAATGCCGTGTCGGAAAGGTCGATCCCTTCCACCAGCGGTGCGATGATCTCCCGGCTTTTCGGCCCCTGCACCGCGATCACCGCCCACTGCTCGGAGATCGAGGTGAGCCAGACGTTCAGATGCGGGAACTCGGTTTGGAGATAATCCTCCATCATGTTCATGACCCGCGCCGCGCCGCCGGTGGTCGTCGTCACGTGGAAGCGGTCCGGCGCCAGCCTTCCCACCACGCCGTCGTCATAGATGAACCCGTCCTCGCGCAGCATGATGCCGTAGCGGCAGCGTCCGGCGTCGAGCTTCTCCCACGGGTTGGTGTAGAGCAGTTCCATGAATTTCGCCGCGTCCGGCCCGACCACCTCGATCTTGCCGAGCGTCGAGGCGTCGAACAGGCCGGCGGCCTGCCGCACCGTGACGCATTCGCGGTTGACGGCGGCGTGCATGTCCTCGCCGGCGCGTGGAAAATACCAGGCGCGCTTCCACTGGCCGACATCCTCGAACACGGCGCCGTGGCGTTCGGCCCAGGGGTGGATCGGCGTGCGCCGCGTCGGGTCGAACAGCTTGCCCTTGGCGTGGCCGACGATCGAGCCGAAGGTCACCGGCGTATAGGGCGCGCGGAACGTGGTGAGCCCGACCGCGGGGATCGGCTTGCCCAGCGTCTCGGCGGCGATCGCCAGCCCGTGCATGTTCGACGTCTTGCCCTGGTCGGTCGCCATGCCGTTGGTGGTGAAGCGCTTCACATGCTCGATCGAGCGCATGCCCTCATGCACCGCCTGGCGGATGTCCTTGGCCGTCACGTCGTTCTGGAAGTCGATGAACGCCTTTACGGTCGTGCCGGCGCCGGCACCGGGTCCGCTGCCCAGCATGCCGCCGGCCCAGGATTCAGAGGCATCGACCTTCGGAGGATTGCTCAAGGCACCCCCACCCCTTACCCCTCCCCTAAAGGGGGAGGGGGGCGTGAACGCCTCAGAATCCCCCTCCCCCTTTAGGGGAGGGGTAAGGGGTGGGGGTGCCTTTGCACGAGTTCTACCGGCCTCCCTGGCCGCCTTCTCCCCGGCATCAAACGCTTCGGCGACCGTCGCCTCCAGCCCGTCCGTGCCGTTGCAGGCGCCGACCGACACGCAGTCCTGCGCATAGGTGCCGGGCAGGAAGCGCTTCGTCGCCTCGTCGAAGGCCACTTTCCCGCGCGACTGCGAGAACAGGTGAACCGAGGGCGTCCAGCCCGACGAAGTCAGCAGCGCGTCGATGGCCACCGTGCGCCCACCACCGCCGCCCTTCGGCTCGATGGTCATCGACGACACCCGCAGCTTGCCGCCGACCTTCGTCACCGCACGGCCGTGATTGACCTCGATGCCGAGCGCCCGCGCCTCCTCGACCGCCGGACCCGACGGGTTGTCGCGCAGGTCGACGATCGCCGCGACATTGACGCCGGCCTTCTTCAGGTCGAGCGCCGCGTAATAGGCGGAATCGTTCGCCGTATAGACGCCTACCGTCCTGCCGACGGCGACGCCGTAATGGTTGAGATAGGCACGCGCCGCCGACGCCAGCATGACGCCCGGCCGGTCGTTGTCGGCGAACACCATATGCCGTTCGATCGCGCCGGTGGCGAGCACGACGCGCTTGGCGCGTACCTGCCACAGCTGCTCGCGCGGCGCATGCCTGTCCGGCCTCGCGACATGGTCGGTGACGCGCTCGACCAGCCCGACGAAGTTCTGCGCATAATAGCCGAAGGCAGTGGTGCGCGGCAGCAGCCGGACGTTGTCCATTGCCGCCAGCTTGGCGGCGCTCTGCTGCGCCCAGGCCCAGCCGTCCGTGCCGTCGATCTTCGCGCCCGCCTCGTAGCGCAGCGCGCCGCCGAATTCCGCCTGCTCGTCCGCGAGGATCACCCCCACCCCGCTCTCGGCCGCCGCGAGTGCCGCCGCGATGCCCGCCGCGCCGCCGCCGATGACCAGCACCTCGCAATGGGCGAAGCGCGAGGCATAGTGGTCCGGGTCCGGCTGGTCCGGCGCCACGCCCAGCCCTGCCGCCGCGCGGATCTTCGGCTCGTAAACCTTCTTCCACGCCGCCTTCGGCCACATGAAAGTCTTGTAGTAGAAGCCAGCCGAGAGCAGCGGCGAAGCAAAATCGTTCATCGCGCCGACATCGAAGGACAGCGACGGCCAGCGGTTCTGCGAGACCGCCGTCAGCCCGTCGTAGAGCTCCTGCACGGTGGCGCGCACGTTGGGCGTCCTGCGCGCCGAATCGCGCTCGACGCCGACCAGCGCATTCGGCTCCTCCGCACCCGCGGACATGATGCCGCGCGGCCGGTGGTACTTGAACGAGCGGCCGGTAAGGTGCACGCCGTTGGCCAGCAGCGCCGAGGCCAGCGTGTCGCCGGAAACGCCGGAAAAATGCTTGCCGTCGAAGGTGAAGCGCAGGCTGCGCGCCGGCGTCAGGCGCCCGGCGCCGGGAATGCGGAAGGGCTGGGTCATGCGGCACCCGTGAAAATCGTGCTTGGACGGCGCCCTGTCGCACCCCCCTCTGTCCTGCCGGACATCTCCCCCGCAAGGGGGGAGATTGGCAG
>NZ_JCACER010000002.1:0-9213 GCF_059502445.1 Kumtagia sp.
CCTACTGCCCTACTGCCCTACTGCCCTACTGCCCTACTGCCCTACTGCCCTACTCCTCAGGGACACGGATTGCCAAACCGCTGGTGCAGCCCGTCGACCGCCTCCTGCATCTCCTTCGTCCACTGGACCTCCGCGGCGGCCAGCGCCGTCTCGAGCTGCGGCATGCTGGTGGCGCCGATAATGCTGGAGGTCACGACAGGCTGGCTGAGCACGAAGGCGGCGGCGAACAGCGCCGGCTCCAGGCCGAACGACCGCGCCAGATCGCAATAGGCGAGGATCGCCTCGGCGGCGTGCGGCGTCTCGTAGCGCTGGCCGCGGTTGAACAGCGTCGTGCGCGCGCCGGCCGGCCGCGCCCCGTGATTGTATTTTCCGGTGAGATAGCCCTGCGCGAGCGGCGAATAGGCGAGCAGGCTGACATCCTCGCGGTCGGCGACCTCGGCGAGATTCACCTCGAAGGTGCGGTTGAGCAGATTGTAGGCGTTCTGGATGGAGGCGACACGCGGCCCCCGCCCCTGCTCCGCCTCGAACAGAAAGCGCATGACGCCCCAGGAGCTCTCGTTCGAAACGCCGAGATGGCGGATCTTTCCCGCCTTCACCAGTTCGTCGAAGACGGACAGCGTCTCGGCGATCGGCGTCTCGTCCTCGTCGCGGCCGGCCGGCCATTTGCCGACGCGCGTCGGGTTCGAACCCCACGGCACCTGCCGCTCGGGGAAATGGATCTGGTAGAGGTCGACATGGTCGGTCTCAAGGCGGGCCAGCGACTTGTCGATGGCATCGAGAATGTCCGCCCGCACCAGCCGCGACGGGCGATCGCCGCGGAACCAGTCCATGGCCGTGCGGCCGACCACCTTGGTCGCGAGAATCACGTCGCCGCGGTTGCGGCGCGCCTTCATCCACGAGCCGACGATGCGCTCGGTGCTGCCCTGCGTCTCCGCCCTGGGCGGGATCGAATAGAGTTCGGCCGTGTCGAGGAAGTTCACGCCATGCTCGAAGGCCATATCCATCTGGGCGTGGCCTTCGGCCTCGGTATTCTGCTGGCCCCAGGTCATGGTGCCCAGGCAGATTCTCGAAACGAGCAGGTCGGTACGGCCGAGGCGGCGCTTCTCCATGGCGAATTCTCCGAAATGCTTGGGATGTGGGAGCGGAACGAATGTCCGGCCGCAACCTATCGCGAAAAGACGGGCAGCCCAAGTCCTTGAGCCTGGAAGTTCCGAGCGACCATTTCGAAATGGCTTGGCGCAGCCCTCTCTACTCTGCACGAAGTTCGCGATCGCCAGCGGATTTCGACAGCTACGGCTTCCATGCCGTCCTGGACGACCACACCGGAAACAGGTCGCCCTCTGCCGGCGTGGCGGCGAAGACGCCGCGCGCGATGGCGCGTGCCATGGTCGCGCCGGCCGCGGCATAGAGGTCGATCGCCTCGTCGGCGGCCAACACCTTGCCGCTGCGGCCGGTCGCCAACGCGAAGACGAGGTCGCCGTCGGCCGGCGTATGGGCTGGCCAGATGGCGCGGGCAAAACCGTCATGCGCGGCGATCGCCAGCCGCTTGGCCTCCGCCTTGGTGAGCACGGCGTCCGTGGCGATCACCGCGATGGTGGTGTTCGCCAGTTCCGCCTTGTCGCGGAATTTCAGCCGGACCTTGGTCGCATCGGCGGGCATCGGCGAGGGATGGCCGAGGCCGCCGAACTCGTCGCCGATCTCGAAGGGTGCCGCCCAGAAATGGCGGCTGCGCCCGATCGTCACCGAACCGGTGGGATTGACCGCCGCCAGCGCGCCGATGGTGATGCCGTTGGCCAGCACGGTCGAGGCGGAGCCCAGCCCGCCCTTGAGCCCGGCGCTGAGCGCGCCGGTGCCGGCGCCTGCCGTCCCGATCGCGAAGTCGGTGCCGGCGTCCGCGACGGCCTGGTAGCCGAGCTCGCGATAGGGCGGAAAGCGGCCCCATTGCTTATCGCCGCCGTTGCGCAGGTCGAACAGGATGGCAGCCGGCACGATCGGCACGCGAAACCCGCCAACTTCGAAGCCGATGCCCTGTTCGCGCAGCGCCGCCTGCACGCCGGAGGCGGCGTCGAGCCCGAAAGCCGAACCGCCCGCCAGCACCAGCGCGTTGACGGCCTGGACGGAATTGTGCGGTTCCAGAAGATCGGTCTCGCGTGTCCCCGGCGCCCCGCCGAGTATCTGCACGCCGGCCACCGCCGGCTCCTCGCAGACGACGACGGTGACGCCTGATTTCAGGCCGGCGTCGGCGGCATTGCCGATCTTCAACCCGGCAACGTCGGTGATCAAGTTGCGCGGTCCGGCGCGGTCCATCACGGCTCCTCCAGCGGCACGAAGCGCGTTCCGTCATAGCGGAACAGGCGATAGGGATTTGCGGAGAGGTCGCCCTTGCCGTCGAACATAATCCTCCCGAGCGCGGTGTCGTAGGGGCCGGCCAGCGTCGGCGTTCCCGACGGCTCGGCCTGAACGGCGGCGACCGCCACCTGCATAGCCGCGTAGGCAGGCAGCACGTAGCCGTCCGGCACGACATGGCGCTCGGCTAGGGCTACAAGGGAGGCCTGGTCGGCGATGTCCGACCATTCCGGCAGGCCGATCATCAGCGTGCCGGCGGCGAGCGCGACCCCGTTGGAAGCCGAGCGCAGCGTCTCGCCGCCGGCGAAGGTGAGCGGCGCGCCGAGCGCGGCCGCGTCGCGCGTCATGGCCGCGACGTCGTCGCGGTCGCCGCCGACCATGACGTTGACGGCGCCTGCCCGGCGCAGCCGCCCGACCAGGCCGATCTGATTGTCCATCTGCGGCCTGTACGTGTCGACGAAGACTGCCTTCAGCGCCCGCCGCTCGGCCGCGCCGCGAAAGGTCTCGGCGAGGTCCCGGCCATAAATGGTTCCGTCGTCGACGATGGCGAACAGGCTGTCGCGCCAAAGCGGCACCAGCAGCGAGGCGAAGGCCTGGCCTTCGGCGTCGGCGCGGGGTGCCAGGCGATAGACCAGCCAGCCGGTCTTGTCGCGCCGGTCGGTCAGGCTGTCGGTGCGCACGCCTGGCGTGATCGTCGGGATGCCGGCGTCCTTCAGGATCGGCAGCGCCGCCTCGATCGCCTCGGTGCAGAGGAAACCAACGACGATCTTCACCTCCGCCTCGGCGAAACGACGCGCCGCCGCCGCCCCGCCCTCGCCCGTGCAGGCATCGTCCGCCACATCGAGCATGGCGTCGCCCGCGGCAGCGCGAGCGCCGTTCACGAGTTGGCGGCCAAGCAGTTCGGAAGGGCCGCTCAGCGGCGCGGCGACGCCGATGCGGACTGCCTCGGCACGCGCCGCCTCTCCGGCCAGGACCAGAGCCAGCAACGCCATCGCCGTCTTGGCAAGCAGCATGAGGCCGACTGTCCTTTCGAAGCCCGATTCCGCGCGCCTGGACCGCGCGCCGGAGCAAACTGGTAACGGCGGCATGCGGCCGGCGCAACCGGCGATTTCGCGCGTACCGGTTCGGCGATTTCCTTGTGGCCCGCCGTCTATGCCCATATATAGCGGTCGGTCCTCCAGTCGGGAAAAATCGGTGCTGAAGAAAAGCGACGTCGAACCGCAGGCCTATCGCGACGCCATGGCGCGCTTCGCCGGCGCCGTGCATGTGGTGACCACCGACGGCGAGGCCGGCCTGCGCGGCGCCACCGTGATCGCCGCCTGCTCGGTGACCGACGCGCCGCCGACCATTCTCGTCTGCCTGAATCGCGAGAATCCGAAGAACGAGGCCTTCCTCGCCAACCGCCGCTTCGCGCTGAACACGCTGTCGCCCGACCAGCAGCCCATCGCCGTCGCCTTCTCCGGCGTCACCGGCCTGCCGGTCGGGGAGCGCTTTGCCCTCGGACGCTGGGAGAAGATCGCCTCCGGCGCGCCGACGCTGGTCGGCGCCACGGCGGTGTTCGACTGCGAGCTGTTCGACTGGAAGGATCTGGCCACCCATCGTGTGCTTTTTGGCAAGGTGACGGGCCTGCGGATCGGCGATAGCGTGGATCCGCTGCTCTACTACAACCGCGCCTATCGGGTCCTGTGACCCCGGCGGAGGCCCGATGACCGACATAGCTGCCCGTCCCCTGCCCCAGTCCATCGACGCGACGCTCGACCTGCTGTCGGGTGCCGACTATGTCGCCGACCGCTCGCTGGCGACCGTGCTGTTCCTGGCGCTGCGCATGAAGCGACCGCTTTTTCTCGAAGGCGAGGCCGGCGTCGGCAAGACCGAGATCGCAAAGGTGCTGGCCACCGCTCTCGGCCGGCCGCTGATCCGGCTGCAGTGCTACGAAGGGCTCGACGTCTCCTCGGCGGTCTACGAGTGGAACTATGCCGCACAGATGATCGAGATCCGCATGGAAGAGGCGGAAGGATCAGTCGACCGCGGCGCCATGGAGAAAAACGTCTTCTCCGAAAAATATCTTATCCGCCGCCCGGTGCTGCAGGCACTCGAAGGCAAGGCGGGCAAGGCTCCCGTCTTCCTCATCGACGAGCTCGACCGCACCGACGAGGCGTTCGAGGCGTTCCTGCTGGAGATCCTCGCCGACTTCCAGGTGACGGTGCCTGAGCTCGGCACGATCAGGGCGGAGGAACCGCCGATCGTCGTCATCACCACCAACCGCACCCGCGAGATCCACGACGCGCTGAAGCGCCGCTGCCTCTACCACTGGGTCGACTATCCCGACGCCGCCCGCGAGCTCGACATCGTCGCGCGAAAAGTGCCGCAGGCCAACAGCCGGCTGTCGGCCGAAGTGGTCAAGTTCGTGCAGAAGCTGCGCCAGATCGAGCTGTTCAAGGTGCCGGGCGTGGCCGAGACCATCGACTGGGCCGGCGCGCTGACCGAACTCGACAAGGTCGCGCTCGATCCGGAGACGATCTCCGACACCATCGGCGTGCTGCTGAAGTACCAGGACGACATCGCGCGTATCGAGCAGGGCGAAGGCCGCCGCCTCCTGCAGGAGGTCAAGGCGGAGCTGGCCGCGGCGGAGTGAGATGGACAGCTCCGATCGCAGCTCACGTCCGCCTCTTACCCCTCCCCTCAAGGGGGAAGCGGATTCTGAGGCGCCGACGCTCCCCTCCCCCTTGAGGGATGGGGGTGAAGCAACCACTCCCCTCGTCATCGGCGGTGCAGATGCGACGACTGCGCATTCCGAAGGCCGGCTCGCCGACAACATCGTCTATTTCGCCCGCGCACTGCGCAAGGCCGGCATGCGGGTCGGGCCGGCTTCGGTGAAGGACGCCATCGAGGCGGTGCTGGCCGCCGGCATCGGCAGCCGCGACGACTTCTACTGGACGCTGCACGCCGTGCTGGTGACCCGCCACGAGGACCATCCGGTATTTGACGAGGCGTTCCGGCTGTTCTGGCGGTCGCGCGAGCTGATCGAAAAGATGCTCGCCATGTTCTCGCCGGTGGCGCCCGACATGCGCGAGCGGCAAAAGCCGCGGGCGGCCGAAAACCGCGTCAGCCAGGCGATGTTCGAGGGTCACCGGAAGAACGAGCCACCGAAGGAGACCCCCGAGATCGAGGTCGACGCGCGTTTCACCGTGTCCGGCAACGAGGTGCTGCGCGGCAAGGATTTCGCCCAGATGACGGCGGCCGAGCTTTCCGAGGCGCGGCACGAGATCGCCGCGCTCAGGCTGCCCTTCGACCTGGTCGCCACCCGCCGCTTCCGCCCCGACCCGCGCGGCAAGAAAGTCGATCCGCGCGCCATGATGCGCGCCTCCGCCCGTACCGGCGGCGCGCTCATCCTGCCGAAATACCGCTCGGCACGCGAGGTGCACCCGCCGCTTGTGGTGCTTGCCGACATCTCCGGCTCGATGAGCCAGTACACGCGCATCTTCCTGCATTTCCTGCATGCGCTGACGGAGAAGCGCAGGCGTGTTCATGCCTTCGTCTTCGGCACCAGGCTCACCAATCTCACCCGCCAGATGCGCCACCGCGATCCCGACGCAGCGCTCGCCGACTGCTCGGCGGCGGTGCAGGACTGGTCGGGCGGCACCCGCATCGGCGAGACGCTGCACGAGTTCAACCGGCTGTGGTCGCGCCGCGTGCTCGGCCAGGGCGCGGTGGTGCTGCTCATCACCGACGGACTGGAGCGCGACGACGTGGTCGGGCTGCAGGCGGAGACGGAGCGGCTGAGAAAGTCCTGTCGCCGGCTGATCTGGCTGAATCCGCTGCTGCGCTTCGACGGTTTCGAGGCGCGCGCCCGCGGCGTGCGGGCCATGCTGCCGCATGTCGACGAGTTCCGGCCGGTGCACAATCTCAACGCACTGGCCGATCTGTGCGCCTCGCTCGACCAGGGTGCCGCCGGCGGCGCCGATCCGCGCCGCTATCTCTTGCCCGCAGACCGGGCCGCCGCCTGACCGCAAGGAGAAGGACGATGAGCGAAACGACCGTACTCGACGAAAGCCGCGATCCGCTGGCGATCGCGGAGGAATGGACCGACGGCGGCCGCGACGTGGCGCTCGCCACCGTCATCGAGACCTGGGGCTCGGCGCCGCGCCCGGTCGGCAGCCATCTGGTCATCGACGCCGACGGCAATTTCCACGGCTCGGTGTCCGGCGGCTGCGTCGAGGGCGCCGTCGTCACCGAGGCGCTGGACGTCATCGGCGACGGCAAGCCGCGCATGCTGGAGTTCGGGGTCGCCGACGAGACCGCCTGGCGCGTCGGCCTCTCCTGCGGCGGCCGCATAAAGGTCTATGTCGAGAAGCTGGGCTGAGCCATGAAGCTGGATTCCCTGAAGGCCCTCAATGCCGAGCGCCGCGCCCGCCGCGCCGCCGTACTGCTCACCGATCTGGCAACCGGCGCCGACCGGCTGGTGCGCGAGGACGACGTGATTGCCGGCGAGCTCGGCGAAGCGGTGAAGAAGGCTTTCCGCACCGGCATTTCCGGAACGGTCCAGGCCGACGGCGCCTCCTGGTTCCTCAACGCCAGCCTGCCGCGGCCGCGCCTCGTCGTGGTCGGCGCGGTGCATATCAGCCAGGCGCTGGCGCCTATGGCCAAGGTGGCCGGCTTCGACATGGAGATCATCGATCCGCGCACCGCCTTCGCCACCGCCGAGCGCTTTCCCGGCGTGCCGCTCTATGCCGACTGGCCGGAGCCGGTGCTCGCCGCGAAGCCGCTCGACGCCTACACGGCGCTGGCCGCCCTCACCCACGATCCGAAGATCGACGATTTCGCGCTCAAGGCCGCGCTCGACGCCGGCTGCTTCTATGTCGGCGCGCTCGGCAGCCGCAAGACGCATGCCGGGCGGGTCGAGCGGCTGCGCGCGGCCGGCGCAAGCCCCGAGCAGATCGGGCAGATCCATGCGCCGATCGGCCTCGACATCGGCGCCTCAAGCCCGGCCGAGATCGCCGTCGCCGTCCTGGCCGAGGTGGTGCGGGCGCTGCGCACGCGCGGTCTCGGCGAAGCCGGAAAGGCCAGGGCGGCGTGAGGTTCGGCCCGGTCGCCACCGAGGAAGCCGAAGGCGCGCTGCTGGCGCATGCCGTCCAAACTGGCGAGCGGCGCCTGCCCAAGGCCCACCGCATCGGCCCTGAGGATATTGAAGCGCTGCGCGCCGCCGGCCTGCGCGAGCTGGTCGCTGCCGTGCTGGAAGCCGGCGATCTCGACGAGAATGCCGCGGCCACGCGCATCGCGGCGGCGGTCAGCCCCGACAATCTCAAGGTGAAGCCGGCCTCCACCGGCCGGGTCAACCTGCATGCCGCGGCGGCCGGTGTCTTCACCGTTGAGGCGACCCGGATAAACGCTGTCAATGCCATCGATCCGGCCATTACCATCGCCACGCTTGCCGACAAGGCCGTGGTCGAGCCCGGACAGATGGTGGCGACGGTCAAGATCATCCCCTTTGCCGTCGGGGAAAACCTGGTCGCGAAGGCGGTCGACATCCTGGCTGGCCCCGCGCCCTTCCAAATACATCCGTTCGTCGCGCGGAACATCGGCCTCGTGCACACGCTGCTGCCCGGTCTGAAGGACAGCGTGATCGACAAGACGGCGCGCATCACCCGGACGCGGCTGGAGCGCTCGGGCAGCGTGGTGACGGGCGAGACGCGGGTGGCGCATGAGGCTCCGGCGCTGGCCGCCGCGCTTGCCGGCAGCCTTGCCGGAAATGACATGGCGATCGTCTTCGGCGCCTCGGCGCTGTGCGACTTCGACGACGTGATCCCGGCGGCAATCCGCGCCGCCGGCGGCGTGGTCGTCCGCGCCGGCATGCCGGTCGACCCCGGCAATTTGATGGTCCTGGGCCGCATCGGCGGCAAGACGGTGATCGGCGCGCCGGGCTGCGCCCGCAGCCCGAAGGAAAACGGCTTCGACTGGGTGCTCGACCGGCTGCTCGCCGGGCTCGACGTGACCTCAGCCGACATAGCCGGCATGGGCGTCGGCGGCCTGCTGATGGAGATCGCCAGCCGGCCGCAGCCGCGCGAGGCGCGGCGCCCCAACGGCGAAGCGGTCCATGCCATAGTGCTGGCGGCAGGCCGCTCAACCCGCATGGGCGGCCCCAACAAGCTGCTCGCCCGCTTCGGCGGCGAGCCGCTGATCCGCCGCGTCGTCCAGGCGGCGCTCGCCAGCAGGGCGAAATCGGTCACCGTCGTCACGGGCCATCAGGCGGAGCGCGTCCGCACTGCTCTCGACGGGCTTGGCGTGCGCTTCGCCGACAATCCGGATTTCGCCAGCGGGCTGGCCAGTTCGCTCAAGGCGGGCGTCGACAGCCTGCCGGACAATGCCACCGGCGTACTGGTCGTGCTCGGCGACATGCCGGCGGTGTCCGCCGCCGATCTCGACCGGCTGATCGCCGCCTTCGCCGCTTCGGGCGGGCAGCAGGTGGTGCGCGCCAGCCATGACGGCAAGCGCGGCAACCCCGTCATCCTGCCGCGTCTCCTCTTTGCCGAGGTGGCCCGGCTGGAAGGCGACGTCGGCGCTCGCCACGTGATCGAGTCGGGCTCGGCAGGCGTCATCGACGTGGAGATCGGCGAAGGCGCGTTCGTCGACGTCGACACGGCCGAGGCGATGGCGGCGGCCGGCGGGGAGTTGCAGGAGTGAGGCGACGGCAGCGACTAGTGCCTCCCGCAAAATCATCGGCCGAGTGACAACTCACTCACCGGGATGACGGCCCCGGCCATCGACGCTACAACACGCAGATGTCTTTCCTGTCCTCGCTGACCGGCCGGTGTTCCTTCGCACCCCCCTCTGTCCTGCCGGACATCTCCCCCGCAAGGGGGGAGATTG
>NZ_JCACER010000003.1:0-9195 GCF_059502445.1 Kumtagia sp.
AGCTGCCAATCTCCCCCCTTGCGGGGGAGATGTCCGGCAGGACAGAGGGGGGTGCGAAGAAGCGAAGCCTGCCAGAAGCCGACTCGTACCTCACGGAATCGCCCCCCATCATCCCGCCTTCCGCCGCTCGGCATCCAGCCGCTGCCGCAGCCTGAGCTTGGACACGCGCTGCCAGTCGCCGCTGCGCTCGGCCTCCGCCATCGCCAGCTCGACGAAGCTGATGTGGTCCATCGCCGCCTTGCGCGCCGCCGCCGGGTCGCCGCCGGTGACCGCCGCGTGGATGGCGCGGTGCTGCGCCAGCAGTTTTTCACGCGCGTCGGCAAGCGTGAAGACGATCAGCCGGTTCTGGAAGACACCGTCCGACAGGAGCCGTAGCAGGAGCGCAGCGTGTGCAGCAGCACGATGTTGTGCGCGCATTCGCCGATCGCATTGTGGAACTCGACGTCGATCTCCGCCTCTTCCGCAAAGTCGCCGCGCCGGTGTGCGTCCTCCATGCGCTCGATGATGCGCCGAAGCAGGGCGCGGTCGTCGTCGGTGACGCGGCGCGCCGCATATTCGGCCGCCATGCCCTCCATCTCGCGGCGGTATTCGAGATAGTCGGCCTTGGCCTTGGCATGGCTGACGATCAGCTCGGCCACCGGCCTGGCGAACACCTGGCCGACGACGTCGGCCACATGCGTGCCGCCGCCGTGCCGCGTCGTGATCAGCCCGCGCCCCTCCACCGCCTTCAACGCGTCGCGCAGGATCGGCCGCGACACGTCGAACTGGCGCGCCAGCTCGCGCTCGCCGGGCAGCCGGTCGCCGGGCCGCAGCACGCCTTCGAGGATCAGCGTCTCGACCTGCTGCACCACCTCGTCGGCGGTGCGCGAATGTTCTATGCGGGAAAAGATCTCGCCCACGCCAAAGCCCGGTGCCAGGAACCGCGGCGACAATAAAGGCAAGCCGTCCAACTGGTCAAACAAATTATCCACTTGTCCATTTCGGCGAGCGGGCCGGGCTTCCGCGGCCGGCCTCGGCGGCCGGGCGGCGGCGACCCCTCGCATGTCCTCGTCCGCACCGCGAAAACGGCGACGGCGGTGCCGCCACGGCCTGGGGCGGCGGGGTTTTGCCGCCGCCGCCGGCGTTGTGGACAAATTCCTGCTCCATGGACGCCTGTTTTTCGGCAGGGCCATTGTTCGGCAACCGTTTTTTGGTGGCGGCATCGGGCCGTTGGCGAAAACATGTCCCCTCCCGCCATGGCGTGGCGCGAATCGCGGCGCGGCAAAGTCCCGCATTGGCTAGACCCTTCCGCAAGGTCATAAGGGTATGTTGCAGGGGACAAGACCGTGAGCGCCGAGCCGTCGAGACTCGACTTTTCCGCCTCCCTGACCGGCACGGTCATGGGCTTTCCCGCGCATGAGGGCCGTCCCGGCGCCATCGGCGAGGTGCATGCCCGCCCGCATCCGCTGATCGAGGCGCCGCGCGTGCTGGTGCAGCTCTCCTTCATGACCGACGGCGGCTCGGCCGTCGACCATGCCGTGCTGGCCGAGCTGTCGCGCCGCCTCGGCATCGCCGCCCCCGACCGGCAGGCCCGCCACCATGCGATGAAATGGGGCAAGGGCACGCTGCGCTGGGAGCGCCACACCGAATTCTCCACCTATCTGTGGGAGGGCCCGCTCGGCGCGGCGAAGGGCCGCAAGGCCGAGGATTCGCCCTTCGGCAACGGCTTTTCGGCGCCCGGCACGGTGATCTCCGGCATCCGCCTGGAGATGCGCGAATGGACGCCGGAGAGCGAGCCGCTGATCGCCGGCTTCGACATGGAAAGCCTGTGCCATTCGCTGGTCGAGAACGGTCTTGCCGCCATCGCCACCGATTTCCGCCAGGACGGCGACGGGCTCACCCGCATCCTCGTGCTCGACCGCGGCCTGTCGGCCTCGCGCCGCGGCGCGCTGGCGCAGCGCCTGATCGAGATCGAGACCTATCGCACCCTCGCCATGCTCGGCCTGCCGCTGGCGCAGTCGCTGTCCGGGCGGCTTCGCCGCATCGAGGACCGGCTGGCCGAGATCACCGGCGCCATGCGCGCCGGCGGCCGCGGCGGCGGCCAGGAACTGCTCGCGGAACTCACCGAGCTCGCCGCCGAGCTGGAGGCCGACGCCGCCGCCAGCCTCTACCGCTTCGGCGCCAGCCGCGCCTATGACGGCATCGTCGAGGAGCGGCTGGCCGCGCTCGGCGAGGAGGCGGTGCCGGGCCACGACACCTGGGCCGGCTTCCTGCAGCGCCGCGTCGCGCCGGCCATGCGCACCTGCCGCTCGGTCGAGGAGCGCCAGGCCAATCTGTCGCGCAAGCTCACCCGCGCCACCACGCTCTTGCGCACCTGGGTCGACGTCGAGGTCGAGAAGCAGAACCGCGACCTGCTCGCCTCGATGAACAACCGCGCAAAGCTGCAGCTGCGCCTGCAGCAGACGGTCGAGGGCCTGTCGGTCGCCGCCGTCTCCTATTACGTCGTCGGTCTGGTCGGCTACCTCGCCAAGGGCATCACCGTCTTCGGCATCAGCCTCAAGCCCGAGCTGGTCACGGCCCTTTCCGTCCCCGTCGCCATCCTCGCCGTCTGGTGGGGCGTCCGCCGCATCCGCCGGACGCATAGCGAGCGGGAGCGCGCCGCGTCGAGTTGAGGACGCCCTCGGGCTTGGTGCCCGCGGACCGGCTAAGACATTGAAATCGCAAGGCCAATGCGGTTTCGCGACCATGTGACGGAAGTTTGCGTCGAGCCCGGCTTGCGATGCCTTCGGCCAACTGGTAAATGCTTTTTACCAGTAGATCCAAGGGCAGAGCCATGTCCGGACTAGCCATGCCGAAGCCGGATGCCGCGACGCTGTCGCGGCGCGCCGAGATCGTCGCCGACCTGGCGCGCATCGTGCCGGGCGAGGGCGTGGTCGACGCCGTCAACGAGATGCGCGCCTTCGAGAGCGACGGGCTCACCGCCTACCGCCAGCTTCCGCTGGTCGTGGTGCTGCCGGAAACCACGGCGCAGGTGTCGAAGATCCTGAAATATTGCGACGAGCGCGGCATCCGCGTCGTGCCGCGCGGCTCCGGCACTTCGCTTTCGGGCGGCGCCCTGCCGCTGGAAGACGCCGTGCTGCTGGTGATGAGCCGCTTCAACGCCATCCTCGACATCGACTTCATGAACCGCTGCGTGGTGGCGCAGCCGGGCGTCACCAATCTCGGCATCACCCGCGCCGTCGAGGAGGACGGTTTCTACTACGCCCCCGACCCTTCCTCGCAGATCGCCTGCTCCATCGGCGGCAATGTCGCGGAAAATTCCGGCGGCGTGCACTGCCTGAAATACGGGCTCACCGCCAACAACGTGCTCGGCGTCGAGATGGTGCTGATGAACGGTGAGGTGGTGCGCCTCGGCGGCAAGCACCTCGACGCGGAGGGTTACGACCTGCTCGGCATCATGACCGGCTCGGAGGGGCTGCTCGGCGTCGTCACCGAGGTCACGGTGCGTATCCTCAGGAAGCCGGAGACGGCGCGCGCCCTGCTTATCGGCTTCCCAACCAGCGAGCAGGGCGGGCAGTGCGTCGCCGACATCATCGGCGCCGGCATCATCCCGGGCGGCATGGAGATGATGGATCGGCCGGCGATCCATGCGGCCGAGGATTTCGTCCAGGCCGGCTATCCGCTCGAGTGCGAGGCGCTGCTGATCGTCGAACTCGACGGTCCGGGCGTCGAGGTCGATCACCTGATCGGCCTTGTCGAGGCGATCGCGCTGCGCAACGGCTCGACCACCTGCCGCATCTCCACCTCGGAGGAGGAGCGCCTGCGCTTCTGGGCCGGCCGCAAGGCGGCTTTCCCGGCTGTCGGCCGCATCTCGCCCGACTACTACTGCATGGACGGCACCATCCCGCGCAAGGAACTGCCGCGCGTGCTTGCCGGCATGCGCGAGCTGTCGCAACAGTACGGCCTGCGCGTCGCCAACGTCTTCCACGCCGGCGACGGCAATCTGCATCCGCTCATCCTCTACGACGCCAACCTGCCCGGCGAGCTTGAGAAGGCCGAGGCCTTCGGCGCCGACATATTGCGGCTGTGCGTCAAGGTCGGCGGCGTCCTCACCGGCGAGCATGGCGTCGGCGTGGAGAAGCGCGACCTGATGCCGGAAATGTTCTCGCAGGCCGATCTCGACCAGCAGATGCGGGTCAAATGCGCCTTCGACCCCAACCACCTGCTCAATCCGGGAAAGGTGTTTCCGCAGCTCCGCCGCTGCGCCGAGCTCGGCCGCATGCACATCCATGCGGGAAAAATGCCGTTTCCGGACATTCCGCGGTTTTGAGGTTGAAATGCGTGCGCTCCTTCGCACCCCCCTCTGGCCTGCCGGCCATCTCCCCCGCAAGGGGGGAGATCAGCAGCTTCGGGCTCGCCGCTTCTCCTTCAACGTTGCTGGTTGGCGAAAGCCGTGCGTCCGTCTGATCTCCCCCCTTGCGGGGGAGATGGCCGGCAGGCCAGAGGGGGGTGCTCCGCGCCTCGGCCCCTCTGCGAGGCCCTGAGCGATGCTCTTCAAGCAGGCCATCCTCGACGGTATCGCGGCAGGCATTGTCACGCTCGCCTTCCGCCGCTGGAAGCGGCCGACGGTGAAGGCCGGCGGGCGGCTGCGCACGGCGGCCGGCGTGGTCAGGATCGGCGCGATCGAGCCTTGCGATCCAGCCGGGCTGACCGAGGCGGATGCCGCCGCCGCGGGCTTCCCCTCGCTGGCGGCGCTGCGCGAGATGCTCGGACCCGACAATGGCGACCCTGTCTACCGCATCGTGCTGGACGGCCTCGAGCCGGACGAGCGTGTGGCGAAGCGTGAGAATGCGGAACTTTCGGACGCCGAGTGGCGCGACCTCCGCGCCCGCTTCGACCGCTGGGAGAAGACGGCCCCTGGCTATTTTCCGTCGATCCTGCGGGTGATCGGCGAGCGTCCGGCCGTCCCGGCCGCCGACCTCGCAGCAACCCTCGGCGTCGAAAAGCCGAAGTTCAAGCAGGACGTGCGAAAACTGAAGGAACTCGGCCTGACCGAGAGCCTCGACGTCGGCTACCGCCTGTCGCCGAGGGGCGAGGCGGTGCGGAAGCGGTTGGGGGAGACGTGATGACCGCGCAGAACCCTGGTTCCTCGCCCCCACGAAGTGGGGGAGAGGTGTCGAGGGCGAAGCCCGAGACGGAGAGGGGGGCTGCGACGCCGAGCCGCCGCTCGGCCGAAAAACTCGCCCGCGCGCGTGAGCTCCGCCACGGCGACAACATGGCGGAAGCCATGCTTTGGAATGAGTTGAAGGCAAAGCAGCTCGGTGGCTACAAGTTCGTCCGGCAAATGCCGTTGGGTCCATACTTTGCCGACTTCGACTGTCGGTCTGCCAGGCTTGTCGTCGAACTCGACGGCAGCCAGCACGCCGACGATAAACGCGATCGCCGCCGCGATGCGTTCATGCGCACTCAGGGCTATTCCGTTCTGCGTTTCTGGAGTTCGGATGCAGTGAAAGACACCGGGAGTGTTTGCGAGACGATTCTGGCCGCGCTCGACGGAAGGCTGAGCGAAGACGTTGTTGCGAGCGATCTGCGGTATGTGTTCGCGCGCCGGAATCCGAGAGGCGTCGGTGGTGAGTGATCTGATGCCCCCCTCTGCGCCTCGCTGCGCTCGGCACCTCTCCCTCGCTTCGCGGGGGCGAGGAACCCAGGATTTTAGCCGTCCATGACCACCTTCACCCCCACCTCCGCCGAGGAAGTCCTGTCCGCCGTCCAGTGGGCCGTGTCCGAAAGCGCGCCGCTGGAAATCCTCGGCCATGGCTCCAAGCGCGGCATCGGCCGGCCGCCGCAGACCGGGCACGCGCTCGACCTGTCGAGCCTGACCGGCGTCACCCTCTACGAGCCCGAGGAACTGGTGCTGTCGGCCAGGGCCGGCACGCCGCTTGCCGAGATCGAAACACTGCTCGCCCAGAACGGCCAGGAGCTTGCGTTCGAGCCGATGGACTATGGCCCGCTTTTGGGTGGCCAACAGGGCAGGGGGACGATCGGCGGCGCGCTCTGCGCCAACCTGTCCGGGCCGCGTCGCATAAAAGCCGGCGCGGCGCGCGATCACATCCTCGGCATAGCCGCCGTCTCGGGCCGCGGCGAGGCTTTCAAGGCGGGCGGGCGGGTCGTCAAGAACGTCACCGGCTACGACCTGTCGAAGGCGATGGCCGGCTCGTGGGGCACGCTCGCCGCCGTCACCGACGTCACCTTCAAGGTGCTGCCGGGGGCGGAGACCGAGACGACCCTGGTTCTGTCGGGCCTGCTCGACGACGCCGCGGTCGCCGCCATGGCGGTCGCCATGGGCTCGTCGGCGGAGGTTTCCGGCGCCGCGCACCTGCCGGAAACGGCCTCGGCGCGCATCGACGGCCTGCCGAAGGGTGCGGCGACCGTGCTGCGCGTCGAAGGTTTTGGCCCGTCCGTCGCCTACCGCATCGACCACCTGAAGCAGGCGTTCGGGCTGGACGCGGAGGCCGTGACGATTTCGGCGGAGGCGTCGAAGCGTCTGTGGCGCGCCATCCGTGATTGCGCGCCCTTCGCCGACGGCACGGAAAAGCCGGTCTGGCGCGTCTCGATGGCGCCGAGCGGGGCGCACAGGCTCGTCATGGCGCTGCGCATGCAGACGGCGGTCGACGCCTTCTACGACTGGGCCGGCGGGCTCGCCTGGCTGCGCATGGAACACGAGCCGGAAGCCGAACTGCTGCGCGGGCTGGTCAAAAAACTCGGAGGCGGCCATGCGACGCTGGTGCGCGCAAGCGCCCCGCAGCGCGCGGCGATCGCCGTCTTCGAGCCGCAGCCGCCGGCACTCGCCGCGCTTTCGGCACGGCTGAAGGCCGAGTTCGATCCGCAAGACATCCTCAACCCGGGACGGATGGGATAGAATGAGGGAGCTAGTGTGCCGTTGGAGATCGTCATGAAGATCACGGATGTACTGAGCTCCGATCCCGAGATCGTTTCCGGCGCCGTCGTTTTCAAGGGTACGCGTGTTCCGGTTGATGCGCTCTTCGAAAATCTGGCGGATGGGATGTCGTTGGAAGCTTTTTTGGGGAACTTTCCAACTGTCGAGCGCGCACAGGCGGAAACTGTTCTGCATCTCGTTGGAGAGGACGTGAAGCGCTACTTCCCGAAGGCCGCGTGACGGCGATTTTCGACGAAGGCGTTCCGCTCGATTTGTTGCCGATCCTGCGCAAGGCGGGTTGCGACGTTGTTGGCTTTCCGAACAAGTGGAAGGGAACCAAGAACGGCCGGTTGGTGCAGCTTGTCGAGAGCGAGGGCTTCACCTGTTTGCTCACCAGCGACAAGAACCTGCCACACCAGCAGAACCTTGCAGGCAGATCCTTTGCGATTGTCGTTCTGCCGTCACCTCGGCTTGCAGAGCTTAAGGTGATTGTCAGCCGGATTGTCGACGCGGTCGCCACGGCGAAGCCGGGTCACGTAACTTTGGTCGAACGATAGACTATGCAAACCACCTTCTCCCCCGCCCAACTCGCCGATCCGCATGTCGCCGAATCCGAGAAGATCCTGCGCAAATGCGTGCATTGCGGGTTCTGCACCGCGACTTGCCCGACCTATGTGACGCTCGGCAACGAGCTGGACAGCCCACGCGGGCGAATCTACCTGATCAAGGACATGCTGGAGAACGGCCGCCCGGCCGACAAGCAAATCGTCACCCATATCGACCGCTGCCTCTCCTGCCTCTCCTGCATGACCACCTGCCCGTCGGGCGTGAACTACATGCATCTGGTCGACCATGCCCGCGCCCATATCGAGAAGACCTACGACCGCCCGCTGGCGGACCGGCTGGTCCGGGCGCTGCTCGCGGCGACGCTGCCTTATCCCCGGCGGTTCCGGGCGGCGCTCAAGCTCGCGGGGTTCGGACGGCCCTTCGCAAAGCTGTTCGCCGGCATGCCGGCGCTGAAGCCGCTGGCGTCGATGCTGAGGCTCGCGCCCGCCTCGGTGCCGGCAGCGTCGCCGGTCTCGAAACCCGGCCGCCATGCTCCGCGGGGCGAGCGGCGCGGCCGCGTGGCGCTGCTCACCGGCTGCGCCCAGTCGGTGCTGGAGCCCGGCATCAACGAGGCGACCGTGCGCCTGCTCACCCGGCTCGGCGTCGAGGTGGTGGTGCCGCCGGGCGAAGGCTGCTGCGGCGCGCTGGTGCACCATATGGGCAAGGAGGAGGCCGCACTCGCCGCCGCGCGGAAAAACGTCGCCGCCTGGACGCGCGAGATCGAGCGCGGCGCCCTCGACGCCATCGTCATCACCGCGTCCGGCTGCGGCACGACGATCAAGGATTATGGCTTCATGCTGCGGCTCGACCCTGCCTATGCCGACAAGGCGGCGAAGGTTTCGGCCTTGGCGAAAGATATCACCGAATATCTCGCGACGCTCGACCTGCCCGAGCCTTCGGTCAAGCCGGGCCTGACGGTGGCCTATCACTCCGCCTGCTCGATGCAGCACGGCCAGAAGATCACGCGCCAGCCGAAGGAACTGCTGGCGCGTGCCGGCTTTTTCGTGAAGGAGCCGCGCGAGGGCCATCTGTGCTGCGGCTCGGCCGGCACCTACAACATCCTGCAGCCGGAGATTTCGGCAAGACTGCGCGACCGCAAGGTGAAGAACATCGAGGCGACCGGTGCCGCGCTCGTCGCCACCGGCAACATCGGCTGCATCACCCAGATCGCTTCGGCGGCGAAGCTGCCCGTGGTACATACGGTGGCGCTGCTCGACTGGGCCTATGGGGGGCCGAGGCCGAACGGCGTCTAGGCTGGGAGGCTAACGCATGGCAGCGCTGCTCTACCTCCTGATCCCCGTCGCCATCGTCATCGCCATCTGGCTGGGCATCAGGTACCGCACCTCCAGCCGCCGGTGGCTGGTCGGACCGCTGTCGGGCTCGGTCGCATCGAATGAACGCGGTTTCGAGTCCAGCGCGTCCGGTGACGGCGGCGATGGCGGCGGAGGTGGCGACTGACGGTCGACCGCTGTACGGGTTGTGCCGCTGGTTACACCTGCCCGTATCGCAAGCCCCTCTCCGTCTCGCCCTTCGGGCTCGACACCTCTCCCCACTGCGTGGGGCGAGGAACCCAGGCTGGAGAAGGGCAGCATCGCGGCAGTGGTTCCTCGCCCCTGCGAAGCGGCTACGGCATGCACACATCTCTGAGAACCCAACCTTTGGCGATGGCTCGG
>NZ_JCACER010000004.1:0-148794 GCF_059502445.1 Kumtagia sp.
CATTGGGCGGCATCTCGAAGCCGCGGAACTCGACGAGGCCGAGCCGGCCGGTCGGCCCGTCGGGCGAGAACAGCTTGTCGATGCAGATCTCCGAGCGATGCGTGTTGCCGGTGACGTCGACGAGCAGGTTGCGGAACAGCCGGTCGACCAGCCAGGGCAGCGGCGCGGCCCCCTCGCCCGGCATCGGCACCTGCGCCAACGCGATCTCCAGTTCGTACAGGCTGTCGTGGCGGGCCTCGTCGAAGCGCGGCGCCTGGCTGGTCGGGCCGATGAACAGGCCGGAGAACAGGTAGGACAGCGCCGGATGCCGCTGCCAGTAGAGCACCAGGCTCTTCAGCAAGTCGGGGCGGCGCAGGAACGGGCTGTCGTTCGGCGTGGCCCCGCCAACCACGACATGGTTGCCGCCGCCGGTGCCGGTGTGGCGGCCGTCGATCATGAATTTTTCCGCGCCGAGACGGCTCTGGCGGGCCTCCTCGTAGAGCGTCGTGGTGGTGGCGACGCAGTCGGCCCAGCTCTTGGCCGGATGGACGTTGACCTCGATGACGCCGGGGTCGGGAGCCACGCGGATGACGTTGAGGCGCGGATCGTGCGGCGGCGCATAGCCTTCGATATGGACGGGAAGCCCGGTGTCGCGCGCCGCCGCCTCCGCCGCCGCGACCAGTTCGAGATAATCCTCCAGGGATTCGACCGGCGGCATGAAGATGGTCAGGCGGCCGTCGCGCGGCTCGACCGAGATCGCGGTGCGCACCGCCCCGTCGATGCCGGAAAGCTGCTGCTCGACGATCTCCTGCCCGCCGGTCGCGGCCGTGAACGACGCCTCGATCTGGGCACGGCCGGGGGGGTCGCCGCCCGCCGGGGCGACAGCCGCCGGCGGTTGCGGATTGGGCGGCAGCGGTCCGCGCGGCACCGAGGGGTCGACCGGCACGACATAGGGGAATTGCGCGGGCGGGACATGGGGCAGAGTACCGAGCGGCAGGCGGTAGCCGACGGGCGAATCGCCCGGCACCAGGAACAGCCGGCCACGCCGCGTCTTCCACTTCTCCGAGCGCCATCGGCGCCCGTCGCTCGCCGCGGCGTTCCAGCGCTGGATCGGCAGCACGTAGCCGGAGGGCGCGGTCAGTCCGCGCTCGAAGACGCGCGCCATGCGGCTGCGCTCCTCCGGGTCGGCGAGCTTGGAGTTGGTCGGATCGAGATTGTCCGGCAGCTTCGCTTCCTTCAGCACCCACTCGGCCGGATCCTCATAGGCCTCGTCGACCATGCCGGCGTCGATGCCGAGCCCGATCGCCATCGCCTTGAGCAGCACCTCGGCGTCCTTGTGGCCGGCCTTTGGCGCGCCCTTCTCCGTCGCGATCAGGCTGGGATCGCGCCACACCGGCTCGCCGTCGGCGCGCCAGTAGAGCGAAAAGGTCCAGCGCGGCAGCGATTCGCCGGGATACCATTTGCCTTGGCCGTAGTGGAGAAAACCGCCCGGCGCGAATTTGTCGCGCAGTCGGCGGATCAGCACGTCGGCCTTCTGCCGCTTGGTCGGGCCGACGGCGGCGGTGTTCCACTCGGCCGATTCGAAGTCGTCGATCGACACGAAGGTCGGCTCGCCGCCCATGGTGAGGCGCACGTCCTGCTTGTCGAGCACCACGTCGACCTCGTTGCCGAGCCTCTCCAGCGCTTCCCAGGATTCGTCGGAGAAAGGTTTCGTGATGCGCGGATGCTCGGCGATGCGGGTCACCTGCATGTCGAAGTCGAAATCGACCTCGGCGAAGCTCGCCATGCCGGAAATGGGCGCGGCGTTGCGGTAATGCGGCGTGGCGGCGAGCGGCACGTGGCTTTCGCCGGTGAGCAGGCCGGACGTCGGGTCGAGGCCGATCCAGCCGGCGCCGGGCAGGTAGACCTCGCACCAGGCATGCAGGTCGGTGAAGTCGGCCGCGGTGCCGGGCGGGCCGTCGAGCGCGACGAGATCAGGCTTGAGCTGGATGAGGTAGCCGGAGACGAAGCGGGCGGCAAAGCCGAGGTTTCGCAGCACCTGCACCAGCAGCCAGCTCGAGTCGCGGCACGAGCCTTTTGCCAGCGCCAACGTCTCTTGCGGCGCCTGCACGCCGGGCTCCATGCGCACGATATAGGCGACCTCGCGCTGGATGCGGGCGTTGAGGTCGACGATGAAGGTGACGGTGTTCTGCGGCGAGCGGTCGATCGAGGCGAGAAAAGCGTCGAGCGCCTGCTCGGCCGGCTCGGGCTTACGGTAGATGGAAAGGTCCTCGGCGAGCTCTTCCGGATAGTCGAACGGCCAGGTTTCGGCGGAGGGTTCGACGAAGAAGTCGAACGGGTTGTAGACCGTCATGTCGGCGACGAGGTCGACCTCGATCTTCAACTCGCTGACCGGATCGGGGAAGACGTAGCGCGCCAGGAAGTTGCCGTAGGGGTCCTGCTGGACGTTGACGAAGTGGTTGGCCGGCGAAACCTTCAGCGAATGGCTCGGCACCTTGGTGCGCGAATGCGGGGCGGGCTTCAGCCGGACGACCTGCGGCGCGAGCACGACCGGCCGGTCGTATCGATAGTGGGTCAGATGATGGACGGCTGCCAGGATGGCCATGGGCTGCGCGAAAACCTTTCGCCGGGGTCGATTTCGCCACACTCCCACAAATCGGCAAGGCCCGCCAAGCGTTTATTGCAGTGCGAAAAGAAGAAGATCCGCCATGCTGTCAGGCGGCCGTCCTCAGCGTGGGTATGTTGCTGACGTCCACTTCCCGCTCGGCGTGCCAGGCATCGTAGGCAGCTTGCATCCTGAGCCAAACGGCGGCGCCATCACCGAACAGCTTGCCCAGCCGAGCAGCCACCTCCGGAGACACCGGCTTGCGCTCCCGGACGATGTCGTAGAGATGCTGCCGGGAAATCCCCAGCAGGCTGGCGATCTCCCCCTTCCTCCGACCGGTTGCGGGAATGATGTCATCAAGCAGCGCCCCCGGATGCGACGGGCACCGCTCGGTCGGCCGGCATACTTCGTAGAGGACCATCATATTCTCCATCACATCGGTGATCAGTGGTATTGCTCGAAATCGACCTTCGCGGCGTCGGTTCCGTCGAATTCGAATGTCATGCACTAGGGCCCGTTCACGTGAACGGTGTAGCGCGTCGGGTTGAAGCCGATCAAAGCGTGGTAGTCGAAACCCGGCAGGTTCATGTCTTCCGGGCGTGTCGCAGCATCCAGGCGGTCCAGCCGCTTGTGCATCCTGGCGTCGATCTTCGACGTTTTGCCACTCTCGAACAGGTCGGAGAGGCCCTTGTGTTTGAAGGACTTTATCATGGCGAATGTAAGCAGATCGCTTACGATTCATCAAGAGCATGCAAGCAAAAGCTGACATACAGACAGCGGCACTCCCAGTGCAGCGCGCGTCACGCCGCGTCGATCTCCGCCTGCAATGCCGTCATATGCGGCGCTGCGGCGGCCAGGGCGGCGCGCTCGATGGCGCGGAAGCGCGCCACCACGGCCAGGCCGACGGCGGTGAGCTGGGCGCCGCCGCCCTTCTTGCCGCCGGTCTGGGCGGCGACCACCGGCTTGCCGAACAGCACGTTCATCTCCTCGACCAGGTCCCAGGCATGCTTGTAGGACATGTCCATGCGCCGCGCCGCCGCGGAGATCGAGCCGAAGGCGGCGATGTGTTCCAGAAGCTCGATCTTGCCGGGGCCGATGCGTCCGTCGGGATCGAGATTGATGCGCAGGCTGAGCGAGGGCATCGCCTGCCTTACGTCACCTTGAAGCCCGAATCCACCGGCATGGACAGGCCGTTGACCATGGAGGCGCGGTCGGACAGCAGGAACAGGATGACCTCGGCCACCTCCTCCGGCTCGAGGAAGCGGCCGAGCGGCATGCGTGCCAGCATCGGCGCGGATTTTTCGGGGTCGCTCCACGCCTTCCTGGCCATGGCGGTCAGCGTGATCGCCGGGTTGACGCAATTGACGCGGATGCCTTTCGGGCCGAGCTCGTTGGCCATGACCCGGCTCATCGCGTCGAGCCCGCCTTTGGAAGCGCAATAGGCGGCGTGGTCGGCGAAGCCGGTGAAGGCGGACATGCTGGAGACGTTGACCACCGCCCCGCCCTTCCCGGCGGCGATGCGTGCCTTGGCGTATTCCTGCACGAAGATCAGCGGCGCGCGCGTGTTCACCGCCATCAGCTGGTCGAAGGATTCCACGGTGACGTCGAGAACCGATTCGAGAATGGTGAAGCCGGCGCAATTGACGAGAAAGTCGACCGGCTGCGCATCGCGCGCCGCCGCGCGCGCCGCCTCGGCGTCGGCGAGGTCCGCGGTTAACGTACGACATCCGATTTCGGCGCTAAGCGATTCCAGATCCTCGCGGCTGCGGCTTACGGCGACGACCGCGGCACCGCGCCGGGCGGCGAGTCTCGCCGTCGCCAGGCCGATGCCTTTGCCGGCCCCGGTGACCAGCACCGACTTGCCCGAAAATTCCGATTTTTCATCAACCATTTGCACGCGCTCCCGCGATCTTTGCCTGCAGAATGACCACGGCCAGCAGGAACAGGCCGCGGATGACCGATTGCCAGTAGGCCGAGAGCGATATCCAGCCCAGGCCGTTCTCGAAGTTGAGGATGTTGAACACCATGGCGAGCAGCAGCGCGCCGGCCAGCGTCGCGCCGATCGAGCCGACGCCGCCGGTGAGCAGCGTGCCGCCGACCACCACCGAGGCGATGGCGAACAATTCCCAGCCGACGCCTTCGGTCGGCTGGCCGGCGCCGAATTGCGCGGCGAGGATGACGCCGGCCATGCCGGCGCACAGGCCCGAGGTGATGTAGACGCCCATCAGCGTCTTCTCCACCTTGAGGCCCATCAGCTTGGCCGTCGCCTCGCCGTCGCCGATGGCGAGGACGCGCCGGCCGACCGGGTGCCGCTCCAGCGCGATCCAGCCGGCGATATAGAAGGCAAGCGCGATCCAGGCCGGAATCGGGAAGCCGAGGAAATCGCCCTGGCCGATCTCGGTGAAGCCGCTGTCGTAGGAGACGGAGACGGACTGGTTGCCGGCGAGCAGCAGGCCGGTACCATAGGCGGCGAGCATGGCTGCCAGCGTGGCTATGAAGGGCTGGATCTTCAGCCGGGTGATGACCACGCCGTTGATGATGCCGACCACCAGCCCGGCGGCGAGCCCGCCCGCGAGTCCGGCGGCCCAGTGGTAGGGCGAGAAGATCGCCGCCACCACGCTCGCCATCGCAGCGGTGCCGCCGACCGACAGGTCGATGCCGCCGGTCATGATCACCAGCGCCATGCCCAGCGCGATCAGCGCGAACATGGAGTTGTAGCGCAGGAAGCTGAGCGCGTTGTAGGACGACAGGAAGTTGTCGTAGCGCAGCGCCCCGAAGACGATGAGCGCGATCAGCGCCGCGATCACGCCGAGGCGGGCGAGCGCGATGGTCGAGCGCGGCGCCAAAGGGCCGAGGAAGGACAGGTAGGTGGTCATTGGCAGTCCTTGCCGGAATCGCGTCCCTTCGCACCCCCCTCTGTCCTGAGCTTGTCGAACGGGCCGGACATCTCCCCCGCAAGGGGGGAGATTGGCAGCTTCAAGCTCCCCGCCTCTCCTGCGACGCTGGCGATTGGCAAAAACCGGGCGGCCGGCGCAATCTCCCCCCTTGCGGGGGAGGTGTCCGGCCCGTTCGACAAGCGCAGGACAGAGGGGGGTGCGACGGGGCCGGACATCTCGGCAGGGCCATAAATCTGCATCAAACCTACCCCCGCTCCGCCCGCTGCTGGATGAACACCGCCGCCACGATCAGACCTGCCTTAACCACCAGCGCCGCGGCGTCCGGCACGCCGTTGGCGAGCAGCGTGTAGCGCACGAGCTGGATGACGCAGGCGCCGAGCAGCGTGCCCAGCACATATGCCCGCCCGCCGGTGAGCAGCGTGCCGCCGACCGCGACCGCCGCGATCGCATCGAGTTCCATGCCGAGCCCGACCAGATTGGCGTCGCTGGCGGAGTTGCGGGCGACCACGACCAACCCGGCGATGCCGGCCAGCGCGCCGCTGACGACATAGACCAGCCGCTTCACCCGCACCGCCGGGATGCCGGAGAGCCTGGCCGCCTTCTCGTTGCCGCCGACCGCGATGATCTGGCGGCCGAAGCCGGTGCGGCGGATGACGAAAGCGGCGAGCGCCACCACCACCGCCATGATGATCACCTGCGTCGGGATGCCGAACACGCGGCCGAGCGCGATGAACTGGAAGGCATCGTTCCTGAACACCTGCAAATTGCCGTTGGTCATCACCTGGGCGATGCCGCGCCCGGCGATGAACAGCACCAGCGTGGCCACGATCGGCTGGATCGACCAGCGGGTGATGAGAAAACCGTTGAACCAGCCGAGCGCGCCGGCGACGACCACCGGGACGATGAACGCCAGCGTGACCGCCAGCGCCGGGCTGGGGATCGGGTAGATGGTGCCGAGGAAAATCATCGGTGCCAGCGCGCCGGAGATCGCCATCAGCGAGCCGACCGACAGGTCGATGCCGCCGGTGGCGATCACCAGCGTCATGCCGACCGCCACGATGACGATGGTGGCGACCTGGGTGAGATTCACGTTGAGCGTCTGCCAGGAGAGAAAGTTGGGCGTGACCGCGACGTTGAAGGCGATCAGCGCCAGGAATGCGACCAGCGTGCCGTAGCGGCTGATCCAGATAAGCGAACTGCGCTTAGCGGGAGTCTGGGCGGGGGTGGCAGTGTCGAGGGTGGTCATGATGACGTACCCCTCGCTTTTTCTCTCCGTTTGCGGGGAGGAGGTGCCACGAAGGGCTGGACGAGGGGCGGCACCCACCCAGTCGGATGCAGCGCCCCCTCCACCACGCTACGCGTGGTCCCCCTCCCCCGTAAACGCAGGGCTGTCCGGGGAAAATTTTTGGGCAATGCAGACGAGTCCTCGGACACGGATTTGCAACCCAGGAAAATGCAAGCAGTGCGAGTGGTCGAAGGCTGGGTTTGCAACCGAAAACCGTTCCCCGGACAGCCCTGCCGTAAACGGGGGAGGATCCAGGGCGTGCCGGCGGCTCCGCCGCGGATCCTCCCCTGCGAAGCGGGGGAGGGGGACCACGCGTAGCGTGGTGGAGGGGGCATGTGCGATTGCCGTTCCCCGAAGGCGGTGAAGGAGGAATGCCGCATCGCCATCACGCCGCCTCGCCGTCCTGGTGCGCCATGGCCACCATCAGCCGCTCCTCGCTGAGCTCGGCGGCCGGGATGCGGGCCACCGAGCGGCCGTCGCTGAGTACTGTGACGTGGTCCGCGGCGGCGATCAGCTCCTCCAGCTCCGAGGAGATCATCAGCACGCTCAAGCCTTCGTCGGCAAGGCCGCGCAACAGCTTGAGAATCTCGGCCTTGGCGCCGACGTCGATGCCGCGCGTCGGCTCGTCGACGATCAGCAGCCGCGGGTTCATGCACAGCCAGCGGGCGAGCAGCACCTTCTGCTGGTTGCCGCCCGACAGCTCGCGGATCGGCTGCTCCGGCGAGGCGCATTTGACGCCGAGCGCCTTGATGTAGCGCTCGACGATCTCCTGCTGCCTTGCACGGTCGACGATGCCGGATTTCTGCAGGCGCGGCAGGATTGCTAGCGTCAGATTCTCGCGCACGCTCATCTCCGGCACGATGCCCTCGACCTTGCGGTCCTCCGAGACGAAACCGATGCCGTCGGCAATCGCGTCGGCCGGCTCGGTATATGCAGTCTGCCGGCCGCCGACCGACAGCGTGCCGCCGTCGCGCCGGTCGGCCGCATAGATCAGCCGCGCGGTCTCTGTGCGGCCGGAGCCGAGCAGGCCGGCCAGCCCGGCGATCTCGCCCTTGCCGATGGCGAGCGAGACGTCACGCACCCGCACGCCGGCCGACAGGTTTTTCGCTTCGACCAGCGTGGCGCCGTCGGCTTCCTCGCGGTTGCGCTGGGCCGCCGTGAAGGCGGTCAGCTCCTTGCCGAGCATGGTGCGCACCAGCTCGAGTTTCTTGATGTCCTTCATGGCGCTGACGGCTACCGTGCGGCCGTCGCGCATGACGGTGACGCGGTCGCAGATCGCATAGAGCTCGTCGAGGCGGTGGCTGATGAAGATGGTCGCCACGCCGTCGCGCTTCAGCGTGCGGACAGTCTCGAACAGCACCGCGACCTCGCGTTCGTCGAGCGAGGAAGTCGCCTCGTCCATGATCACGAGTTTGGCGTTCTGGGTGACGCCGCGGGCGATCGCCACCATCTGCCGGGTGGCGGCACCGAAATTTTCCAGCGGCCGCTCGACATCGATGTCGAGGTTGAAGCGCTTCAGCACCGCCCGCGCCTCCGCCCGCATTTTTCGACGGTCGACGAGACCAAAGGCGGTGCGCGGCTCGCGGGCGAGGAAGATGTTCTCCGCCACGGTGCGGTTCGGCGCCAGGTTGATCTCCTGGTAGATGGTAGCGATGCCGGCCGCCTGGCTGTCGGCGGTGGAGGAGAAATGCACCTCCCGCCCCTGGAAGGTGACGCTGCCGCCATCGCGCGGATAGGCGCCGGTGAGGATCTTGATCATGGTCGACTTGCCGGCGCCGTTCTGGCCGACCAGCGCCATCACCTCGCCCGGTTCAACCTCAAGCGAGGCGGCATTGAGAACGCGCACGCCTGAGAAGCTCTTGTCGATGGCCTTCATCGATAAAAGCATGCTTTCGGATTCCTCCCGTGAGCGATCTTGCCCGTGATGGGGCGGGGGTGCAACGGGCATCGCGGGTTGTCTGTCAACGCCAACCGCAGCGTTCGACGTTGCACCCTTTACACAAACAAAGCCGGCCGGCGCGCTCGCCGGCCGGCCTTGTCGAATGGCGATCAATAGGCGTTCGCCAATTCCGCCGCCGCATTGGACGGATCGTAGAATTTGTCGTCGTTCTTCACCCAGGCGTCGATCTTCTCGCCCTTGGCGTAGCGCGCCATGGTCTCGAAGGCCTTCGGTCCGAAGCGCGGGTTGCACTCCACCACCGCGTTGATCTTGCCGTCGACCACCGCCTGCACGGCCTCCTTGCCACCGTCGATGGACAGCACGATCACGTCGGTGCCGGGCTTCTTGCCGGCGGCCTCGAGCGCGGCGATGGCGCCCATCGCCATCTCGTCATTGTGGGCGTAGATGACGTCGGCGTCGGGATGCGCCTGCAGCAGCGCCTCGGCGACCTGGCGGCCCTTGTCGCGAGCGAAATCGCCGGACTGCGAGGCGAGCAGGGTGAACCCGCCGGCAGCGTTGATCGCCTCGTCAAAACCCTTCTTGCGGTCGTTGGCGGGCGAGGAGCCGGTGGTGCCTTCGAGCTGGATGATCTTGGTCTTGCCGCCATTGTTCTTGACCAGCCACTCGGCGATGCGCTTGCCCTCGTCGACGAAGTCGGAGCCGATGAAGGTGACGTAATCCTCGCCGGCCTTGGCGAGCGCCTGGTCGACATTGCGGTCGAGCAGGATGACCGGGATGCCGGCCTTCTTGGCGGCCATGACGGCGGGGATAAGCGGCTTCTCCTCGCGCGGAGCGAGGAAGATCAGGTCGACGCCCTGGGCGATCATCGAATTGACGTCGGCAACCTGCTTGGCGGCCGAGCCGGCGGCGTCGGTGTAGACGAGCTGATAGCCGAGCTTGCCGGCCTCGTCCTGCATCGACTTGGTCTGGGCGATGCGCCAGGGATTGTTCGATTCGGTCTGGGCGAAGCCGACCTTGTATTTGTCCTTGGCGGGCAGCGGCGGCAGGTCGGCGAGCGCCAGGCCGCCGGTCACCGCAACGGCGCCGATGGCGCCCGCGGAAAGCAGCAGGGTACGACGGGTCAGAAGTTTCATGGAATCTCCTCCTTGGATTTCGGCTTCTCCCGGGCCGATGGAAGCAATTGCCTGCTTCACATACGGAAATCTTGCGCTAATAATATTAGCAGTCAAGCGGAAAAGTATGACTTGACGGACTCTTGACCGCACGCCCGGCCAGCGCCGGATGCGCATAAAAACCGTCAGGCAGGGATGGAACCGATGGCCGAGGGCGAAGGCAGCGGCAACGCGCGGTCGGACCGCGGGCGCGGCAGGCCCACCATGACCGACGTGGCGCGCATCGCCGGCGTGTCGCAGTCGAGCGTGTCGCTGGTGCTGAACGAGATGACCGGCGCACGCATCTCGGCCGAGACGCAGAGCCGAGTGTTCGAGGCGGCGCGGCAGATCGGCTACGCGCTGCCGGCGATCCGGCGCGAGGGCGCCAACGGGGCGGAGCGGCGCACTATCGCCTACCTGGTCGACGAGATCTCCACCAGCCCGCATCCGGTGGTCAATCTCGACGGCGCCCGCGACTACGCCTTCGAACAGGATTTCCTGGTGGCCGCCCATGTGACGCGCTCCAACCCGGAGCTGGAGGAGGCGACGATCGCAGCCATCAAGCGCGATCGCTCAGTGATCGGCGTCATCTATTCGACCATCTTCACCCGCCGCGTCACCTTGCCGAAAGCGCTGGAGGACGTGCCGACTGTGCTGCTCAACTGCTATGCCGAGCCGCGCAAGCATATCTCCATCCTGCCGGGCGAGGTGGTCGGCGGCTTCACAGCGACGGCGCATCTGACGGCGCTCGGCCACCGCCGCATCGGCTTCATCAACGGCGAACCCTGGATGGACGCCTCGCAGGACCGGCTCAAGGGCTACCGCCAGGCGCTGGCCACGGTCGACGTCGCCTATGACGAGGCGCTGGTGCGGCACGGCGACTGGCTGCCGCTGACCGGCTACCACCACGCCTTCGACCTGCTGGCGCTGGAGAACCCACCGACAGCGATCTTCTGCGGCAACGATTTGATGGCGATCGGCGTCATGGAGGCGCTGAGCGAGCGCGGGCTGAGGGTGCCCGACGACATCTCGGTGATGGGCTATGACGACCAGGAGCTGGCGCGCTACACCCACCCGCCGCTGTCGACGCTGGTGCTGCCCAACTACGAGATGGGCCAGCGCGCCGCCGAGGCGCTGCTCGATATCACCGTGCACGGCAAGCCGATGCGGCCGATCACCATCAAGATCGACGGTCCGCTGGTGCCTCGGGCGTCGACGGGGGCGGTGCCGGAAACTGTCCGGGCGGGTGGTCGGCGGTCCTGAGCTTCGCCGGTCTGGATTGCTGCCAAGCCCCTCTCCGTCTCGGGCTTCGCCCTCGACACCTCTCCCCACTTCGTGGGGCGAGGAACCCGGGCTGGAGAGGCGCCGCATCGCGGCAGTGGTTCCTCGCCCCGCGAAAGCGGGGAGAGGTGTCGAGGGCGAAGCCCGAGACGGAGAGGGGCTTGGCAGCCGAGCTAAACCCGCTCCCGCTGCCCCGTCTGCGCTGCCCTGAGCAGCGCATCGATCAGCCGGTGCACCTTCAGCGCCTCGCGGCCGCCGACTTTCGGCTCGCGATCCTCATCGATGGCGTCGAGGAAGTCGGAAAGCCCCGCCCGGTGGTGGTGATGCGGAAAGGCCATCGGGTCGGCCCCTGCCCCGCCGCCGAGCGCACCGTCCTCTTCCGAAAACGCGGAGCCGTCGTGGAAGGTGGCGGAGAGCTTCGTGCCTTCGATGCGCGCGGTGCCGTTCGTGCCGATCAGTTCGATGGAATCCGGCAAGCCGGGATAGGCGGTGGTAGTGGCGTGGATGGTGCCGAGCGCACCGTCGGCGAAGCGCATGGCGCCGGCGACGAGATCCTCGGTCTCCATGCGATGAACCGGCGTGGTCGTGGCAAAGGCCGAGACTTCCGCGGGCATGCCCGCCAACGAGATCAGGAGGTCGAGCGTGTGGATGCCCTGGGTCAACAGCACGCCGCCGCCGTCGCGCGCCCGGGTGCCGCGGCCGGGCTGGTCGTAATAGCTCTGCGGCCGCCAGTTGGCGAGCTTTGCCGAAGCGCTCACCAGATCGCCGAGACGGCCCTGGGCGATGAGGTCCGACAGTGCCAGGCTGACCGGCCGGAAGCGGTGCTGCAGCACGACGCCGAGCTTTATGCCGGCCTGCTCGGCGATCGCCACCAAGCGCTCGGCGCGGCCGAGGGAAATTTCCAGCGGCTTTTCCAGAAGCACGTGCTTGCCGGCAGCGGCGGCACGCTCAACCAGGTCGAGATGGGTGTTGGGCGGCGCAAGTATCATCACCGCATCGATCGCGGCGTCGGAAAAGATGCCGTCGAGGTCGTCGGTGACGGGAAAACCCCAGGCTTCGGCAAAGGCTTTGCGCCGCGCCTCGGTCGGGCTGTAGGCGGCCGCCACCGCGACGCGGTCCTCGAGGTCGCGCAGGCTTTTCGCATGCGGCCCCGACGCCATGCCGAGGCCGATGACGGCGATCCGCTTCACCGCGGCCAGCTTTCCGCGGGAAGGCTCTCCAGCGTGCGCATGATGCCGCGCAGCTCGGCCAGCCCCTTGAGGCGGCCGATGCAGGAATAGCCGGGATTCACCTTCTTGCCGATGTCGTCGACGATGGCGTGGCCATGGTCGGGCCGCATCGGGATCTGCCAGTCGGCGCGGCCCTCCGCCTGCCGCCGACGTTCTTCCGCCATCAGCGCGGCGACCACCCGCACCATATCGGTGTCGCCCTCCAGATGCTCGGCCTCGTGGAAGGAGAAGTCGCCTTCCTTGGTGACGTTGCGCAGATGCGTGAAATGGATGTCGGGCCCGAATTCCCCGGCCATGGCAACCAGGTCGTTCTCCGGATTGGCGCCGTATGAGCCCGTGCACAGCGTGATGCCGTTGGACGGCGATTTTGCCGCCGCGATCAGCGCGCGGGCATCGGCCGCCTTCGAGACGACGCGCGGCAGGCCGAAGATCGGGAACGGCGGATCGTCCGGGTGGATCGCCATCCTGACGCCCGCCTCCTCCGCCACCGGCACGATCTCGCGCAGGAACGCGAACAGGTTTTCGCGAAAACCTTCGAGCGAGATGTCGCGGTAGATGTCCAGCGCCCGGCGAAAACTCTCGCGATCGAAGATGAACTCGCGCGCCGGCACCCAGCCGATCAGGTTCTGCTCGAGCTTTGCAAGCTGGCTCTCGCTCATGCCGGCGAGGCGCTGGCGCGCCGCCTCGATGCGTGCCGGCGGATGCTCGGCTTCGGCGCCGCGGCGCTTCAGCACCAGCACGTCATAGGCGCAGAACTCGACCATGTCGAAGCGCAGCGCCGTGCCGCCGTGCCACATCGGATAATCGAGGTCGGTGCGGGTCCAGTCGGTGATGGCCATGAAATTGTAGCAGACCACCTTGATGCCAGCCGCGGCGACGGCGCGGATCGACGCCTTGTAGTTGTCGAGCAACTCGCGATAGCGGCCGGTGCGAGTCTTGATGTCCTCATGCACGACGATGCTCTCGACGACCGACCATTCCAGCCCCGCCGCCTCGATCTCGGCCTTGCGTTTGAGTATCTCGTCGGCCGGCCAGGCGCGGCCGTCGTTGAGATGGTGCAGCGCGCTGACGATGCCGGTCGCGCCGGCCTGCCGCACATGCGGGAGCTTCACAGTGTCGTCCGGCCCGAACCACCGCCAGGTCTGCTTCATGTCATGCTCCTTCCCGCGCGGCGGCCGCCATGGCCTCGCCCGCGCCCTTGTCGATGATCGTCTTCAAATGCCCCGCCGCAAGCGCCCGCAAGGGCTCATCGCCGGCGAGACCGGCCGCCGCGAAGACCTCCGCGACCAGCGCTTCCGGCGCGTTTGTTCGCGCGAAAATCGCAGTGAGAGTCGAATCGAGCGGATCGGAAAAATGCGCGACAGATAGCGAGCGCCCGCGCTCACGGCAGCAGGCGATCCAGGCCGCGACCACCAGCATCAGTTGAGACGCCGGCGCGCCGTCGGCGAGCCGCGCCCGTGCGGTGGACAGGATGCGCTGCGGCAGCTTCTGGCTGCCGTCCATGGCGATCTGCCCGGTGCGATGCTTCAGCGCCGGATTGGCGAAGCGCTCGGCAAGTGCAGCCGTGTAGGCTCGTGGCTCCAGCCCGGCATCTTTCGGCAGGGTCGGCATCGCCTCGCCCCAAAGCCGGTCGACGAAGTTTCTGATACGCGGGTCGGCGAAGGCGGCCGACACCGTCTCGTGGCCGGTGAGCAGGCCGAGATAGGCGATGGCCGAATGCGCGCCGTTGAGCAGCCGCAGCTTCATCTCCTCGAAAGGCCGCACATCGCTCACCATGGTGACGCCGCATTCCTCCCAGCGCGGCCGGCCGGCCGAAAAATTCTCCTCCACCACCCATTGCATGAACGGCTCGGTCATCACCGGCCAGGCGTCCTCGACCCCGAGCGCGGCGGAGACGCGGTCGCGGTCGGCGTCGGTAGTGGCCGGCACGATGCGGTCGACCATAGTGGACGGACAGGCCACCTCGTCACGGATGAAGCGGGCGAGATCGCCGCCCTTCAGCCCGGCGAACTGCAGCAGCAGTTTCTGCACCGTCTCGCCGTTCGCCGGGAGATTGTCGCAGCACAGCACGGTGAACGGCGCCGTGCCGGCCCGGCGCCGCCCGGCGAGCGCGCCGGCGAGGAAGCCGAAGACGCTGCGCGGGCGATCCGGATTCTGCAGATCCCACTGGATGTCCGCCTGGCTCGCGTCGAGATCGCCGCCGGCGCCGCGCAGATAGGCCTTCTCCGTCACCGTCAGCGTGACGATGCGGGTGCGCGGGTCGGTCAGGCGGGCCAGCACCGCCGAAGGGTCTTCCGGCGCCACCAGCAGCGAGGTCAGCGCGCCGATAACGCGCAGCTCCTCGCCGGCGCCGCTGCGCGTGGCCACTGTGTAAAGGCCGTCCTGGGCAGCCAGCGCGTCGCGCGTGTCGGGGCTGCGCAGCGACACGCCGGCGATCGCCCAGCCGGACTCGCCGGCGGTCAGCCGGTCGTCGACATAGACGGCCTGGTGGGCGCGGTGGAACGCGCCAACGCCGAGGTGGACGATACCTTCGATGGTTTCGGAGCGGTTGTAGGCGGGCGTGGCAGCACCATGGATCGCACCAAGCGTAGCATTGCCGAGCCGGACGTTCGATCCCATCCCTCTCCTCCTCTTCGAAGCCCCCTCTCCTATAGACGACGCTGCCAACGTGCAACCGAACTCATCATACAACTACACAATTTTTGTATGTTGACATGATGAGTTCTCCATTCTAGCCATTGACGGCCGAAGAGGAGCGGCACGGTTGGCATGCAATCCCTGATCGATCCCGACCTGTTGTTCCCGCCGGAGCCGGGCGTCCGCTCGGTCGCCCGCTCGCTCTATGCGACGGTCAAGGACCTGCCGATCGTCAGTCCGCATGGTCATACCGATCCGCGCTGGTATGCGCTGAACGAGCCGTTTCCGGACCCCGCACAGCTTTTGATCGTGCCGGACCACTACATCTTCCGCATGCTGTTCAGCCAGGGCATCCCGCTGGAGAGTCTTGGCGTTCCGCGTCTCGACGGCGCCCCGGTGGAAACCGACGGCCGCGCCATCTGGCGGCTGTTCGCGCAGAATTATCGTCTCTTCCGCGGCACGCCGACCAGGCTGTGGATGGACTACGTGCTTTCCGAGCTGTTTGGCATCGAGGCGCCGCTCTCCGCCGGGACGGCAGACGCGACCTATGACGCCGTTGCCGAGAAGCTCGCCGAGGACGCCTGTCGCCCGCGTGCCCTGTTCAGCCGCTTCAACATCGAGGTGATCGCCACCACCGAAGGCGCGCTGGACGACCTGCGCTGGCACCAGATCATACAGGAGAGCGGCTGGAGCGGCCGCGTCGTCACCGCCTACCGTCCCGACGCCATCGTCGATCCCGACTTCGAGGGTTTTTCCGACAATCTCGACCGGCTGGCCGAGATCACCGGCGCCGACACCGGAACCTGGAAGGGCTATCTCGACGCGCACCGGCTGCGCCGCGCCTTCTTCAAGTCCTACGGGGCGACGTCCAGCGACCACGGCCATCCGACGGCCGATACCGCGAACCTCTCCGATGCGGCGGCCGACGAGCTATTCAACCGCATCCGGGCCGGCTCGACCGACGAGCGCGAGAAGCGGCTGTTCCGCGCCCAGATGCTCACCGAAATGGCGAAGATGAGCCTCGACGACGGGCTGGTTCTGCAGATCCATCCCGGCTCGTGGCGCAACCATTCGGCTGCCATGATGGCGCGCTTCGGCCGCGACAAGGGGTTCGATATCCCGACCCACACCGATTATGTCGCAGCGCTCAGGCCGCTGCTCGACGCGGTCGGGCTGGAGCCCAACCTGACCGTCATCGCCTTCACGCTGGACGAGACCAGCTATGCGCGCGAGCTGGCGCCGCTGGCCGGCGTCTATCCGGCGCTGCGGCTCGGGCCTGCCTGGTGGTTCCACGACAGCCCGGAAGGCATGCGCCGCTTCCGCGAGATGACGACGGAGACGGCGGGTTTCTACAACGCCGTCGGCTTCAACGACGACACCCGCGCCTTTCCGTCGATTCCGGCGCGGCACGACATCGCGCGCCGGGTCGACTGCGCCTTCCTGGCGCGGCTCGTGTGCGAGCACAGGCTGCGCGAGGACGAGGCCTACGAACTGGCGACAGAGCTTGCCCATACGCTGGCGAAGAAGGCGTATCGGCTTTAGGCGGGGCGGTTTTCGCCTCGGACAACGGGAGGAGAACAATGCTGCATTTCTCGAAACTTGCGGCGGCAGCGACGCTTGCCGCATCCTTGATGGCCGGATCGGCCGGCGCACAAACTGTGCTGAAATCGTCGGACACGCATCCGGACGGTTACCCCACCGTCGAGGCCGTCGAGTATTTCGGCGAGCTGGTGAAGGAGCGCACCGGCGGCCGCTACGCCGTCGAGGTCTACCATTCCGCCCAACTCGGCGAGGAGAAGGACACGATCGAGCAGGTTCGCTCGGGCGTGATCGAGCTGAACCGCGTGTCGATGGCGCCGTTCAACGGCACGGTAAAGGAATCGATCGTGCCGGCGCTGCCCTACATCTTCCGCTCCGAGGAGCACATGCACAAGGTGATGGACGGTGCGGTCGGCGACCAGATCAAGACGGCGTTCGAGGGTGCCGGGCTGGTGGCGCTGGCCTTCTACGACGCCGGCTCGCGGTCCTTCTACAACAAGACCAAGCCGATCAACTCGGTCGCCGACATGGCCGGCCTGAAGTTCCGCGTCATCCAGTCGGACATCTTCGTCGACATGGTCGCCGCACTCGGCGCCAACGCCACGCCGATGCCCTATGGCGAGGTCTACTCGTCGATCGAGACCGGCGTCATCGACGGCGCGGAGAACAATTTTCCGAGCTACGACACCGCCAAGCATTTCGAGGTGGCGAAGCACTATTCGCTCGACCAGCACACCATCCTTCCGGAGGTGTTCGTCATGAACAAGGCGGCCTTCGACAAGCTGACGCCTGAGGACCAGGCGATCTTCAAGCAGGCCGCCACGGACAGCGTCGCCAAGCAGCGCGAGCTGTGGGCCGCCAAGGATGCGGAATCGCGCAAGAAGGTCGAGGCTGCCGGCGCGCAGATCACCACGCCGGACAAGCAGGGCTTCATCGACGCCATGAAGCCCGTCTACGAGAAGCACGTCACCGACGATGTGCTGAAGAAGATGGTCGCCGACGTTCAGGCGGTGCAGTGAGCGGACGTTGGGCGGGCAGGTCTCCTGCCCGCCCGGTTCGACCGGTTATGGAACGGTCAAGTGCGATGGAGTTCGAGGTGCGAACTGGCCGTGCCATACCGCTGGTGACGTCTGCCGGCAGGGCGGAAGGTCCATCGGACCGCGTTGAATGCATCCGTGAACCCGGCCGCTGTCAGGTAAACAGAGCCGCGGAAGACCGATCGCCCGGCCGCATCGAGAGACTGCAATGACATCGTCCGAAGCCACATCCCCCTTGGCCCGTCTCGGTCGCGTCCTCGCCGCCTTGAGCACCCTGTCGCTCTGGCTGGCCGGCATCGGCCTGGTCGCGATGACGGCGATGGTCGCCTGGCAGGTGTTCTGCCGCTACGTGCTCAACGACTCGCCGAGCTGGACCGAGCCCGGCGCCGTCATGCTGATGAGCTGGTTCATCTTCCTGGGCGCTGCCGTCGGCGTGCGCGAAAATTATCATCTCGGCTTCGACGTGCTGCTCTACGCGCTGGCGAAGGGCGGCAAGAAGTGGCTGAGGATGATCTCCGACGTGGTCGCCTTCGCCTTCGGGGCCGGCATGGTCTGGTACGGGTCGGAACTGGTCGGCCTCACCTGGAACACGGTGCTGCCGTCGCTGCGCATTTCCGGCGGCTGGGACTACGTGCCACTGGTCGCCGGCGGGGTGCTGATCTGCCTGTTCGCGCTGGAGCGCATCGTGCTCAGGCTCGCCGGCGAGCCGATCGACGACGTCCTCGACGAGCTGCCGCCGGCGGAAGTGGCGGCCGAACTCGACACAGCCAATGTGAAGGCCTGACACCATGGAAATGCTGATCCTGTTCGGCACCTTCACGCTGCTGATGCTGATCGGCACGCCGATCGCCTTCTGCCTCGGCGTCGCCAGCTTCGCCACCGTGCTCTACCTGGGCCTGCCGCCACTGGTGGTGTTCCAGCGGCTGAACTCCGGCATGAGCGTGTTCTCGCTGCTCGCCATCCCCTTCTTCATCTATGCCGGCGACCTGATGGTGCGCGGCGGCATCGCCCAGAAAATCGTCGCCTTCGCCGCCTCGCTGGTCGGCCACATCCGCGGCGGGCTGGGCCAGGTCAACATCGTCACGGCCACGCTGTTCGGCGGCATCTCCGGCTCGGCCGTGGCAGAGGCGGCGGCGGTCGGCGGGCTGATGATCCCGCAGATGAAGCAGCGCGGCTACGGCGCCGACTATGCCGTCAACGTGACCTCGATGGCGGCGCTGATCGCGCTGCTGCTGCCGCCCTCCCACAACATGATCATCTATTCGATCTCGGCGGGCGGTAAGATCTCGATCGCCGACCTGTTCACCGCCGGCATCCTGCCCGGCTTGCTTTATGCGGCGGCGCTGATGATCACCGCCTATTTCGTGGCGCGCTGCCGCGGCTATCCGGTCGAGGCGTTTCCGGGATTTGCGGCCGTCGGCCGCTTTCTCCTGATCGCCACGCCCGGCCTGCTGTTGATCGCGATCATCTTCGGCGGCGTGCGCTCCGGCGTCTTCACCGCCACCGAAAGCTCCTGCATCGCCGTGCTCTATGCGCTGCTGGTCACCCTCTTCGTCTACCGCAGCATGAGCTGGAGCGATTTCGTCCATGCCACCCATTGCGCGGTGCGCACTACCGCCATGGTGCTCCTGATCATCGGCATGGCCGCCGCCTTCTCCTGGCTGATGGCCTTCCTGAGGGTGCCGGCGGCCCTGATCGCCTCGATGAACGCGGTGTCGGAGAACCCGCTCGTCATCCTGCTGCTGATCAACGTGCTGATGCTGTTCCTCGGCACCTTCATGGACATGGGGCCGACCATCATCATCTGCACGCCGATCTTCCTGCCGGTGGCGATGGCCTACGGTGTCGACCCCGTGCATTTCGGCGTCATCATGATCCTTAATTTCGGCATCGGGCTGAATACACCGCCGGTGGGAGCCGTCCAGTTCGTCGCCTGCGCGGTGGGAAAGATATCGGTGTGGGAGGCGATGCGCTCGATCTGGCCGTTCTACTTGGCCGGGCTGGTGGTGCTGGGACTGGTCACCTACGTGCCGGCGATCTCGCTGTGGCTTCCCGGCGTGTTCAAGTAGGGGATGGCGATGGACCTGTCGCCCGAGATGCGGATCGAGCGGAAGCCGAAGCTGTCGGAGCGCGTGGTCTCGGCGCTGCGCACCCAGGTGCTGGCGGGCGAGATCCCGGTCGGCCACAAGCTGCCGACCGAGACGCAGCTGACGGAAGCCTTCGGCGTCAGCCGCACGGTGATCCGCGAGGCGATCGCCACGCTGGCCGCCGACGGGCTGGTCGAACCGCGCCAGGGTGCCGGCGTGTTCGTGCGCGAGCGGCCGGCGCCATCGCCCGGCCCCTTCAGCCTCGACATCGGCAACAAGATCTCGCACGCGCTGAACGTGCTGGAAGTGCGGCTCGGCATCGAGATCGAGAGCGCGGCGCTCGCCTCGATCCGCAGGAACAATGCCCAACTCGCCGAGATCCAGGAGGCGTTCTTCGAGTTCGACCGGTTGCTGGAGCTGGGCGAGGCCACCGGCAGGACCGACTTCGCCTTCCACCGGGCGATCGCGGCGGCCACCAACAACCCCTTCTATGTCGACGTGCTGGAAGCGCTCGGCACGCGCGCCATCCCCTGCGACGTCAGTTCGCCCTGGGGCACCGATTCGACGCTGACGCGCGACTACCAGGAAGGGCTGCAGCAGGAGCACCTGGCAATTCTCAAGGCGATCTCGGACGGCGATCCGGATGCGGCGCGGGCCGCCATGCGCACCCACCTTTCCGCCAGCCAGCAGCGCTACCGCCGCCGGCTTCACGACCAGCAGGCCGACTACGGCTCGGGCCGGACCACGCCGTGACGCCGCGGCAGGATTTCCTCGGGGACAGACGATGACCGAAAGCCACATCCGCACCAGCATCCGCCATGCGATCGACCCGGCCGCGGCAAGCCGCATGGGCACGGAGGAATTGCGATCCAACTTCCATGTCGGCGGGCTGTTCGAGCCGGGCCGCATCAATCTTACCTACACCCACTATGACCGCATGGTCGTCGGCGGCGCCATGCCGGCCGGCACGCCGCTTCTCCTGGAAGCCATCAAGCCGACCGGGACAAAAAGTTTCCTGGAGCGCCGCGAGCTGATCGCCGTCAACATCGGAGGCGTCGGCACAGCCGAGGTCGACGGGACCCGGCACCGGCTGGAGACACGCGACATGCTCTATGCCGGTATGGGCAGCTCGGTGTCCTTCGCCTCGGACGACCCGCAGCGGCCGGCGAAATTCTACCTGCTCAGCGCGCCGGCGCATCAGGCCCACCCTACCCGGCTGATCCGCATCGGCGACGCAAAGCGCCTCGACCTCGGCAGCAAGGCAAGCGCCAACGAGCGGTCGATCTTCCAGTTCATCCATGCCGAGGGCGCTAAGACCTGCCAGCTCGTGGTCGGCATGACCCAGCTCGCGGAGGGTTCGGTCTGGAACACCATGCCGGCGCATGTGCACGACCGGCGCATGGAGGCTTATCTCTATTTCGGCCTCGCCGAGACGGCGCGGGTCTTCCACTTCATGGGCGAGCCGGCCGAGACACGGCATGTCGTGATGGCCAATGAGGAGGCCGTGCTGTCGCCGGTCTGGTCGATCCATTCCGGCTGCGGCACCTCGAACTACACCTTCATCTGGGCCATGGCCGGCGACAACGTCGATTATACCGACGTCGATCCGGTGTCGCTGGAAACGATGCGGTGACGGATTCTTCCGCCTTCAGCCTTGCCGGCAAGCGGATCATGGTGACCGGCGCCAACACCGGTATCGGCCAGGGCATCTGCGTCTCGGGGGCGCGAGCCGGCGGCGCGGTGATCGGCGTCGGCCGCTCGTCGATGGAGGAGACGGCGGCGCTGGTGGCGGAGGCCGGTGGGCACTTCGACGCTGTCCGATACGATCTCGCCGACACCGCCGGCGTGCAGGAGATGCTCGACCGGGTCTGGCAGAAAAGCGGGCCGCTCGACGGGCTGGTCAACAATGCAGGCATCATCCGCCGCGCCGACGCGGTCGAGCTCAGTCTCGCCGACTGGGACGAGGTGATGGATATCAACCTGAAGACCACTTTCCTGCTCTGCCAGGCTTTTGGCAGGCAAGTGCTCGGCGCCGGGCGGCAGGGCCGCATCGTCAACATTGCCTCCTTGCTCTCCTTCCAGGGAGGCATCCGCGTCGCCTCCTACACGGCCTCCAAGCACGGCGTCGCCGGGCTGACGAAGCTGCTCGCGTGCGAATGGGCAGGCAAGGGCATAAACGTCAACAGCGTCGCACCCGGCTACATCGTCACCAACAACACGGAAGCCTTGCGCAACGACCCCGACCGCAGCGCCGCCATCCTCGGCCGCATCCCGGCCGGGCGGTGGGGCGAGGCGGCCGATATCGGCGACGCCGCCGTGTTCCTGCTGGCGCCGGCGTCGAAATACATGCACGGCGCCGTGGTGCCGGTGGATGGCGGCTGGCTGGCGCGCTAGCGCTTGGCCGGCCGAACCCAGGGAGACTGTCGATGACCGGACAAGAACTGTTCGCATACGGTACGCAAGGCGACTGGACTGCCACGCCCGACGGCAACCGCCGCCGCGTATTGCTGCATACCGACGAGTTGATGCTGGTCGAGTTCGCCTTCGACAAGGGCGGCGTCGGCGTGCTGCATTCGCACCCGCATGTACAGGCGAGCTATGTCGCCGCGGGGCGCTTCGAGGTGACGGTCGGCGACCACACCGCGGTGCTGTCGGCCGGCGACAGCTTTATCGCGCCGTCCAATGTGACGCACGGCGTGAAGGCGCTGGAAGCCGGGCGGCTGGTCGATTCCTTCACACCGCATCGGGCGGATTTTTTGGGCAAGAGCTGATCTCGTCGCTCCGTCCAACCCTTCACCCCATCAGCGCCATCTTGCGCCTGGCCCCGCCCGCCTTGCGCCAGGCATTGAAGCGGTGGGTGGCGGCGGCGAAGGAGATCTTCATGGCGCGCGCCACCGAATAGCGGCTCTGGCCTTCGTCGAACATCCGGTAGCAGCATTCGACGCCCTCGGGCGTCAGCTTGCCATCCGCCGCCTTGTTGTGCGGATTGGCCGGGTCGAAGACTTCGGGCGGCACTTCCAGCATCGCCTTCAGGCGCTGCAGATCCGCCTCGATCGAGGCGATCAGATCGAGCACGGGTTTGGTGTCGAGCGGCTTCCTGTCCGGCATCGGGTTTCCTTTCGTTAGGCAAAGCTTCGTCAATATAGGTGATGGTTTGCCTATAGGAAGGGGCGCTGCTCCGTGACGTGCAGTCCTTGACCATGCTTGCCTGGCCTCCTAGTTTAGAATCATTCTAAACTTATGGAAGTATCTCATGTTTTCCCGTGTCTTCGGCTTCGGCCGCCGCTCCTTCGATTCCTTGAGCGAGCAGGAGGTGCTGGCGCTAGCCATCTCGTCGGAGGAGGATGACGGCCGCATCTACCGCGCTTATGCCGACGGGCTGCGCGACGACTATCCGCATTCGGCCGCCGTGTTCGACGAGATGGCTGACGAGGAGGAGCGCCATCGCGCGGCGCTGATCGAACTGCACCGCGCCCGCTTCGGCGAGCGCATCCCGCTGATCCGGCGCGAGCATGTCAGCGGCTATTATCATCGCACGCCGGACTGGCTGGTGCGGCCGCTGGGGCTGGAGAAGGTTCGCGTCCAGGCCGAGGCGATGGAGCAGGCGGCGCAGCGCTTCTACGCGGAGGCGGCCAAGCGCAGCGCCGACGCCGGCACAAGAAAGCTGCTTGGCGATCTGGCGGCGGCGGAAAAGAGCCACGAATCGCTCGCCCGCCGTCTTGGCGCCGCCCACCTGCCGGAGGACGTGCGCGCGCAGGAACAGGACGATGAGCGTCGGAAATTCATCCTGACCTATGTGCAACCGGGCCTCGCCGGCCTCATGGACGGCTCCGTGTCGACGCTGGCGCCGATCTTCGCCGCCGCCTTCGCCACCGGCGACACGTGGCAGACGTTCCTCGTCGGGCTGTCGGCGTCGGTCGGCGCCGGCATCTCCATGGGCTTCACCGAGGCCGCCCACGACGACGGAAAGCTGTCCGGGCGTGGCCCGCCCCTGGCGCGTGGGCTGTCTTCGGGCATCATGACGGCGGTCGGTGGACTGGGCCACGCCCTGCCCTATCTGATCCCGCATTTCTGGACGGCCACCGCGATCGCCGCGGCCGTCGTCTTCGTCGAACTGTGGGCGATCGCCTTCATCCAGAACCGTTTCATGGAGACGCCGCTCCTGCGCGCCGCCTTCCAGGTGGTGCTGGGCGGCGCGCTGGTGTTCGGCGCCGGCGTGCTGATCGGCAATGCCTAGAACTATCCATGAGCCTGCCGGCTGTCGGCCGGCGCCTCGGCACGGTCGTCGAGGCCGTAGTCGCGCAGCACATGGGCAATGCGCAGCCGGTAGTCCGCAAAGACGCCGCCGCGCCCGGCAGCCTGCGCGAGGCGATGGCGGTCCGTGTTGCGCCAGGCCTTCACCGCGTCCTCGTCGCGCCAGAAGGAAAGCGACAGCAGCTTTCCCGGCGTGGCAAGGCTCTCGAAACGCTCGACCGAGATGAACCCGTCGATCCCCTGCAGAGCCGGCTTGAGATCGGCGGCAAGGTCGAGATAAGCGTCGCGACGGCCGGCGCTCGGCTCGACTTCGAAGATGACCGCGATCATGGCTCCAGCCTTTTGCCGTGCGGCGCCGAAGCGAGCTTCAGGAAGATGCGGTCCTCACGCAGGATGAAGCGCTCCCGGCGGGTGAACTCATAGTTCTCCCGGCCCAACGGATCGGCCGCCAGTCGGGCGCGATAGGCCTCATAGGCGGCGAGGCTTTCGATAGTGTAGACACCGTAGGCGGTCGTGGCCGAACCCTCATGCGGCGTGAAGTAGCCGATGAGATCAGCGCCGCAGCGCGGGATCGCCTGCCCCCAGTTGCGGGCATACTGCTCGAACGCCTCCTTCCGGAACGGGTCGATCTCGTAGCGGATGAAACAGGTTATGGCCATGGAAGCCCTCCTTTTTTGGGAAAACTGCTGTGCCGGCACTTCGACCGGCATCGAACTGTTCGGCAGGCCAACATGTTAGCCTGCCGTTCCGCTCAGCGCTTGGTGCGCCAGAAGGGAACCGCGCTTTCGGTCAGCGCCTGCTTGCGGCTCATGCCGATGTCGGCGAGCAGGCGGTCGTCAAGCTCGGCGAGGTCGCGGCGCTGACAATAGCGGTCGTACCAAGCAGCAAGCATCGCGACGGCCGAGCAGATCGGGCCGCGGAAGGGGCCGGCCGCGGGGTTGGCAAAGGAAGTGGCAGGATGTGTCGGCATCGTCGTCTCCAGTCTGGGATGCCTTCAGACTAGCGATTGCCTGACGAAGATGCTTCGACTAGGGTCGAACCATGCGTGAAGGGCCTGACATAGCCAGAATTGCCAGCCTGGTCGGCGATCCGGCACGGGCCAACATGCTGAGCGCGCTTATGGACGGCGGCGCCCTGACGGCCAGCGAGCTGGCGCTGGAGGCCGGCGTCGGCCTGCCGACGGCGAGCTCGCATCTGGCGAAACTCGGCGAAGGCGGGTTGCTCTCGCAGTCGAGCCAGGGCCGCCACCACTATTTCCGCCTCGCCAGCCCGCAGGTGGCCGCCATGCTGGAAGCCATCATGGGCGTTGCCGAGGCGGCCGGGCCGAAACGCGCCCGCCCCGGTCCGCGCGACGCCTCGATGCGCGAGGCGCGCGTCTGCTACGATCATCTGGCGGGAGAGCACGCCGTCGCCATGCTGGACGGCTTTTTCGCGCGCGGCATTCTCGATCAGGGAAAGGATGGCGTCGTCATGGGCAAGGCGGGCCCGTCCTTCTTTGCGGCCGCGGGGATCGACCTCTCCACCCTGCCCGGCAAGCGCCGGCCGGTCTGCCGGGCCTGCCTCGACTGGAGCGTGCGGCGTTCTCACCTTGCCGGTTCGCTCGGCGCCGCCATCCTCGACCGCATTCTCGAGCAGAAATGGGCGCGGCGGGACGCTCAGAGCCGTGCCATCCGCTTCACGCCGCCGGGACGCCGGGCTTTCGAGAGAACGTTTCTGGCGTAAAAAGGCCGGCGCCTCCCGGCGCCGGCCCGCGAAGCTTGTTCGGCAGACCTATTCGGCGGCCTGCAGGTTCACGCCGCTCTCAGCCATCTGCGTGAGCTTCTTGTCCGTGGCTTCCTCTTCCTTGAGGTTCTTCGTCAATACCGAGGCGCAGTCGGAACGGCCGAGTTCCTTCGCCCAGGCGATCAGCGTGCCGTAGCGGGTGATCTCGTAATGCTCGACAGCCTGCGCGGCGGCGATCAGGGCGGCGTCGAGCACTTTCTTGTCGGCAACGTCGGCTGCCACCTCGTCGGCCTCCTCCAGGATACCGTCGATCGCCGGGCAGTTCACTTCCTTGGCCTTGACACCGTGCATCTCGAACACCTCCTCGACGCGGGCGATCTGCCCCCTCGTCTCGGCGAGATGCTGCTCGAAGCCGGCCTTCAATCGCGGATTAGTCGCCTTGTCGATCATCTTAGGCAACGCTTTCTCGATTTCCTTCTCGGCGTAGTAGATGTCGCGCAGGGTATGCACGAAGAGGTCGTCGAGCGAAGCGATGTCTTTCGAGAAAAAGCCCATGGCTCTGTCCCTTTCCTGTTCTGATTGCTGCTGAGGCGGTCAGGGAGGTGCCCTCGCTGCACCTGGCCTAGCCGGTCGCCCGGCTGCCTTGCCAACGCCCGGCGGGCATGGCGGTTCCGTGCCCGCCGGATTTCTTCCCGCCGGCGGCGGGGCTTCCGTAACGGGACCCGAAACCAAAGCAGGGATCGGCGTCATCGTTGCGAAACCGATGTGGTGTGAAAGTCACATCAGGGCAAAAGCGGGCATTCGGCAACAAAATACCTCGCCAAAACCGCATTTCGACCATGAAGCAACTGATTTTCGGGCGGACGTTAACATGTCATTCACGGAGGATTCACGATCGCCGGCTAACATGCCGGATCAATCGGACGGGACATCCGAGGGACAGGGATCGACGAAAATGGCTATCTGGACACGCCTGACGACGTGCGCCTTCGCGGTTCGCGAATTCATCGCGCCGACCTATCGGCCGGAGCGGCACTACATGCGCGGCCCGGGCCCCGCTTGTGCCCGACGCCGCGGCGTCGAGACGTTGCACTCGCCCGCTTCGTTTCGTGAGCGCTCGGCCGGAATGCGCCGGCAGGGCTCGATCGGCTGACGACTGGCGAAGCTAGCTGCCGGCCACCGGCCTCCTCGCTATCTTCGGCGCGGCGGCCTTGGCCCTTTCGGCCTCGCCCCGTTTCTTTCGCCCGAAATGTGGCGATCCTCCCGATCAGCGCCTCGGGGACCGGCTCCGCCAGCGGAAAGCGCATCGTCCCCTTCTCCACCTCATACGGCGTTAGTTCGTTCCTGAAAGCCGCGACCAGCGCTTCCGCCGGATAGAGCGAATAGTGCTTCTTCCAGCCCGAGAAGTAGATCACGCTCCGGGCCTTCCACCTTGTAGACTGGGATCTGATACGAGATCACCTCCTCGGCCGCCGGCAAGGCCTTGCAAATGGCTGCCCGTACGCGCGCCAGCACGGTCTTTGCGGATAGTCGTCCACGGACTTGAAGTCGGCCTTCGCCATTCGTTCCTCCCGAACCTGAGAGATGATCGCCTGCCTGCGATCAATGCGAATCCCCGCAAGGCTGCGACGCCGACGCCGCTTGCGCAAGGCGCGGCCACCACTACGTTGATGACGAAGCAGGGGGCCGAAATGCCCGAAGACGAAAAACTGGCGAACATCCTGCCGGCGGAACTCGGCGGTCGGCCACTGATCGTCTTCGACGGCGCCTGCGTGCTCTGTTCAGGCTTCGCCCGCCTGGTGGCGCGGTTGGATCGGCCGCAGCGCTTCCGGTTCGCCACGGCACAATCGCCGCTCGGCGAAAGCCTGTTCCGGCACTTCGGCCTGCCGACGGACGTCTATGAGACCAATCTCGTGCTGATCGGCGGCGTCGGCTACTTGCGCATGGACAGCCTCGTCGCCGTCATGCGCGAGCTCGGCTGGCCGTGGAAGGCGGCCACCGCGCTGAACCTGCTGCCGCGCCGCTCACGCGACTGGCTCTATGCGCGGATCGCGGCGAACCGCTACGCCCTGTTCGGCCGAAAGGAGAGCTGCGACGTCCCCTCGCCCGGGCTGCGAAGCCGACTGATCGGTTGAGATCGGGGCGCTGTCTCGCCCTGATTTCTGCGGGGCGGATCGAGGCACTCGAACGAAGCCGGCCGAACTGAAGCCTACCGCAGCATGCGCGAGATGAGCTGCGCGGTGTAGTCGACCATCGGCACGATGCGCGCATAGTTGAGCCGCGTCGGGCCGATGACGCCGAGCGCACCGACGACGCGCGCGTCCTTGTCGCGGTAGGGCGCCACCACCAGCGACGAGCCGGACAGCGAGAACAGCTTGTTCTCCGAGCCGATGAAGATGCGCACGCCCGATCCAGCCTCGGCAAGGTCGAGCAGCTGGATCATGCCGTCCTGCGTCTCGAGGTCGTCGAACAGGTGCTTGAGCAGGTCGAGGTCGGCCTGCGCGGTCACGCTTTCGAGCAGGTTGGCGCGGCCGCGCACGATGAGACGCGCCGGCAGGCCGCTCTCGGCGCCCGCCCAGACGGCAAGCCCCTTCTCCACCAGCTGCTGCGACAGCGTGTCGAGCGCGGCCCGCGTCTCCTGCTTGATGCGCTCGATATCGGCGCGCGCCTCGCCCAGCGTGCGCCCGCGGATATGGGCATTGAGGAAGTTGGTCGCCTCCTGGAGCTGCGAGATCGTGACGCCGAGGGGCAGGTCAACAACGCGGTTCTCGACGTCGCCGTTCTGCGACACCATGATGGCCAGGGCCCGCTCCGGCTCGAGCTGAATGAACTCGATATGCTTCAGCGGCGTCTCGTGCTTGGCCGTCAGCACCAGGCCGGCGCCGCGCGAAACGCCGGACAGCATCTGGCTTGCATCGGTCAGCATCTGCTCGATCGACATCCCTTCGCCCGACGCCTTGATCTGCGAATCGATCGACCGCCGCTCGTCCTCGGTGAGGTCGCCAAGCTCGAGGAACGCGTCGACGAAGAAGCGCAGTCCCTTCTGGGTCGGCAGCCGGCCAGCCGAAATATGCGGCGCATAGATCAGGCCGAGCTGTTCGAGGTCGCTCATGACGTTGCGCACGGTGGCGGGCGACAGCGTCGCCGGCAGCATGCGTGACAGGCTGCGCGAGCCGAGCGGCTCGCCGTCGAGCAGATAGGAATCGACGATGCGCCGGAAAATGTCGCGCGAGCGCGCGTCGAGCGATTGCAGCGTCGGATCGGCAACAGGCTTGTTCATGGCGTCGGCTACTCCATGACAGAGCATATAGTCGGCACGCCCGCGAACACAATTCCAAGTGAAGGGCGATCCACCGCATGGACGCAAGGGCCCGGCGGCACTACCTTCCGGCTGTCATGGACACCGCGCCCACACCGTTCCGACCGCCCGCGCCGACGCCGCGCACGCGGCCGCCTTCCATGCTGGAGATGATCCGCATCATCTACCGCAACCCGCTGGAGCTGTGGGGCGAGCCCTCCTACAACGAGCCGTGGATCGTCGTGAACGGCGTCGGCGGCCCTCTGGTGATCGCCAATGACCCCGGCCTGATCCGCCACGTGCTGGTTGACAACGCGAAGAACTACAAGCTCGCCACCGTACGCCAGAAGGTGCTGCGGCCGATCCTGCGCGACGGCCTGCTGACGGCGGAAGGCCAGGTGTGGAAGCGCTCGCGCAAGGCGATGGCGCCGGTGTTCACGCCGCGCCATATCTTCGGTTTCGCGCAACCGATGCTGCGGCGTACGCTGGCCTTCGCCGAGCGCTACGAGCAGGAGGACGGCACCGTCGACGTCTCCCAGGACATGACGATGCTCACCTTCGACATCATGGCCGAGACGCTGTTCTCCGACGAGATCGCCGGCGAGCCCGGCAGTTTCGGCAACCACATCGAGCATCTGTTCGAGACGATGGGGCGGGTCGACCCGCTCGACATCCTGCGCGCGCCGGATTGGCTGCCGCGCTTCACCCATATCCGCGGCCGCCGCGTTATGGCCTATTTCCGCAAGATCGTCACCGACACGGTGGCAATGCGCATCGAGCGCATGCAGAAGAACCCGAACGACGTGCCCGAGGATTTTTTGACGCTGCTCCTGCGCGCCGAAGGCAAGGACGGCCTGACCCGCCAGGAGGTCGAGGACAACATCATCACCTTCATCGGCGCCGGCCACGAGACGACGGCGAGGGCACTCGGCTGGACGATCTACTGTCTTGCCGAGGCGCCGTGGGAGCGGGCGCCGATCGAGGCCGAGATCGACGCGGTGCTGGAGAGCGAGCCCGACCCGACGAAATGGCTTGAGCGTATGCCACTGACGCGGGCGGCCTTCGAGGAGACGATGCGGCTCTATCCGCCGGCGCCGTCGATCAACCGCGAGCCGATCGAGCCCGAAACCTACAAGACGCTGAAGATCCCGGCGCGCGCGCAGGTGCTGGTCATGCCCTGGGTTGTGCACCGCCACCGCAAGCTGTGGGACGACCCCAACGCCTTCCTGCCCTCGCGCTTCCATCCGGACAACCGCGAAAAGATCGACCGCTTCCAGTACCTGCCTTTCGGCGCCGGTCCGCGCATCTGCATCGGCGCGGCCTTCGCCATGCAGGAGGCGGTGATCGCGCTCGCGGTGCTTCTGTCGCGCTTCCGCTTCGACAGCGTCGCCGAGACGAAGCCCTGGCCGGTGCAGAAGCTGACGACACAGCCGCAGGGCGGGCTACCGATGCGGGTGACGCGGCGCTGAGGCGCGACCGCAGGCGCATCGGCATCGATTTGGATGCGCCAACGCGGCGCAGCTGTGCTATCGTCGATGAGCTCTCCAGGGGACGGCGCAATGGCTCTCGAACAGCTCAAGGCCCAGATCGCGCTGCTGATGCAGCAGATGGTGAACCAGCCCGAGGACGCCTACGAGGTGCACGAGCAGGTGCGCGAAAAGCTCACCGAGTACCGCGCGCTCGGCATGCCGCTGCCGCAGGATCTGGTGGATCTGGAGCGGCGGCTGGACGAGGCGGGATATTGAGGCCTACCGCCGCGTGCCGTTGAGCACCATGTCGAACTGCACGACGTTGGAATAGATCGGCGTGCCGACATCCATGCCGTAGGGCGAGCGGTAGATCGACCCGGTGACGTGGAAGGAGATCGAGCCGCCACTCAACCGGCGCAGCGTCGCGTCGAACTGAGCCTTGCGCGCTTTCCCCCTCGCCGTCAGCACGCCGTCGATCCGCGCCGCATCCTCGCCGATGCGCTTCACCGCGGTCGAGCGGAAGGTGATTTCCGGATGGTTCGCCACGTCGAAGACGGCGTCCGAGCGCAGAAAGTTCTCCATGCGCGCCTCATTGGCATGCACGCTTTTGGGATAGAGCGTGATCGTCACGCTCGACTTCGCTATGTCCTGCCCATCGATGCGAAAGGCGCCGCTATAAGCGCCGAAGCTGCCCCTGATGCCGCCGCCGCCCGCCTGGTCGACGCTGAAGCGGATCGACGAGGTCTTGTCGATGCGATAGCGGCCGGCTGCCTCGGTAAGGGCGTCGGCGGAGGCCGGAGGGGCCCAGGCCGCCAGCGAGGCCAGGACGGGCCAGATGGCGGCCGCGGGACGAACTCGAAACAGGTCACGCATCATCGCTCTCCGTCGTGGTTTGCCGAGCGGCCAGCCTGCGCGGCGAAAGGATCGGCAGCATTCGCGCAAGCACGTCGTCGCGCAGCAGAAGGTGGTGTCTGAGCGCGGCGCCTGCATGCGCCGCCGCGAGCAGAATGGTCGCCCAGGCGAGAAAGCCGTGCATCTGCCGCCAGAACGCCTCGGCCTGCTCGGACGGCACGAGCGGCAGGTGCGGGATCAGCACCAGCTTGAAGGCAAGCGTGGGGACGCCCAGCGTCGACGTGGAGGCCAATGCCCAGCCCGCGAGCGGCACGGCGATCGTGGCGGCAAGCAACAGAGCCTGCACGATCGCCGCCGACGCTCTTTCGACCGGCGACAGGGCCGGCGACGGCCGTGGCCTGCCGGCTCCCAGACGCCAGCCCAAGCGCAGCACCGCCAGCCCGAGGATGAGAAAACCGAAGGACTTGTGCCACTGGATAAGCTCGAACTGGAGCGCCATGCCCTTCACCCTGGTCATAGACAGCCCAAGCGCGAACTGGCCGAGGAACAGCAGTGCGATCGTCCAGTGCAGCAGCACGGCAATGGTCCCGAACGTTTCTTTCCTGTCGTGGCGCATATGTCCGAGGGGCGGCTGACTTCGTTGATGCTAACGGTTCCGCCGACCTGGTTCTTCCGGCGGTCGAGGTAACCTGGCCCGCAGACCGGACGCTCCTGCCCTCTTTCCGCCGGTGGCCCGGCCGTGGCATAAGCCGCGGCTCACCGCGAAAGCGAGTTTGGGAGTAGCATCATGACCCTTGCCGGTTTCATCGCCTATAGCGGCGCGCTGGCGCTCGCGGCCGCCATCCCGGGGCCGGGCATCACAGCACTGGTCGCCCGCGCACTCGGCTCGGGCTTCCGCTCGTCGCTGATCATGTCGCTCGGCCTGGTCGTCGGCGACCTGGTCTACCTGACAGCCGTCGTCCTCGGCCTCGCCCTCGTGGCCCAGACCTTCGGTGCGGTGTTCCTGGTCATCAAATGGCTCGGCATCGCCTACCTCGCCTGGCTGGCCTGGACCTTCTGGACGAGCGGCATCACGGCAGAGAAGGTGGAGGCGCGCAAGGGCGAAGGCGGCGCGGTCGGCGCTTTCCTGGCCGGGCTGGCGGTCACCCTCGGCAATCCGAAGACCATGGTCTTCTATCTCGCCATCACGCCCACCCTGCTCGACCTGAAGACGATCACGATAGCCGACTATGGCATCCTGGCAGCGCTGACCGTCGTCGTGCTGCTAGTGGTGCTGGTGCCTTATCTAGCGCTCGCCGCGCAGGCGCGCTGGCTCCTGCGCACGCCGCGGGCGCTGAAAGCGCTGAACCGCACCGCCGCCGGCTTCATGGCGGGCGCGGCGCTGGCGATCGCGGCGCGGCAGTAGGCCGGCCCGGTCAACCCGAGGCCGCCCGGCTTCGATGAAGGACGTGACCACCGACCTGGTGTCGGCGCTGGAGACAACCGGCACGATCTCCATGGTCACGCCCGTTCCGCGCCAGTGCAGAATCCACTGCTGAAACAGCTTCGGATCGTCGCATCGCATGAGCTGGAAGCAACGCGCGAAATTGGCTTCGACCCAACTGTCGACGAACTCCAGGCCGTCGGGAAGGCCGCGCTCGCTCTCGCGAAAGCGCTCGTAGACCGGAACCATGTCGTTGTTGTCGAAGCGCTCGATAACCATGAAGAGCATTCGTTCTCGCTTTCGTCCCTGCCGCCGAAGAGCTTTGCGCCGAAGCCGGTTGCCGCAGCCGTTTTGTTCCGGTCGCGGGTCTCGGCACACGGTCCAATCTCGGCTATCTTCCCTGCCAAAAGCAATCAGGACCTCGATGATGAGCCAGCCGACCACCTCCACGCATGTCCCCGGCCGCGGGCGCATCTTCAACTCCATCACCGAGACGATCGGCGACACTCCGCTGGTCCGCCTCGACAAATTCGCCAGGGAGAAGGGCGTCGGCGCCAATATTCTCGCCAAGCTGGAGTTCTTCAACCCCATCGCCAGCGTCAAGGATCGCATCGGCGTAGCCATGATCGAGGCGCTGGAGGCAGAAGGCCGCATCACCCCCGGCAGGACCACGCTGATCGAGCCGACCTCGGGTAATACCGGCATCGCCCTCGCCTTCGCAGCCGCCGCCAAGGGCTACAAGCTGATCCTCACCATGCCGGAGACGATGTCGCTGGAGCGCCGCAAGATGCTGGCGCTGCTCGGCGCCGAGCTGGTGCTGACCGAAGGCCCCAAGGGCATGAAGGGCGCCATCGCCAAGGCCGACGAGCTGGCCGCCACGCTGCCCGACGCAGTCATCCCGCAGCAGTTCGAGAACCCGGCCAATCCGGAGATCCACCGCACGACGACGGCCGAGGAGATCTGGAACGACACGCAGGGCGGCGTCGACATCCTTATTTCCGGCATCGGCACCGGCGGCACCATCACCGGCGTCGGCCAGGTTATCAAGCAGCGCAAACCGTCGCTGCATGTGGTGGCGGTCGAGCCCGAGGCCTCGCCGGTGCTTTCGGGCGGCCAGCCGGGGCCGCACAAGATTCAGGGCATCGGCGCCGGCTTCGCGCCGAAAATCCTCGACACGTCGATCTATGACGAGATCGTCACAGTCTCCAACGACGATGCGGTCGCCAATGCGCGGCTGGTTGCAAAACTGGAAGGCGTGCCGGTCGGCATCTCTTCAGGAGCGGCCCTGCAAGCGGCGGTCGTGGTCGGCTCGCGTCCGGAGAATGCCGGCAAGAATATCGTCGTGATCATCCCCTCCTTCGCCGAGCGCTATCTGTCGACGATCCTGTTCGAAGGGCTGGCGGGATAAACCCGCCCCTGACGGGGACACCAAGAGAGCAGGCGACGGCGGTCGCTTCAGAAACGCCCAGAAGCCCCGACGCTGCCGAGCTTCTCACGGTTGGCATCGCGGAAGGACGTCAGACGTCCAGATTCGCCACCGAAAGCGCGTTGTCCTGGATGAATTCGCGGCGCGGCTCGACTTCGTCGCCCATCAGGCGCGAGAACAGCGAGTCGGCGTCGGTGGCGTCGGGGACCTGAACCCGGAGCAGCGACCGCACGTTTGGGTCGAGCGTGGTCTCCCACAACTGCTCGGCATTCATTTCGCCGAGACCTTTGTAGCGCTGCATTGTGAGGCCCTTGCGGCCGGAGCTGAACACGGCGTCGAGCAGCGACAGCGGCCCGGAAATCGTCTCCGACGTCTCCTTGCGGCGCAGTACCGGCGGGGCGGCATAGACCTCGCCGAGACGGCCGGCATGGCGGTCGAGCGCCCGCGCGTCGGCCGAGTTGATCAGCGCCATGTCGAGCGTCACCGCGTCCTTCACTCCGCGCAGCATGCGCTCGAACACATAGCCGCCGGAGCCGTCATTGGCGGTGGAGATGCGGCCCGTCCAGCCGCGCTCGATATCCTCGGCGACGGCGTCGAGACGAGCCGCCACGGCGTCCGCCACGGCAGCGGCACGGCCGAGGTCGTCGAATATCTCGGGCTTCAGCGCACCGGCGATCGCCGCCTGCTCGACCACCGGGCGGCTGTAGCGCGTGTGCAGGCCGTTGATCAGACCGCGTACGGCAAGCGCGTCGTCGATGACGGCGCGCAGGTCGCCGCCGGTACGGACCTCACCGGACGACAGCGTCAGCGAGGCCTCTTCGATGCCTGACTGGACCAGAAATTCCTCATAGGCGCTCTCGTCCTTGAGGTATTGCGAGCTCTTGCCGCGCGTCACCTTGTAGAGCGGCGGCTGCGCTATGTAGAGGTGGCCGCGCTCGATCAGCTCCGGCATCTGCCGGAAGAAGAAGGTGAGCAGCAGCGTGCGGATATGGGCGCCGTCGACGTCGGCGTCCGTCATGATGATGATCTTGTGGTAGCGCAGCTTGTCGGCGTTGAACTCGTCCTTGCCGATCGAGGTGCCGAGCGCGGTGATCAGCGTGCCGATCATGTCGGAGGACAGCATGCGGTCGAAACGCGCCCGCTCGACGTTGAGGATTTTTCCGCGCAGCGGCAGGATCGCCTGGTTCTGGCGCGAGCGGCCGCTCTTGGCCGAGCCGCCGGCCGAGTCGCCCTCGACGATGAAGATTTCCGACTTGGCCGGGTCGCGCTCCTGGCAGTCGGCGAGCTTGCCGGGAAGCGAGGTGATGTCGAGGACGCCCTTGCGGCGCGTCAGCTCGCGCGCCTTGCGCGCCGCCTCGCGCGCGGCGGCCGCCTCGACCACTTTTCCGACCAGCACCTTCGCTTCGGAAGGATGCTCCTCCAGCCACGTGCCGAGCGCCTCGTTTACCAGGCTCTCGACCACCGGGCGGACTTCGGACGAAACCAGCTTGTCCTTGGTCTGCGAGGAGAATTTCGGGTCGGGCACCTTCACCGAGAGCACCGCGGTCAGACCCTCACGGCAGTCGTCGCCGGTGAGCGAGACCTTCTCCTTCTTGGCGATACCGGAACCTTCGGCGTAGCCGGTCACCTGCCTGGTCAGCGCGCCGCGGAAGCCCGCGAGATGGGTGCCGCCGTCGCGCTGCGGAATGTTGTTGGTGAAGGCCAGCACGTTCTCGTGGTAGCTGTCGTTCCACCACATGGCGACCTCGACGGCGATGCCGTCGCGCTCGGCGCGGATGGCGATCGGCGAGGCGATCAGCGGCTTCTTGGCGCGGTCGAGATATTTGACGAACTCTTCGAGGCCGCCTTCGTAGCGCAGCTCGATCTGCTTGACGTCGGCGTGGCGGCGGTCGGTCAGCACGATGCGTACGCCGGAGTTCAGGAAGGCGAGCTCGCGCAGCCGGTGCTCCAGCGTGCCGTAGTCGAACTCGACCATGGAGAAGGTTCCGGTCGAGGGCAGGAAGGTCACTTCCGTGCCGGTCTCGGCGCCGGCCCCGCCAGTGACCGCCAGCGGCGCGTCGGGCACACCGTGGGTGAAGCTCATCTCGTGGATCTCGCCCTTGCGGCGGATCTTGAGCTTGAGCCACACCGACAGCGCGTTGACCACCGAGACGCCGACGCCATGCAGGCCGCCCGACACCTTGTAGGAATTCTGGTCGAACTTCCCGCCGGCATGAAGCTGCGTCATGATCACCTCGGCCGCCGAGACGCCTTCCGAGGGATGCAGGTCGGTCGGGATGCCACGGCCGTTGTCGGTGACGGTGCAGGAGCCGTCGGGATTGAGCGTGACAGTCACGAGCGTGGCGTGGCCGGCCAGCGCCTCGTCGATCGCGTTGTCCACCACCTCGTAGACCATGTGGTGCAGGCCCGAGCCGTCGTCGGTATCGCCGATATACATGCCCGGCCGCTTGCGCACGGCGTCCAGGCCCTTCAGGACCTTGATGGAATCCGCCCCGTACTCGGCGGCGCCGCCGTTGCCGTTCTCGGTCTCGTCGTTCATGAAGAGCTTTCGTGTCTATGTCGTCGGAAGGCGCGGACAATCACCCGATTCGCGTGCCGCAGAGATGAGTTAGATATAGGCGTTCGTGGCCCTTTTTCCAAATCCGCCGTCAGGTGGAAAACCGGCGCCGGAGTACCGTCATTTTCGCGCGTTGTCGAGTTTTGGCCATCCCGTCGGGGCGACCATGCGGAGCGGGCATCTGCCCATGCCACTGTGGCGCGGTCATAGCGCCTGGCCGGCCGGCGGCGGGATATCCGGGGAAATGCTTTGCGCGGCGGCGCAGGCGGCGGTACAAGCCGCGAACGAATCCGTGAGTTCCAGGAGTCCCGATGCGCCCGTCCAAGCGACAGTTCGACGAAATGCGTCCGATCTCCTTCGAGCGCAACGTCTCCAAGCATGCCGAGGGCTCGTGCCTAGTCAAGTTCGGCGACACTCATGTCTTGTGCACGGCGAGCCTCGAGGAGAAGGTACCCGGCTGGATGCGCAACAGCGGCCGCGGCTGGGTGACGGCCGAATACGGGATGCTGCCGCGCGCCACAGGCGACCGCACCCGCCGCGAGGCCTCGACCGGCAAGCAGGGCGGCCGCACGCTGGAGATCCAGCGGCTGATCGGCCGCAGCCTGCGCGCCGTCGTCGACCTGCAGGCGCTGGGCGAGATGCAGATCACCGTCGACTGCGACGTGCTGCAGGCCGACGGCGGCACGCGCACCGCCTCCATCACCGGCGGCTGGGTGGCGCTCTACGACTGCCTCCGCTGGATGGAGGCGCGCCAGATGACCACCGTCTCCAAGGTGCTCAGGGACCACGTCGCCGCCATCTCCTGCGGCATTTACGAGGGCCAGCCGGTGCTCGACCTCGACTATCTCGAGGATTCCTCCGCCGGCACCGACGCCAATTTCGTCATGACCGGCAAGGGCGGCATCGTTGAGATCCAGGGCACCGCCGAAGGCGTTCCCTTCAGCGAGGAGGAGTTTTCTGCGCTGATGGCGCTCGCCCGCAAGGGCATTTCCCGGCTGGTGAGCCTGCAGCAGATGGCGGTCTCATGACCCCCTCAGCAATCCTCGAATCGGCGCTCTACGTCACCGACCTCGAGGCGGCGGAGGCCTTCTATGGCGGCGTGCTCGGCCTGCCGGTGATCGCCAAGGTCGAGGACAGGCATGTGTTCTTCCGCTGCGGTACCGGCGTGCTGCTTCTGTTCGTCGCCGAGGCGACGAAGGTGCCGCCCGCGCCGGACGCCAAGCTGCCCGTGCCGCCGCATGGCACCGTCGGAGAGGGCCATCTCTGCTTTGCAGCGGCCGGCGACGAGATCGACCGCTGGAAGCGGCATCTCGAAGGCCGCGGCGTCGTGGTCGAGACCGAGTTCGAATGGCCGAGCGGCGGCCGATCGATCTATTTTCGCGATCCGTCCGGCAATTCGCTGGAATTCGCCGAACCGAAGATATGGGGGCTGTGATGCGCCAGCTCACGGAAAGAAAGCTCGTGGTCGCCAGCCACAACGGTGGCAAGCTGCGCGAGTTCGCCGACCTGATGGGACCTTTCGGCATCGAGGCGAAATCGGCCAAGGAGTACGGCCTGCCCGAGCCGGACGAGACCGGCACCACCTTCGAGGAAAACGCCTACATAAAAGCCTTCGCGGCGGCCAAGGCGACCGGCCTGCCGGCACTGTCGGACGATTCCGGTCTGTGCATCGACGCGCTCGGCGGCCAGCCGGGGGTCTATACCGCCAACTGGGCCGAGACGCCGGAGGGAGGCCGCGACTTCGGCATCGCCATGCAGCGCGCCGAGGTCGCCATGCAGGAGGTCGGCGCGGTCGAGCCGGCGCAGCGCACCGGCCGCTTCGTTGCGGTGATCTGCATCGCCTGGCCGGATGGCCACGCCGAATATTTCCGCGGCGAGGCGGCAGGCCATCTCGTCTGGCCACCGCGCGGCGACAAGGGGTTCGGCTACGACCCGGTGTTCATGCCGGACGGCCATGATCTCACTTTCGGCGAGATGAGCGCTGAACAAAAGCACGGCTGGAAGCCGGGACAGGCGGAGGCCCTGTCGCACCGGGCGCGCGCCTTCCAGAAGTTCGCCCGTGCCATGCTGGGATCGGCCTGACCGGTATGCCGCTCGCTGGAGAGCCCGGTTTCGGCGTCTACGTCCATTGGCCCTTCTGCGCGGCCAAATGCCCTTATTGCGACTTCAACAGCCATGTCCGCCACCAGTCGGTCGACCAGCCGCGGTTTGCCGCGGCGTTCGAGCGCGAGATGGCGGCGATGCGCGCCCGCACCGGTTCGCGCACCGTCACCAGCATCTTCCTCGGCGGTGGCACGCCGTCGCTGATGCGGCCGGAAACGGTTGGCGCCGTGCTGGAGGCGGTGGCAAGGCACTGGAGCGTGCCGGACGGCATCGAGATCACGCTCGAGGCCAATCCCTCCTCGGTCGAGGCGGAACGCTTCCGCGGTTACCGCGCCGCCGGCGTCAACCGCGTGTCGCTCGGCGTCCAGGCGCTGAACGACGCCGACCTGCGCTTCCTCGGCCGGCTGCATGATGTCGAGGAGGCGCTGAAGGCGATCGGACTGGCCCGCGACATCTTTCCGAGGCTCTCCTTCGACCTGATCTATGCCCGGCCGGGACAGACGCTCGCCGCCTGGGAGGCGGAGCTCGAACAGGCGATCGGCTATGCGGCCGACCACCTCTCTCTCTACCAGCTCACCATCGAGGAAGGCACGCGCTTCCATGCGCTGCATGCGGCAGGCAAGATCGCCATTCCGGACGGCGATCATGCCGCCGACCTCTACGACCTCACGCAGGCGGTGACTGCGGCGCGCGGCCTGCCGGCCTACGAGATCTCCAACCACGCGCGGCCCGGTGCCGAGAGCCGGCACAACCTCGTCTACTGGCGCTACGGCGAATATGTCGGCATCGGGCCCGGCGCGCATGGCCGTTTCGTCGAGGAAGGCCGCCGCGTCGTCACCGTCACCGAAAAGACTCCGGAAACCTGGCTGAACCTGGTCGAGGCGAAGGGGCACGGCATTGTCGACGGCGAGATATTGAGCCGATCCGAGGAAGCCGACGAGTTTTTGCTGATGGGTCTGCGGCTGGCCGAGGGGATCGAACTCGACCGCTACGAACACCTCTCCGGGCAGGAGCTGTCACGCGAACGCCTGGCGGTCCTGCAGGGCGAGGGATTGGTGGCGCCGATCGGCAATTCGCGCCTGCGCGTCACGCCCGCCGGCATGGTGGTGCTCAACGCCGTGGTGGCCGATCTGGCGCGGTAGGTGGCTGGGCGGTCATGAGGAACGTACTGTTCGTTTGCAGCCAGAACCGCCTGCGAAGCCCGACCGCGGAGCAGATGTTTTCGACCCGGCGGGATATCGAGGTCGCATCGGCGGGCACCAACAACGACGCGGACAATCCATTGACGCATGAGCTTGTCTCGTGGGCCGATATCCTATTCGTCATGGAGCGGTCGCATCGCAACAAGCTCCAAAAGAGGTTCAAGGCAAGTTTGAAGTCGGCGCGCGTGATCTGCCTGAACATTCCCGACGAATACGAACTCATGGACCCGGAATTGATCCGCTTGATCGAAGCGCGCGTCCTGCCTCACCTCGGTGTGGATATGAAGGAGGTCGACAGCAGATGAACTCTCTCGCGACCACCTGGCAGTTCTGGGCGGTCCTCTCGGCCGTGTTCGCAGCGCTCACCGCCATCTTCGCCAAGGTCGGCGTGAGCGGCGTCAATCCCGACTATGCGACGCTGGTGCGCACCATCGTCATCCTGCTGCTGGTGGCGGGGATCGTGGCGGCCACCGGGCAGTGGCAGCCGCCGGCGACGGTCGGTGGGCGCACCTGGCTGTTCCTGGTGCTTTCCGGACTGGCGACAGGCGCGTCGTGGCTCTGCTATTTCCGCGCCCTGAAGCTCGGCGACGCCGCCAGGGTCGCGCCGCTCGACAAGCTAAGCGTCGTTCTTGTCGCGGTCTTCGCGGCGGCCTTTCTCGGTGAGCGCCTCACCCTTGCCAACTGGCTTGGCGTTCTTCTGATCGCTGGCGGCGCGGTTCTTTTGGCCTACCGCGCCTGAGCGACGGGCGGCGTTTTCGATCCGCCCGATCAGTCCGTCGAAACGCAGCGGCACCGGATCAGCGGCCTTTCTTCTCGGCGGCGATGGCGCGGGCAAGCCGCTCGCGGCACGCCTCCAGCCGGGCCCTCACGTCGGCCGCGGAAATTGCCGTCTTCTCGCCCGGCACGGCGTCGGCCTGCTTGCGCACAGCCTGCGTTTTCGCCTGCTTGCCGCCGGCATAGTAGGGGGTAAAAGCGTCCTGGATCTGCAGCGAATCCATCACATCCTCCTCAGGCCGCCGTCAACGCGCATGGGAAGACTTCGTTCCGCCACCTCGGCGAAATTACGGCGACGAAACGAGTTTCTTTGCCATTTGCCGGCGCGGCATGGCACAAGGCGCCGGAATGGAGTCTTGGGGCGTGAAGGACAGTCTCGACAAGCGCGTTTTCGTCGTCGGCCAGGCCGAGATCGCGGCACGACCGCTCGAACAGGCGCTCTATCTGGTTGCCACCCCGATCGGCAATCTCGGCGACATCACGCTGCGGGCTCTGGAGACCCTGGCGGCCGCGGACGTGCTCGCCTGCGAGGACACGCGCGTCACCCGCGTCCTGCTCGAGCGCTACGGCATGCGCCGGCGCACCACCGCCTATCATGAGCACAATGCCGCCGAGGCGGGACCGCGCCTGCTCGAGGCGCTGGCCGCCGGCAGAAGCGTCGCGCTGGTCTCGGATGCCGGCACGCCGCTGGTCTCCGATCCGGGCTTCCGGCTGGTCGGGGAGGCGCTGAAGGCGGGGGTCCGCGTCGTCCCCATTCCCGGCCCGTCGGCGGTGCTGGCCGCGCTGACGGCGTCCGGCCTGCCCTCCGACACCTTCCTGTTCGCCGGTTTCCTGCCGGTCAAGGACGGTCAGCGCCGTACGCGGCTGGAGGAGTTGAAGGCGGTCCCGGCGACGCTGGTCTTCTTCGAATCGCCTCGCAGGCTGGCCGATACGTTGGCAGCGATGGCCGAGGTGCTGGGGGACCGCGCCGCAGCGGTCGGCCGCGAGTTGACCAAGACGTTCGAAGAGATGCGTACCGGCAGCCTGCCGGAACTGGCGGAAAACTATGCCGCCGCCGACACGCCGAAAGGCGAGATCGTGGTGTGTGTCGCCCCGCCCGCCGAGCGGGAAGCTGCCGATGCGGGAGAGGTCGACCGGTTGCTGCTGGCGCTCGCCGCCGAGATGCCGGCCTCCAAGGCCGCCGCCGAGGCGGCGCGCATGACCGGCGCCCGCAAGCCCGACCTCTACCGCCGGCTGATGGAACTCAGGGCGGATGCGGACGGATGAGGCCCGCTTTCGGCTGAAGGCCTACCGGCGCGGGCACCGCGGCGAGTGGCTGGCGGCGCTCGCGCTGATGGCGAAGGGGTTCCGCATCGTCGCGCGCCGTTACCGCACCAAGCTCGGCGAGATCGACCTGATCGCCAGGCGCGGAGACCTCGTGCTGATCGTGGAGGTCAAGGCGCGGCCGACGCTGATCGAGGCCATGGATGCGCTTTCGCGCGAGTCGGAGCGCCGCATCGAGGGCGCCGCCGACCTGTGGCTCTCCAGGCAGCGCGATTTCGGCCGCCTGTCGATCCGCTTCGACATGGTGGCGGTGCTGCCATGGCGCTGGCCGGTGCATGTGGAAAACGTGTTCTTCGGCAGGAACTAGTTTCGCAAAAAACGCCGCTTGCGCGCACTTCGCCAACCAATCACTCTTGTCTCCTGCACAGCCAGAGGGAGCAAGAACCATGTGCCATCATTGCGTCATCGACGCCGTAAAATCCGACATGCTGAGCCGCCGCAGCTTCTTCAGGGGCGGGCTGGCCGCGGCAGCGGGCGCCGCGCTTGCCGTCGCCGCCCCGCCGGCGCCTTTGTTCGCGGCCGAGACCCCGACCAAGGCCGAGGATCTTACGCACGAACTCTACGACACCTTCCCGACCTATTTCGGCGGACAGCAGCTTTTCTATGACAAGAAGTTCGACTTTGCGAAGGATACCTTCAACCTCTACGAACTGCGCGTGAGCGAGCATACCGGCACGCATATCGACGCGCCGCTGCATTTCACCGCCGACGGCAAGTCGGTCGCAGAACTGCCGGTGGAGGATCTGATCGCGCCGCTGGTGGTGATCGACATCGCCGCCAAGGCGGCCGAGAACGCGGATGCGCAAGTGACCCCCGACGACATCAAGGCCTGGGTCGACAAGAACGGCGATCTGCCGGCCGGTGCGGTCGTGGCCATGCATTCCGGCTGGGGCGCGCATCTCGGCACCGAAAAATTCCGCAACGCCAGCGCCGACGGCAAGAGCCTGCATTTTCCCGGCTTCCATGTCGAGGCGGCGCAGTATCTGATCGAGCAGCCGTCGATCAAGGCGATCGCGGTGGACACGCTGTCGCTCGATTTCGGCGCCTCGCCGGACTTCATCGTCCACAAGACCTGGCTGTCGTCCGGCCGCTACGGCATCGAGGGCGTCGCCAATCTCGGCAATGTTCCGGCCAAGGGTGCGACCATCGTCGTCGGTGCGCCGAAGGTGCGCGGCGGCACCGGCGGTCCGGCGCGGATTTTCGCGCTGGTTTGAGGGGAAAATAGCCCCTCCCGGCAGATATCCACGCGCAAGGAGAAGCGGCCCGCGGGCCTGGTGGGCGGCCGAACCTCTCGCCGTTCCCGGCCCGCGGGACGGAGCGTCGCAGTGGCGCAACGCCGCAAGGACTGCACCCTCCCGGCCGAATAGGCTATGGTGCAGCAACCAAAGCGAGAGGACCTGCCGTGACCCACCGGCCGAGGACCATAGCCGCTCGATCGAGGTATTCATCCGTACAGGCGACGGCCGGACCCGACCCAGCGCGATCCGGCCGGGTCCGCTTCGTGGGAGGCGCGGCATGTTCGGCCTGACGGCACTGGAATTGGCGCGCATCCAGTTCGGCTTCACCATCTCCTTCCACATCATATTCCCGGCCATCACCATCGGGCTGGCGAGCTACCTCGCCGTGCTGGAAGGCCTTTGGCTGTGGAAGCGCGACACGGTCTACCGCGACCTCTACCATTTCTGGTCGAAGATCTTTGCCGTCAACTTCGCCATGGGCGTGGTCTCGGGCCTCGTCATGGCGTATCAGTTCGGCACCAACTGGAGCTATTTCTCGGCCTTCGCTGGCAGTGTCACCGGTCCGCTGCTCGCCTATGAGGTGCTGACCGCCTTCTTCCTCGAGGCAGGCTTCCTCGGGGTCATGCTGTTCGGCTGGAACCGTGTCGGGCCGGGGCTGCACTTCTTTTCCACCATCATGGTGGCCCTGGGCACGCTGATCTCGGCCACCTGGATCCTCGCCTCCAACAGTTGGATGCAGACGCCGCAGGGTTTCGAGATCGTCGACGGCATCGTGGTGCCGGTGAACTGGTTCGAGGTGATCTTCAACCCCTCCTTCCCCTATCGCCTCGCCCACATGACCATCGCCGCCTACCTGTCGACGGCGCTGTTTGTCGGCGCTTCGGCCGCATGGCACCTGCTGCGCGGCAACGACAACGACCGCGTTCGCACTATGCTGTCGATGGCGATGTGGATGCTGCTGGTCACAGCGCCGATCCAGGTCGTCGTCGGCGACCTGCACGGCCTCAACACCCTGGAGCACCAGCCGGCCAAGATCGCGGCGCTGGAAGGCCATTGGGAGAACACGCCGGGCGAGGCCGTGCCGCTCAACCTGTTCGGCTGGCCCGACATGGAGGCCGAGACGACGCGCTTCGCCGTGCAGGTGCCTCATCTCGGCAGCCTGATCCTGACCCATAGCTGGGACGGCCAGGTTCCCGCCTTGAAGGACTTCCCGCCCGAGGACCGGCCAAACTCCACCATCGTCTTCTGGACCTTCCGCATCATGGTCGGCATGGGCCTGCTGATGCTTTTGCTCGGCGGCTGGGCGCTATTGCAGCGCTGGCGCGGCGTCCTGTACCGGTCGCGGCCCTTCCTGCATTTCGCCACCTGGATGGGCCCGGCCGGGCTGATCGCCATCCTCGCCGGCTGGTACACGACCGAGATCGGCCGCCAGCCCTGGATCGTCTACGGCGTTATGCGCACCCGAGATGCGGTGTCCAATCATTCGGCGCTGACCATGAGCGTCACCCTCGTCATCTTCGTGGTCGCCTATCTTTTCATATTCGGCATCGGCACGCGCTACATGCTGAAGCTGGTCGGCAAGGGACCCGAGACCGGCGAGGACGAGCCGACCGGCGGCAGCAGCAGCGCCGCGCGGCCCGCCCGCCCGCTTTCTGCCGCGCCCGACCATCCCGACGCGACCGAACAGGCGAGGAGCTAGATCATGGGCATCGATCTTCCGGTGATCTGGGCCGTCATCATCGGCTTCGGCCTGATGATGTATGTCGTCATGGACGGGTTTGATCTCGGCATCGGCATCCTGTTCCCGTTCGTCGGCGAGCGCGACGACCGCGACGTCATGGTCAACACCGTGGCGCCGGTCTGGGACGGCAACGAGACCTGGCTCGTGCTGGGCGGCGCCGGGCTTCTGGCGGCGTTCCCCCTGGCCTATTCGGTGATCCTCAGCGCGCTCTATCTGCCTCTGGTGCTGATGCTGCTCGGGCTTATCTGGCGCGGCGTCGCCTTCGAGTTCCGCTTCAAGGCCGACGAGCACCACAAGCGCTACTGGGACTGGGCCTTCGCCGGCGGCTCCTATCTCGCCACCTTCTTCCAGGGCGTATCGCTCGGTGCCTTTCTCAACGGCTTTCCGATGCAGAACGGCGCCTATGTGGGCGGCGCGCTCGACTGGATTACGCCCTTCGGCCTGTTCACCGGACTGGGACTGCTGGTCGCCTATGCGCTGCTCGGCTGCACCTGGCTGATCATCAAGACCGAGGGGGCGCTGCATGAGCGCATGGTGGCGCTGGCGCGGCCGATCACCATCGCGCTGGTCGTCGTCATCGGCCTGGTCAGCCTGTGGACGCCGCTCGCCCATCCCGCGATCGCCGAGCGCTGGTTCACCTTCCCCAACATCGTCTTCTTCTCGCCGGTGCCGATCCTGGTGCTGGCCAGCGCCTGGGCGATCCTCCACAGCCTCGGCCGGACGCCGCATGTCGCGCCCTTCGTGCTGGCGCTGTTCCTGCTGTTCCTCGGCTACAGCGGGCTCGCCATCAGCCTTTGGCCCAACATCATCCCGCCCGAAGTTTCCATTCGTGAGGCCGCGGCGCCGCCGCAGAGCATGGGCTTCGCGCTGGTCGGGGCACTGTTCATCATCCCGATCATCCTCGCCTACACCGCCTGGTCTTATTACGTCTTCCGCGGCAAGGTGAAGGCCGGCGAAGGCTACCACTGATGGCTGCCCCCTCGCCTGCGCCGGATTCCTGGCTGAAGCGGATCGGCTGGCTGGTGCTGATCTGGACGGCGAGCGTGCTGGCACTCGGGCTGGTGGCGCTCGCCTTCCGCCTGATCATGAATCTTGCGGGGCTGACAGTATAAGGGTTGGTGCCGCTCCCTACCCCACCACCGCCTTTGCCTGCGCCGCCTCGGCGCGCAGCAGCATGCCGAACAGGTCGCGCGGCTCGTCCGGGTCAGCGAGCAGGTCGAGCTCCTCGTAGAGGCCGGTGTCGCGTAGCTTGTCGCGGACGTAGCGCAGCGCCGAAAAGTCCTCGATGGCGAAACCGACCGAATCGAACAGCGTGATCTGCCGCTCACCCGAACGGCCAGGCGCATGGCCGGCGATCACCTGCCAGAGTTCGGTGACGGGATGGTCGGCGGCAAGCTGCTGGATCTCGCCCTCGATGCGCGTCTGCGGCGGGAACTCGACGAATATGTCGGAGCGCAGCAGGATGTCGCGATGCAGTTCCGTCTTGCCGGGGCAGTCGCCGCCGATGGCGTTGATGTGCACGCCGGGGCCGACCATGTTGTCGGTGAGGATGGTCGCATACTGCTTGTCGGCAGTGACCGTGGTGATGATGTCTGCCCCCTCGACCGCCTCCTGGCCCGAGGCGCAGATGACGATGTCGAAACCCATTCCCGCCAGGTTTTTCGCGCACTTGCGCGAGGCGCTTGAATCAACATCGTAGAGACGGAGCCGGTCGATGCCGACGATCGCCTTGAAGGCAACAGCCTGGAACTCCGCCTGCGCGCCGTTGCCGATCAGCGCCATGGTGCGGGCGTCCAGCGGCGCCAGGTATTTCGCGGCGACCGCCGACATGGCAGCGGTGCGCAGCGCCGTCAGGATGGTCATCTCGGTGAGCAGCATCGGATAACCGCTGCCGACATCGGCGAGCACGCCGAAGGCAGTGACGGTCTGCAGGCCCTCGCGCGTGTTCTTCGGATGGCCGTTGACGTATTTGAATCCGTACAGCTTTCCGTCGCTGGTCGGCATCAGCTCGATGACCCCGTCATGGCTGTGCGAGGCGACCCGTGGCGTCTTGTCGAACAATTCCCAGCGGCGGAAATCGTGCTCGATGTAGCCGGCGAGCTCCGTCAGGAAGCGCTCGATGCCGACCGCCAGCACCAGCTTCATCATGTGGTCGACGCTGACGAAGGGGACGATGTTCAGCTTGGGCGCGGTCATGTCAAAAACTCCTGGTCGGACGGTCCATGATGCGGCGGCCCATCAGGCTGGCGGTGAGATCGACCATCAGGGTGGCGGTGCGGCCGCGCTCGTCGAGGAAGGGATTGAGCTCGACCAGGTCGAGGCTGGCGACGAGCCCGCTGTCGGACAGCATCTCCATGACCAGATGCGCCTCGCGGAAGGTGGCGCCACCGGGCACCGTCGTGCCGACTGCCGGAGCGATCGACGGGTCGAGGAAGTCGACGTCGAGGCTGACATGCAGGAGGCCGTCTTCCGCCGCGACACGCTCCAGGAAGGCGCGCAGCAGCGGCGCGACGCCGTGCTCGTCGACGGCGCGCATGTCGTGAACGGTGACGCCGGCCTCCGCCAGCGCCCGGCGCTCGGCCGGATCGACGCTGCGCAGGCCGAGTGCACAGATGCGCTTCGGATCGACCGTCGCCGGCAAATCGGGGAAATAGCCGGAAAAACCCGGCTGGCCGGCGGCATAGGCGAGCGGCACGCCGTGCAGGTTGCCGCTGCTCGTGGTGTCGAGCGTGTGGAAATCGGGATGGGCGTCGAGCCACAGCACGAAGAGCGGCCGGCGGCGCTCGGCAGCGCGGCGGGCGAGCCCCGCCAAGGTGCCGGCCGAGATCGAATGGTCGCCGCCGAGGAAGATCGGCATGCCGCCATCGCTCGCCTGATAGGCGCGTTCGGCGATCACCGCCGTCCAGGCTGAAATCTCGGGCAGCGCTTTCAGTGCCACGTTGCCATGGACGACCGGCCGCGGGGCGGCCGGCTGCACGGCGCCGAGATCTTCCACCTCATGGCCGAGTTCACGCAGCGCCGCGACCAGACCGGCAGTGCGCAGCGCGCTCGGCCCCATCTCGCAGCCCATGCGGCCGGCGCCGTCCTGGACGGGCGCGCCAACGATCCTGCACAGCATGGTGAAACCCTCGTCTTCGTTCTTGTGAGTGGAAAGGATTTCACCCGCAAAGACCGGCGAAACGAACAGGTAAAATTGGCAAATTCATTCATTCATGCTAGCAAAACGGTCGGTTCAACCACCAAATCGGCAGAATGAACACGCTCGACGAAAAGCTGATCACCCTGCTGCGGCACGAGGCGCGGCGCAGCATCTCCGACCTCGCGATCGATCTCGGCGTGTCGCGCGCGACGGTGCGTGCGCGCATGGAGCGGCTGGAGAAGTCGGGCGAGATTCTTGGCTACACGGTCATCCTGCGCGCCGACGCGGTCGACCAGCGGGTGCGCGGCATCATGATGATCGAGATCGAGGGCCACGCCGCCGACCGGGTGATCCGCACGCTGGGCGGCCTGTCCGAGGTCTCCACGGTCCATACGACAAACGGCCGCTGGGACCTGGTGGTCGAGCTCGGCACCGCCACGCTGACCGAATTCGACGCCGTGCTGCGGCGCATCCGCCTGATCCCCGGCATCACCGGTTCCGAGACCAGCCTGCTGCTCGCCACGCCGCGGACGACCAGGGCGCGGCTGTAGCTCGGAGCACGGCACGTTGCCGCAGCGCGACGATGCGGGTTCGCTGACGTGCCTCTCCATGCTACGTGAAGGTCGAACGATCGAAGGTTTTGCGGGTGAGGAAAGGCTGGACAGCACGGAGGCTCGGGGTCGCGCTCGCCGCGGCCTGGCTGCTGCTCGTCCAGGCGCTCTCCGGCAGCTTCGCGCTGGCAGCCGGCAGGCAGCACGTTCCGCTCGATGCCTTCGGCAATCCGCTCTGCATCACCAGCGCCAACCATGACCTGCCGGCGCCCGGCTCCGAGCACGGCCCGCCGCCCGCATGCTGCCTGCTGGGCTGTGCGACGGGCGCTCCGCTTGCCGCGCTGCCACCGCTTCATGCGTGGCTTGCCGTCGCCTTTCCGACCGGGCCGGGTACGCCGCCTCTGCTCGCGCGGGAAATCGCCGTTCCGGCCGACCCGCATGATCCGGCCAGCCCGCGAGCGCCGCCTCGCGCCGGTTGACGGACCGCCGGGTGGCGTCTGCGCCACCGGGCGGTCGATCCCGCTCATTTCCGTTCGCGCGGCCATTCGAGCCGCGACCCAATCCATGGACACCCCAATGAAACCCTTCATAGACACGCCGACGCGCAGCGTCGCTCTCGCCCGCTTCCGCAGCATCGAGGAGCGGATCGGCCTCGCGGCTTTCACGCTCATGCTGCTCTTCGCCCTCTCGCGTCCGCTCTGGGCGCACGAGTTCAAGCTCGGGGAGATCGAGATCGACCACCCCTGGTCGCGCGAGGTACCGGCCGGCGCCAAGGTCGCTGCCGGCTACCTGGTGCTCAACAACCACGGAGCGGAGGCCGACCGCCTCCTCTCCGTGAGTTCGGCAATCGCCGGCAAGACGGAAATCCACGAGATGAGCGTCAATGCCGACGGCGTGATGACCATGCGCCCCGTCCCGGACGGCATCGACATCCCCGCTCATGGCGAGGTCGCGCTGAAGCCCGGCTCCTTCCACATCATGTTCATGGACCTGAAGCAGGAGCCCAAGGCCGGCGTGAAGTTCCCAGGAACCCTGACCTTCGAGAAGGCCGGCACGGTGGACGTCGAATTCGCCGTCGAGGCGAAGAGCGGCGAGGCCGATCACTCGCAGCATTAGGCGGCTCTGGTTTCGGGAGCAGCGCCTGCGCCGGCCTGCATCTGGCTCCCGAACCACGAGGGCGCCAGCCGGACAGGGGAGCGGGAGCACGACGTGGCGCCCCCGCCCCTTCCCCGTTAAGCTGACGCAGTCCATCGACCTGTAGGGAGAGCCGCCATGCCGGACACCTGGTTCGAGATCCGCCCAATCTCGCCCGGCGTCACGCTGATCACGGAGCCCTTCGTCCACCCCTTCTTCCGCGCCAATCTCTACCGGATCGAGGGTCGCGACTTCGACATCCAGCTGGACTTCGGCAACGGCGTCGCCAGCCTGTCGGCCGCCCTGCCGGGCTCCGGCAGGCCGGTGCTCGCGGTAGCTACCCACGCGCATGTCGACCATGTCGGCAGTTTCCACGAATATGCGCGCCGCGCCGGCCATGAAGCCGAGGCCGAGGTCTTTTCCACGATGAACGACGAAGGCACCTTCGCATCGTGGTTCGTCAATCATGAGGACATTCTGGAGCGGCTGCCGGAACCCGGCTATCGGCTCGAGGACTACAGGCTCATGCCGGCACCGCTGATCGAGCTGCTCGGCGAAGGCGACAGGATCGATACCGGCGGCCGCGTCTTTCGCGTGCTGCATCTGCCCGGACATTCGCCGGGGTCGATCGGCCTGCTCGACGAGTGGAACGGCGAATTCTTTTCCGGAGACGCGATCTACGACGACCAGTTGATCGACGACATAACCGGAGCGGATATTCCGGACTATGTCCGCACCATGCGGCGACTGGCCGAGCTCGACGTGAGCATCGTCCATGGCGGACATGGCGCCAGCTTCGGCAGGGCGCGCCTGCACGAGATCGCGCGCGGCTATGTCGAGGACAAGGCGGGACGTTAGACTGAAGGTGCGGTCTTCACTGAACCGCGAAATAATCCTCGATCCGCGCCGCCGCGCGCTTGAGCGGCGGCAGCACGGTGCGCCTCATCTCCGCCACCGAAAAACGCGCCGACTGGGTGGATACGTTGATCGCCGCAGCGATCCTTCCCTGGCGGTCGCGTACCGGCACGGCGATCGAGCGCAAGCCGAGTTCCAGTTCCTCATCGACGATCGCAAACCCTTGCTCCGCGGCCTGCCGCACCCTTTCGGCGATCTCGCCCCGGTCGGTGATCGTCTTCGACGTGTTCGCCTCGATCCGAGCCCCGGCCAGAAATTCGGTCAGTTGCTCCGGCGTCATTCCGGTGAGCAGCACCCTGCCCATCGATGTGCAATAGGCCGGCAGCCGCGTGCCGACCTGCAGGGCGACGCGCATGATGCGGGCGCCGGGAATGCGGGCAACATAAACGACGTCATGCCCCGACAGCACCGCGGCCGAGCAGGATTCGTTCATCCCGGCCGCGACTTCGCGCATGAACGGCTCGGCGAAGGACCAGAGCGATGTGCCTTCGAGCCAGGTCCGCGCCAACGAGAGAAGACGCGGCGACAGCACGAACTGCCGGCCGGTCTGATTGGCATAGCCGGCGGAGGCCAGCGTGAGCAGCAGGCGCCGGGCGCCGGCCCGCGTCAGTCCGGCCCGCTCCGCTGTCTCGGTCAGCGTCAGCCCGGCCGGGTTGCCGGCAAGAATCTCCAGCACGCCCAGCCCTTTCTCCAGCGAGCCGACGAGGTCGCGCGACGGCATGGTGTCAGGCATGGACGCGGTGTTCTCCAAGCGGCAGACCGCCTCATTGACTTCGGCGGCATCGGCCGGATAATATCGCATACAAAACAAAAGTTCGCAATTCGAACTTTCTGGATTGAGGTGGTGCCATGGCGACGTTCCTGCCGCTCAGCCGGGCGGTGTCCGATAACTTGAACGACGGCGACACTGCCGCCTTCGAAGGCTTCACCCACCTGATCCCGACCGCGGCCGCGCATGAGGCGATCCGCCAGGGTTTTAGGGACCTGACGCTGGTGCGCATGACGCCGGACCTTGTCTACGACCAGATGATCGGCATGGGCATGGCCAACAAGGCGGTGTTCTCCTATGCCGGCAATCCCGGCGTCGGGTTGCTGCGGCGCCTCCGCGACGCGGTCGAGAACGGCTTTCCGCAGCCGCTGGAGATCGAGGAGCATTCTCACGCCGCCATGGCCAACGCCTACGAGGCGGGCGCGGCCGGTCTGCCCTGCGCGGTCTTTCGCGGCTATCGCGGCGCCGAACTGGCTAGGGTCAATCCGAACATCAAGTCGATCGTCTGCCCCTTCACCGGCGAAAAACTGGCGGCCGTTCCAGCGCTCAGGCCGGACGTAACCTTCATCCACGCGCAAAAAGCCGACCACAAGGGCAACGTGCTGGTGGAAGGCATCATCGGCATCCAGAAGGAGGCCGTGCTGGCGGCCAAGCGCGCGGTGGTGACGGTCGAGGAGGTCGTGGACGATTTCGCCGGCATCCATCCCAATGCCTGCATCCTGCCGTCCTGGACGGTACATGCGATCGCCGTAGTGCCCGGCGGCTCGCATCCGTCCTACACCCACGGCTACTACGCCCGCGACAATGCCGCCTACCTGGAATGGGACGAGATCGCCTCGGACCGCGAGAGATTTCGGGTGTGGATGCAGGAAAACGTCATCGAAAAGAGCGCCGACGATTTCGCCGGGCGCGTCGCGCATCTGAGGAAAGCGGCATGAGCGACTTCACGCCCAACGAGATGATGACGATCGCCGCCTCGCGCGCGCTGAGGAGCGACGACGTCTGCTTCGTCGGCATCGGCGCGCCGTCGGCCGCCTGCAACGTGGCGCGGCTGACGCACGCGCCGGACATCACGCTGATCTACGAGAGCGGCACGATCGGCACCGCGCCCGACGTGCTGCCGCTGTCGATCGGCGACGGGGAATTGTGCGAGACGGCCGTCACCACGGTCCCCGTGCCGGAGATGTTCCGCTACTGGCTGCAGGGCGGTCGCGTCACCATCGGCTTCCTCGGCGCCGCCCAACTGGACAAGTTCGGCAACATCAACACGACCGTCATCGGCGACTACGCGCACCCCAAGACCCGGCTGCCCGGTGGCGGCGGCGCTCCGGAGATAGCCACCTCGTCGCAACAGGTCTACATCACCATGGCGCAGTCGAAGCGCGGTATGGTCGAGAAGATCGATTTCTTCACCTCCTTCGGCCATGGCGACGGCGGCGATCATCGCAAGCGCCTCGGTATTGACACGGTCGGCCCGACCCTGCTCATCACCGACCTCGCGATCTGGAAACCGGATCCTGAGACCAGGGAGTTCACCGTGGTCTCGCTGCATCCCGGCGCCACCCGCGAGACGGTGCAGGAGACCTGCGGCTGGACGGTGAAGTTCGCCGAGCGGCTGGAGGAGACCCCTGCCCCGACCGAACTGGAACTGAAGACGCTGCGCGACCTGCAGGCCCGCACCAAGGCGGCGCATGCGGGGACCGCGAAGAAGGGGAAGGCGGCCTAGCATGACCGAAGCCTATATCTGCGACTATATCCGCACCCCGATCGGTCGGTTCGGCGGGGCGCTCTCCTCCGTGCGCACGGACGACCTCGGCGCCATCCCGCTGCGGGCGCTGGCCGAACGCAACGCGGCGGTCGACTGGGCCGCGGTCGACGACGTGATTTTCGGCTGCGCCAACCAAGCCGGCGAGGACAACCGCAACGTCGCGCGCATGGCGCTGCTGCTGGCCGGCCTGCCCCAGGAGGTGCCGGGCACCACGATCAACCGGCTGTGCGGTTCCGGCATGGACGCGGTGATCGCCGCCGCGCGCGCCATCAAGGCGGGCGAGGCCGAGCTGATGATCGCCGGCGGCGTCGAATCGATGAGCCGCGCGCCTTTCGTCCTGCCCAAGGCCGACACCGCCTTCTCGCGCAACGCCGAGATCTACGACACCACCATCGGCTGGCGCTTCGTCAACCCGCTGATGAAGAAGCAGTACGGGATCGATTCCATGCCGGAGACCGGCGAGAACGTCGCCGAGGATTTTGCGATTTCACGCGCAGATCAGGATGCTTTTGCCGTGCGCAGCCAGAATAAAGCCGTGGCGGCACAGGAAAACGGGCGACTTACGAAGGAAATCGTTGCGGTGACGATCCCGCAGCGGAAAGGCGAACCCGTCGTCGTCGCCAAGGATGAGCACCCGCGTGCCGGCACGACGGTGGAGACGCTGGCAAGATTGCCGACGCCGTTCCGCGAGGGCGGCACAGTGACGGCGGGCAATGCGTCGGGCGTCAACGACGGCGCGGCGGCGCTCATCATCGCCTCGGAAGCCGCGGCGAGGAAGCACGGCCTGACCCCGATCGCCCGCATCCTCGGCGGCGCGGCCGCCGGCGTGGCGCCGCGTATCATGGGCATCGGCCCGGCGCCCGCGACGAAAAAACTGTGCGCGCGGCTGGGCATTTCGCCAGAGGACCTCGACGTGGTCGAGCTGAATGAGGCGTTTGCCTCGCAGGGCATCGCCGTGCTGCGCGAACTCGGCATCGCCGAGGATGCGGATCACGTCAACCCGAACGGCGGCGCGATCGCGCTCGGCCATCCGCTCGGCATGTCGGGCGCTCGCATCACCGGCACCGCGGCGCTGGAGCTGCGCGAACGCGGCGCGAAACTGGCGCTGGCGACCATGTGCATCGGCGTCGGACAGGGCATCGCGGTGGCGCTGGAGCGCGTGTAAAGGAAAGCTATCAACCAGGACGGCTGGCGGCCAGTACATGGAAAGTGGCAGGACAGCGCCCCGCTGTCCTGCCGACGTTTGCACCGCCTCAAGCCCGACGCGATCCATTCGTCCTCAGCGATGCGCCAAAATGTTCACCAGCCGTCCGAACGGGTCGCGCACGAAGAAGCGGCGCACGCCCCACGGCTCTTCCGCAGGGCCGTATTCGACGGCAATGCCGGCCTTGTGCACGCGCTGGAGCGCTTCGTCGAGATCATCGACCTCGACCGAGATGTCGGGCACCGGCGTTCCCGATCCGCCTTCCGACATGATGCTGACCTGCACGCTCATCGTCTCGGCGTTGCCATAGGTGGCGATCCAGCCGAGATCCATCAGCACGTCGAGGCCGAGCACGTCGCCGTAGAAGCGTTTGGCGGCGACGACGTCATCGGTGGCGATGTTGGCGACGATGCGGTTGACTTTCATGGCCGGCTCCTCGCTCGCGGCGCAGTGCAACAACGCCACCCACCGGTCCCAAATAGGAGCATACCGCCTTCCGTCCAGCGCCCACATTCCGAGCAAGCATGAGCTTGACGAAAGCGAGATTGGACGACGCCGGGCGGAGCGCGGCGCAACCGACCGGCTATCAGCCGGCCGTCCCCATGTTTCCGCGGTCGAAGGTCACGGCCTTGACGACGACGAAAACCGGGCCACCCGGCTGCAGGCCGAGCGTCTCCACCGAACGGCGCGTCACACGCGCGGCCAGGCGGTCGCCGCCGCAGTCCAGCGAGACCAGCGCCTCCGGTCCGCCGTCGGCCGAGATGCCGGTGATCGTTCCTGCAAGCACGTTGAGCGCGCTGATGCCCGGCGGCCGCTCGAGCGATAGCATCACATCGCGGGCCCGCACGCGGGCGCGGATTTTTGCGCCGACCGGCGCATCGACCCGCGGCAGCCGCCATTCGCCGCCGGCGGCATGCAGCACCGTCAACCCGAACGCCTCCTCCTGGCCGGCGACGGTGAGGTCGACCATGGCGCCGGCCTCGCCACGCTGCTCCTCGGGCAGAAGATCGAAACGCGACAGGATATCGGCGGCCGGCCCGCTCGCCGCGACTGTACCGACGGAAAGCACCACCACGTCCGTCGCCAGCCTCGCCACCTCGCCGACCGAGTGGCTGACATAGACGATCGGGATCTTCGTCTCGTCGCGCAGACGTTCGAGAAAGGGCATGATTTCGGCCTTGCGCGCGTCGTCGAGCGAGGCGAGCGGCTCGTCCATCAGGATGAGTTTCGGGCTGGCGATCAGCGCCCGGCCGATCGCCACGCGCTGCTTCTCGCCGCCCGACAGCGAGGCCGGCCGGCGGGCGAGCAGATGGCCGATGCCGAGCAGGTCGACCACGGCGGAAAAGTCGGCGTAGCGCTCCGCGGCGGGCGTGAAGAAGCGGCCATAGCCGAGATTCTGCGCGACCGTCATATGCGGGAACAGCCGCGCATCCTGGAAGACGTAACCGATGCGGCGCCGGTGCTTGGGCACGAACACGCGCTTGTCGGCGTCCACCAGCACCCGACCGTCTACGACGATGCGTCCCTCCCGCGGGCGCACCAAACCGCCGATCATATTGATCAGCGACGTCTTGCCGGAGCCGGACGGGCCGAACAGCGCGGTGAGCCGCCCGCTGCTCTCGAACGCCGCGTCAAGCAGGAAATCGCCTTGCTTGTGGCTGATGCGGACCGACAGCGTCATTCGATTTCGAGCCGCCGGCTGACCCGCCGCGCCAAGAGCTCGGACGCCACCAGGGCGATCATGGCGATGACGATCGACACCAAAGTGAGCCGCAGGGCGCCGAGATCGCCCCCCGGCACCTGGGTGAAGGTGTAGATGGCCGACGGCAGGGTCTGCGTCTCGCCGGGAATGTTGGAGACGAAGGTGATGGTGGCGCCGAACTCGCCCATGGCTTTCGCGAAGGACAGGATCATGCCGGCGATGATGCCCGGGAAGATCAGCGGCAGCGTGATGGTGGAGAACACCCAGGCTGGGTTGGCGCCGAGCGTGCCGGCCGCCGCCTCGAGTTTTTTGTCGACCGCCTCGATCGAAAGACGGATCGCCCGCACCATCAGCGGGAAGGCCATCACTCCGCAGGCCAGCGCCGCCCCCGTCCAGCGGAAGGAGAAGACGATGCCGAAATTGTCGGCCAGGAACGCGCCGACCGGGCCGCGCCGGCCGAAGGTTATGAGCAGCAGGTAGCCGGTGACAACCGGCGGCAGGATCAGCGGCAGATGCACGATGCCGTTGAGCAGCGACTTGCCCCAGAAATCCCGGCGCGCCAGCAGGAAGGCGATGGCGATGCCGAACGGCAGGGCGACGACGGTCGCCCAGACAGACACCCTTATGGAGAGCCGGACCGCGTTCCACTCGTCCGGGCTGAGGTCCAGCCACTCCATGCCTTCACATCATGCCGCTCAGTTGGAGACCGGCGGCACCAGTACCGTGAAACCCTGCTCCTCGAAAAGTGCCTTGGCCTTGGCCGACTGCATGCACTTCAGAAAGGCCGGCGCGGCGGCGCTGTCGGCGCCGGCCGTCACCGCCGCGGGATACTCGATGGGAGGATGCGAGTCCGCGGGAAAGGTGCCGACGATTTTTACCTTGGGATCGGCCTTGGCGTCGGTCTGGTAGACGATGCCGAGCGGCGCCTCGCCGGTAGAGACCAGCGCCAGCGCGGCGCGCACGTTCTCCGCCTGCGCCACCTTGCCTTCGACCGAGGCCCATACGCCGAGCTTTTCGAGCGCCGCCTTGCCGTATTTGCCGGCCGGAACCGCATCGACATTGGCCATGGCGAGCCTGCCGTCGCCGAGCAGCCCGGCAATGTCGAAACCGGGCGCGATGTCGGCGGCGGCAGGCGAATCGGCTGGCGCGACCAGCACGATGCTATTGCCGAGCAGCTTTACCTCGGTGTCCTTCTTCGTCAGATTCTTCTCCGACAGATAAGCCATCCAGTCGAGATCGGCGGAGACGAAGAGGTCTGCCGGCGCGCCCTGCTCGATCTGCTTGGCCAGCGCCGAGCTTGCGGCATAGGAGATCGTCGCCTTGCCGCCGACATCCGCCTCGCAGGCGGTGTTCACCGCGTCGAGCCCATTCTTGAGGCTGGCGGCGGCGAAGATCGTCAAGCCGTCGTCGGCGTTTGCCCCGGGCGCGGCAAGCAGCGCCGTCATTCCGCCGGCGGCCAGCAGCAGCCGCAGCCCCAAGCCGTTGCATTTCATCGCGACAAGTCTCCATTCATGACAAATGCGTCCGCTCACACGGCACGGCGGCATCGATATATTCAATCAAACATAACTCTTGGCGTTTGTCCAATGGCAAAGCTGTAGGGAGTCCGGCGATAGCCCCGTGTGTCATGCCGTCGGATTTCCGAGCAGGCGCAGCGCATCCCCATCGGGGAACTGCTCCGGCGATGGATGGCTGGAAAGCTTCCGGCGCGGCGACCAAACGATCTCGGCCGCGAGCGAACCGCCATCGCTATAGCTTCACTGAAATAGCCCAGGGGGTCGGACACGTTTTGACGAAAACCCGTTGTCCGCCTGTCACATTCGGCCGATACTCCCCGATGCGAAGCAACCCCTTCGCCAATGACAAAACGGGAGTGAAACCATGAAGATCAACGGCGTGGCGGCCGTCACCGGCGTCGCCTTCACCCTGCTTTCCACCACCTCCTCCTTCGCTGTCACCGAGATCTCCTGGTGGCATGCCATGACCGGCGCCAACAATGAGGTCGTCGAGCAGCTTTCGAAGGAGTTCAACGAGAGCCAGAGCGACTACAAGGTGGTGCCGGTATTCAAAGGCACCTATCCGGAGACGCTGAATGCCGGCATCGCCGCCTTCCGCGCCAAGCAGCCGCCGACGATCATGCAGGTGTTCGACGCCGGCACCGGCACGATGATGGCCGCCGAGGGCGCCATCAAGCCGGTCGCCGACGTGCTGGCAATGGGAGACAAGCCGTTCGACAAGAGCCAGTACCTGCCCGGCATAGTCTCCTACTATTCGAAGCCGGACGGCACCATGCTGTCCTTCCCCTACAATTCCTCCTCGCCAATCCTCTATTACAACAAAGACATCTTCCAGAAGGCCGGCCTCGACGTCGACAACCCGCCGAAGACCTGGAATGAGGTCTGGGAGGCGGCCAGGAAGATCAAATCGAGCGGCGCCGCGCCCTGCGGCTTCACCTCGACCTGGCTCACCTGGATCCACACCGAGAATTTCGCCGCTTGGAACGATTATCAGTGGGGCACCAACGAAAACGGCATCGCCGACCTGAATGTCGAGCTGAAGATCAATGCCGAACCCTTCGTGAAGCATTTCCAGGCGCTGGCCGACCTCGCCAAGGACGGCACGTTCAAATATGGCGGTCGCACCTCCGAGGCCAAGCAGGTCTTCCTGGCCGGCGAATGCGGCCTGTTCACCGAATCCTCCGGCGGCCTCGGCGACGTCGTGAAGTCGGGCATGAATTTCGGCACGGGCATGCTGCCCTACGATACGGAGCCGCAGAATACGATTCCCGGCGGCGCCTCGCTGTGGGTCTTCGGCGGCAAGTCGGATGAGGAATACAAGGCCGTCGCCGCCTTCTTCAATTTCCTGTCGCAGACCGACATCCAGGCCCGCCTGCACCAGGTCTCTGGCTATCTGCCGGTGACACTTGCCGCCTACGAGAAGACCAAGGCGGACGGCTTCTACGAGAAGAATCCGGCGCGCGAGATCCCGATCAAGCAGATGATGGGCAAGGCCCCGACCGAGAATTCCAAGGGCGTGCGGCTGGCCAACCTGCCGCAGGTCCGCGACATCCTGAACGAGGAATACGAGAAGATGCTGGCGGGCGATCAGACCGCCCAGCAGGCGCTGGACAACGCCGCCCAGCGCGGCAACAAGGCGATCCAAGAAGCGCTGGGGAATTGATGCGGGCCGACGTATTCTCCCCCCTCGAGGGGGAGATGGCCGCGCAGCGGTCACAGGGGGTTGGTGGGGCAGCGCACCGACCTTTTTTGGAACGCACGCGAATTCGTGGCGTCGAGCACTGCCGCTCGTGCCCCACCCAGTGGGCTGCACCCGCCGACCTCCCCTCAAGGCGGAGGTAATGCCCTCATGACACCCCGCGTCGTCTTTCCCAACAAGATCCTGCCCTATCTGCTGCTCGCGCCGCAGCTCGCCATCACGCTGATCTTCTTCTACTGGCCGGCCTCCCAGGCGCTCTATCAGTCGATGCTGCGCGAAGACCCGTTCGGGCTGAAGACGCAGTTCGTCTGGTTCGCCAATTTCCGCAAGGTCCTGGCCGATCCGAACTACGTGAACTCGCTCTACGTCACGGTGGTCTTCTCCGTCGCCACCACGGTGGTGGCGATGGCGGTGGCGCTGCTGCTGGCCGTCATGGCCGACAAGGTGGTGCGCGGACGCGGCATCTACCGCACGCTGCTCATCTGGCCCTATGCGGTGGCTCCGGCGATCGCCGGCATGCTGTGGCTGTTCCTGTTCAACCCGTCGATCGGCTCGCTTTCCTATGCCTTGCGCGCGATGGGTATCGCCTGGGACCCCCTGCTCAACGGCAACCAGGCCATGGTGCTGGTGGTGGCCGCGGCCGCGTGGAAGCAGATCAGCTACAACTTCCTGTTCTTCGTCGCCGGCCTGCAGGCGATCCCAAGGACGCTGATCGAGGCGGCGGCGATCGACGGCGCCGGCGAGACGAAGCGGTTCTGGACGATCGTCTTCCCGCTGCTCGCGCCGACCACCTTCTTCCTGCTGGTGATCAACACCACCTACGCCTTCTTCGATACCTTCGGCATCATCCACGCGGTGACCGGCGGCGGCCCCGGCAAGGCGACCGAGACGCTGGTCTACAAGGTCTACAATGACGGCTTCGTCAATCTGATCCTCGGCGACTCCGCCGCCCAGTCGGTGATCCTGATGGCGATCGTCATCGCGCTCACGGCCGTGCAGTTCCGCTACGTCGAGAAGAAGGTGCATTATGGTTAGGCGCGGCGCATTCTCCCCCCTCGAGGGGCAGATGTCGGCGAAGCCGACAGAGGGGGTCGCCGAGGCGGCGCGCCAAGTATCCCTCCCCCTCGAGGGGAGGGTGGCCGCGAAGCGGCCGGGTGGGGTAAGTCCGGCAGCGCGCCGGCCCTTTCTGAAACGCACGCGAACAACAGGGCGTCGAGCACGGCCGCTCGTACCCCGCCCGGCGGGCAGCGCCCGCCGACCTCCCCTCAAGGGGGTGGAGCCGCGCCGGGCCGGGCGCCGAGAACCTTTCGTCGCCGGCGAAAGGTTGGTTCCTCCTGAGGCTACCCCCTCCGCCGCCTTCGGCGGCACCTCCCCCTCGAGGGGGGAGGAAAGCCCGTGATCGGCTCCTCCCCACTCCGCACCTACATCGCCCATGTCCTGCTGATCCTCGGCGTGGTGATCGTCGCCTTCCCGATCTACTACACCTTCGTCGCCTCGACGCAGACGCTGCAGACCATCTTGCGCCCGCCGCTACCCCTGGTTCCCGGCGACCGGTTCTTCGCCAACTACTACGAGGCGATCTTCGGCGGCGTCGGCCGCATCGGTGGGGTCGGCGTCGGCACGCTGCTGTTCAATTCGACGGTGATGGCGCTCGGCATCGCCGTCGGCAAGATCGTCATCTCCATCCTGTCGGCCTATGCCATCGTGTTCTTCCGCTTCCCGCTCAGGATGACCTTCTTCTGGCTGATCTTCATCACGCTGATGCTGCCGGTCGAGGTCCGTATCCTGCCCACCTACAAGGTGATGGTCGATTTCGGGCTGATCGACACCTATGCCGGGCTGATCGTGCCGCTGATCGCCTCGGCCACCGCGACGCTGCTGTTCCGCCAGTTCTTCCTGACCATTCCCGGCGAGCTGGTCGAGGCCGCGCGCGTCGACGGCGCCGGGCCGTGGAAGTTCTTCAAGGACATCCTGCTGCCGCTGTCGCGCACCAACATCGCCGCGCTCTTCGTCATCCTTTTCATCTACGGCTGGACACAATATCTGTGGCCGCTGCTGGTCACCAACCGCAACGACATGAACACCATCGTCATCGGTCTGAGAAAGATGGTGTCTTTCGCCGATGCCGACACGGAATGGCATCTCGTCATGGTGACGGCGGTGCTGGCCATCCTGCCGCCCATCCTGGTGGTGGTGCTGATGCAGCGGTGGTTCGTGCGCGGTCTCATCGAAACGGAGAAGTGAGTGGCCACCGTCGACCTGAAGGACGTCCGCAAGACCTATTTCGGCAATGTCGAGGCGGTGAAGGGCGTCTCGATCGCCATTCCCGACAAAGCGCTGTGCGTGCTGGTCGGGCCGTCGGGCTGCGGCAAGTCCACGCTGCTGCGAATGATCGCCGGGCTGGAGGCGATCACGTCGGGAACCGTGTCCATCGGCGAAAAGGTGGTGAACACCGTCGGCCCGGCCGAGCGCGACATCGCCATGGTGTTCCAGAACTATGCGCTCTATCCGCACATGAACGTCTACGACAACATGGCCTACGGCCTGCGCAACCGCGGCACGCCGAAGGAAGAGATCGACGCCCGCGTGCGCGCCACCGCCAAGACGCTGGAACTCGCGCATCTGCTGGAGCGCCGGCCGCGCGAGCTTTCCGGCGGCCAGCGCCAGCGCGTCGCCATGGGCCGGGCGATCGTGCGCTACCCGAAGGTGTTCCTGTTCGACGAGCCGCTCAGCAATCTCGACGCCAAGCTGCGCGGGCAGATGCGGGTAGAAATCAAGAGCCTGCAGCGGGCGCTCGGCGTCACATCGGTCTATGTCACCCACGACCAGCTCGAGGCGATGACGCTGGCCGACATCCTCGTCGTCATGAATGCCGGAGAGGTCGAGCAGATCGGCGCTCCGCTCGACGTGTACGAGAAGCCGGCTTCCACCTTCGTCGCGTCCTTCATCGGCGCGCCGCCGATGAACCTGATGCCCGTAGCCGCATTGCCTGCCGGCCTGACCGCGCTGGCTGCGCACGCCGATGCGGCAACCCTGGGCTTCCGTCCCGAGGACGCGACATTGAACCCCCGCGGGGGCGGGGCTTCAGGCAATGGAGCGGCCGGCCTGTCTCTCGAGATGGCTGTCGAAGGCGTCGAACCGGTGGGGGCGGAGAGTTTCATCTACTGCCGCATGGCCGGCGAGCGCCTCGTCCTGCGTGCCCCCGGCCGCACGGCGACGCAGGCGGGCGACAGCCTGTCGGCCATGGTCGATACCGCGAAACTCCACTGGTTCGACGCGGCCGGAAAGCGGCTGTGACGGACTTTCCGATCGTCGGCCGCTATGCTGACGGGCGTTCCGATTCGTGCTGAGCCCGCCATGACGACCGATCATCGTTCGACACCTTCAGGCAAGCCGCGTGCCCGCGCCTTCGCCATTCCCTTCGACGGCGAGCCCGGCCGCTGGAACGCCATCACCGACGTGCCGGGCGTTTCGGTCGGCTATGTCACGCTGGTTTCCGGCGACGGTCCGCTCGCCGCCGGCAAGGGACCGGTGCGCACCGGCGTCACCGCCATCCTGCCGAGACCGGTGGCCGAGCTGGCGACGCCGGTCTATGCCGGCATCTTCAGCGCCAACGGCAATGGCGAGTTGACCGGCTCGCACCTGATCGAGGAGATCGGCGCCTTCAACTTTCCCATAACCATCACCAACACGCATTCCTGCGGTGTCACCCGCGACGGCACTTTGCGCTGGCTGAACAAGGCTTTGCCGAAGGCCGTTGAATCGGCCTGGGGCCTGCCGGTGGCGGCTGAGACCTATGACGGGTTCCTCAACGACATCAACGGCCATCACGTAACCTTCGAGCACGTGTCGCAGGCGCTGGACACGGCAGCCTCCGGGCCGATCGAGGAAGGCAGCGTCGGCGGCGGTACCGGCATGGTCGCTTTCGGCTTGAAGGCCGGTTCGGGCACGGCCTCGCGGCTGGTCGACTGGCAGGGCCAGCGCTTCACCGTCGGCGTGTTCGTGCAGGCGAACTTCGGCAACCGCAAGAACTTCACCGTGCGCGGCCTGCGCGCCGCGCCAACCTTGTCGCAGCCCGAACTCGTGGAGAAGACGCTGCGTGCCGAGAAAGGCTCGATCATCGCCATCGTGGCGACCGACGCGCCGCTGCTTACGCATCAGCTCAAACGCCTGGCGCGGCGTGTACCGCTCGGCGTGGCGATGACCGGCGGCCTCGGCTATCACAGCTCGGGCGACATCTTTCTCGCCTTCTCGACCGCCAACGCGGAAGCAGCAACCGCCGAGGCTGGAAAGCTTTGCCGGGCGGACTTCATTCCCGATTGCGACATCGATCCGTTTTTCGACGCTGTGGTGCAGGCGACCGAGGAGGCGATCCTCAACAGCCTCGTCGCCAACGACGACATGACCGGCCGCGACGGCAATTTCGTGCCGGCCCTGCCGAAGGAGTGGCTGGGACGGACCTTCCCTGCGGCGAGGTAGGTTACGGCCCCGCCGGCTTCGGCAGGCCCTCGCCCTCATAGACCGGCACGCCCTCGATCATCGTGGCCAGCACCTTGCCTTGGGAAATCTCGGTCGGCGGCACCTTGGTGATGTCGCGGTCGAGCACGACCACATCCGCGCGCTTGCCCACGGTCAGCGAGCCGGAATTGTCCTCGTCGAAAGCGGCATAGGCGCCGTTGATCGTATAGGCCGCGACCATGTCCATCACGTCGAGCTTGTGCTGCGGCGTCAGCACCTTGCCGTTGGGGTCGGCGATGTCCTGCCGCAAGACGCCGGTCTGGATCGCCTCCAGAGGGTTCATCGACGATACGCTCCAGTCGCTGCTGCCCGCGAGCGTCGCGCCGGCGTTCTTCAAGGCGCCGAAGGGATAGAGCCATTGCGAGCGTTCCGGCCCGATCTTCGGCTCGGTCAGGTCGACGATATAGGTGTCGGGATAGGCCCACAGCGCCTGGATGTTGGCGATGGCGCCGAGTTCCTTGAAGCGCGGGATGTCGGCCGGGTCTATCAGCTCGAGATGGGTGATCTGGTGGCGGCTGTCGCGCGCGCCGTTGGCCTTCCGCGCCGCCGCATAGGCGTCGAGCGCCATGCGCACGGCGCGGTCGCCGATCGCATGTGCGTGCAGTTGCAGATTGACCCTGTCGGCCGCGACTGCAACGGCATCGAGTTGCTCCTGGGTGAACAGCGGGTCGCCGGCTGAATTGGAGCCGACATAGGCTTCGAGCAGCGCCGCCGTGCCGGTCTCGATGACGCCGTCGACGAAGAGCTTCACCGACGTCACCTCGAGGTGCGGGCTGGTGTAACGGTTCTTGAGGCCAAGCACGCGCTGCGCGCCTGCCGCGCCCTCCTCCGCCTCGATCTTGACGGCGGCCTCCACGTTGAGCTTGAGTTTTTCCGCGCCGTCGGCGCGCTGGTAGCCGGCCAGCATCCACTCCGTGGCGGAAGGATCGATGATGGCGGTGATGCCGTAGCTCAGCGCCTCGGTCTGGCCCTTCTCCAGGCCGGCATCCACCTGCGCCTCGGGATAGTCGGGCAGAAGGTCGCCGACGAGCGCCATCGCGGTCTCGCGCAGCAGCCCGGTCGGGTTGCCCTGCGCGTCGCGCTCGATGCGCCCGCCTTCCGGATCCTTGGTGCCGGCATCGATGCCTGCCGCCTTCAGCGCGGCTGAGTTCGCCCAGCCGGAGTGGCCGTCGACATCCTCGAAGTAAGCCGGTCGGTCGCCGGTGATCGCGTCCAGCGCCTTGGCGGACGGATCCTTGTACACGGCAACGCTCCAGCCGCCGCCACGCAGCCAGGCACCGTCAGGCAATTTGGACAGCGTCGGCTCGATGGCGGCGCGCAGCCCCGCTTCGTCGGCGACATCCGTCAGGCTGATGTCCTCAGCCGCGGTCGCGCTCCAGATCAGGTGATTATGCGAGTCCTGGAAACCGGGCAGCACCAGCGCGGTTTCGGGCAGGTCGTAGACCGTCGCTCCCTTAAGGAAAGGCGCGATGTCCTCGGCCGAGCCCACCGCCGCGATGGCGCCGTCGACGAGCGCGATCGCCTGCGCCTCCGGTTTGGCGGGATCCATGGTGAGCACACGTGCGCCACGCAGCACGATTGCGCCGTCCGCGGCCGCCGCGGCGGTCCCGAGAAACAGCACAATTCCCGCAACCGCCAAGCCGGTGCGGCATCCTCTTGCCGTCATGATGTCCTCCCCTGCCCCTCTGCCGGCTTTCAGGGTACAGGGCAGGCAAGGCCCGTAAGGCGGCGTCACATCGGTACGGGCAGGCGCCTCCGCTCGGCGGTTCGGGCGCCACGGACTGCACGTCATGCGCGTCGTCGTTCCCCGCGCCGGCTCACACTCTGCGACCATCCGTCGCAGGAATTTGTCGCATAAATGAAGCATGATGCGCCTTCGGCGACCTTGGAGGAGGAGTCGAGTCGATACTCGACGCGCCGGGAGGAACGGAGCATGGCGATTGCGCTTGCACTCGTTCTCGTTGTTGTGGGCTCGGTGCTCTTTCACCTCTTGAGCCCGTGGTGGTGGACGCCCATAGCGTCCAACTGGGACTATATCGACCACACCCTCGTCATCACATTCTGGATCACCGGCGTCGTCTTCGCCGCCGTGGTGCTGTTCATGGCCTATTGCGTCTGGCGCTTCCGCCACAAGGAAGGCGCCAAGGCGCATTACGAGCCGGAGAGCAAGCGGCTGGAGACCTGGCTGACGGTCGTCACCGGGATCGGCGTGGCGGCGATGCTTGCCCCCGGCCTCTATGTCTGGAGCCAGTTCATCACCGTTCCGGACGACGCGACCGATGTGGAGGTGATCGCCCAGCAGTGGCAGTGGAGCTATCGCCTGCCGGGCGCCGACGGGAAGCTCGGCACCTCCGACAGCCGCCTGGTCAGCGCGGAAAACCCCCTCGGCATCAATCCGGAGGATCCGAACGGCCAGGACGACGTGATCGTCGAGGCCGCCGACCTGCACCTGCCCATCGGCAAGCCGGTCAAGATGCTGCTGCGCTCGATCGACGTGCTGCACGATTTCTACGTGCCGGAGTTCCGCGCCAAGATGGACATGGTCCCCGGCTCGGTGACCTATTTCTGGTTCACGCCGACCCGCACCGGCAGCTTCGAGGTGCTGTGCGCCGAACTCTGCGGCACCGGGCACGGCTTCATGCGCGGCGTCGTCGCCGTCGACACGGAGGAAGACTACCAGGCTTGGCTGCAGGAGCAGTCGACCTTCGCCCAACTCACCGCTCCCGAGCAGGTCGGCGCGGCCGAGATGGTGCAGCCATGAGCAGGGAGGCGGCGGCATAGCGGAATTCTGCATGTGACGCGGCCCGGACCGCCCCGGGCCTCGCCGGAGGATGAGGAGGTGACGTGATGGTCGATATCACGCCTCGCGCGGTCGATGCGATCCCGCCCGCGGAAGTCCCGGATGTCGAACTCTATCATCCCCATAGCTGGTGGACGACCTACGTCTTCTCGCAGGACGCCAAGGTCATCGCCATCCAGTATGCCGGCACCGCAATGGCGATCGGCCTGGTGGCGCTGGTGCTGTCCTGGCTGGTGCGCCTGCAGCTCGGCTTCCCCGGCACCTTCGACTTCATCACGCCGGAAGCCTACTACCAGTTCGTGACCATGCACGGCATGATCATGGTGATCTACCTGCTCACCGCGCTGTTCCTCGGCGGCTTCGGCAACTACCTGATCCCGCTGATGGTCGGCGCGCGGGACATGGTGTTCCCCTACGTCAACATGCTCTCCTACTGGATCTACCTGCTCGCAGTACTGGTGCTGGTGGCGAGCTTCTTCGCGCCGGGCGGCCCGACCGGCGCCGGCTGGACGCTTTATCCGCCGCAGGCGATCCTCTCCGGCACGCCCGGCGGCCAGCAGGCCGGCATCCTGTTGATGCTGGCGTCGCTGATCCTATTCATCATCGGCTTCACCATGGGCGGCCTCAATTATGTGGTCACCGTGCTGCAGGGGCGCACCCGCGGCATGACGCTGATGCGCATGCCGCTCACCGTCTGGGGCATCTTCACCGCCACCGTGATGGCGCTGCTCGCCTTCCCCGCGCTGTTCGTCGCCTGCGTCATGATGCTGTTCGACCGCGTGCTCGGCACCAGCTTCTTCATGCCTGCGCTGGTGGAGATGGGCGAGCAGCTCTCCTACGGCGGCGGCAGCCCGATCCTGTTCCAGCACCTGTTCTGGTTCTTCGGCCACCCGGAGGTCTACATCGTCGCTTTGCCCGCCTTCGGTATCGTCTCGGACCTGATCAGCACGCATGCGCGAAAAAACATCTTCGGCTACCGCATGATGGTGTGGGCGATCGTCGGCATCGGCGCGCTGTCCTTCATCGTCTGGGCGCATCACATGTACGTCTCGGGCATGCATCCGTGGTTCGGCTTCTTCTTCGCCACCACGACGCTGATCATCGCCGTCCCCACCGCGATAAAGGTCTACAACTGGGTGCTGACGCTGTGGCGCGGCGACATCCATCTCACCATCCCGATGCTGTTCGCGCTGGCCTTCATCGTCACCTTCGTCAATGGCGGGCTGACCGGCCTGTTCCTCGGCAACGTCGTGGTCGACGTGCCCTTGTCCGACACCATGTTCGTTGTGGCGCATTTCCACATGGTGATGGGCGTCGCGCCGATCATGGTGGTTTTCGGCGCGATCTACCACTGGTATCCCAAGATGACCGGCCGCATGTTCAACGAGTGGATGGGCCAGTTCCACTTCTGGGTCACCTTCATCGGCGCCTACGCGATCTTCTTTCCGATGCATTATTTCGGCCTGGTCGGCGTGCCGCGGCGCTATCCCGAACTCGGCGAGACCGCCTTCATCCCCGATTCGGTGCACACGCTGAACGCCTTCATCACCGTTGCCGCGCTGATCGTCGGCTTCGCCCAGCTGGTGTTCCTGTTCAACATGTTCTGGAGCCTGCGCCACGGCCGCGACGCCGGCGGCAATCCATGGCGCGCCACCAGCCTGGAATGGCAGACGCCGACTACGCCGCCGCCGCATGGCAACTGGGGCAAGGAGGTGCCGCTGGTCTATCGCTGGGCCTATGACTACAGCGTGCCCGGCGCGCCGCAGGACTTCATCCCGCAGAACGACCCGTGGCCCGAGAAGGCGGCGCCGGCATGAGCGTCGTCATCGTCTTCATCCTGGTGATCGCCGGCATCTCCTTCTGGTGGCTGGCGCAGCAGCGGCTGATGTCGAAACCCTGGCTCGAACAGGGCGCGGCCGGCGTGCTGCCCGGCCTCGAATCCACGGGTGTCCCGACAGCGAAGCTCGGACTCGGCGTGTTCCTGGCCGTCGTCGGCTGCCTCTTCGCCCTGTTCGCCAGCGCCTATTTCATGCGCATGGAGCTGTCCGACTGGCGCGCGCCGCCCCTGCCCGGCGTTTTGTGGCTCAACACGGCGTTGCTGATCCTGAGCAGCGTCGCATTGCATGTGGCGGTCGTGGCCGCCCGCAGGAACCAGCCGGACATGCTGCGGCTGGCGCTCGTCGCCGGCGGTCTCACGACGCTTGCCTTCCTCGCCGGCCAGATGACGGCGTGGCGGACGCTCGCCGACGGCGGCTATTTCCTGACCGGCAATCCGGCGACCAGCTTCTTCTACCTGCTAACCGGCATGCATGCGCTGCACATCCTCGGAGGCCTTTCCGGGCTCGGCTGGGCGATGGCCGGCGCCTGGCGCGAGGGCGCCTCGGCCCGGATCGCCCAGCGTGTCGAGCTGTGCGCCATGTACTGGCATTTCCTGCTGCTGATCTGGCTGGCGCTGCTGGTGCTGCTCGCCGGCTGGGCCAACGACTTCATCGATCTCTGCCGGCAGCTGCTGACCTAAGGGAGTGGAGGATGGCCGAGACCACCGCAACCGATCACAGACAGCTCAGGCCCGGCCTCAGCGGCGTCGCCGCCGACTGGGCCTCCGACCAGCGGGCGTTCAAGAACGTCTCCTGGGGGAAGTCCATGATGTGGATCTTCCTGCTCTCAGACACCTTCATCTTCGGCTGCTTCCTGCTCTCCTATATGACCGCGCGCATGTCGACGCGCGTGCCGTGGCCCAACCCGAGCGAGGTTTTCGCCCTGCATATCGGCGGCCAGAACGTCCCGCTGATCCTGATCGCCATCATGACCTTCGTGCTGATCTCCTCCAGCGGCACGATGGCGATGGCGGTGAATTTCGGCTATCGGCGCGACCGCCGCAAGACCGCGATCCTGATGCTGCTGACCGCCGCCCTCGGCGCCACCTTCGTCGGCATGCAGGCGTTCGAATGGACCAAGCTGATCACGGAAGGTGTGCGTCCCTGGGGAAATCCGTGGGGCGCGGCGCAGTTCGGCTCCTCCTTCTTCATGATCACCGGCTTCCACGGCACCCACGTCACCTTCGGCGTGATCTTCCTGATCATCATCGCCCGAAAAGTCTGGCGCGGCGACTACGACACCGGTGCGCGCGGCTTCTTTACCAGCCGGCGGGGCAATTACGAGAGCGTCGAGATCATGGGCCTGTACTGGCACTTCGTCGATCTCGTCTGGGTCTTCATCTTCGCGTTCTTCTATCTGTGGTGAGGAAGGGACATGGCTGAAGCGACCGCACACGGGCATCAGGAGATGCATGCCGGCCAGACCGCCGCAGTCCTCACCGACACCCATCAGGAGCACCCGATAAAGCTCTACCTGGTCGTCTGGGTGTGGCTCTTCATCCTCAGCGCCGCCTCCTACATGGTGGACTATTTCCACGTTCAGGGCGCGCTGCGATGGTCGCTGATCCTGATCTTCATGATGCTGAAGGCGGGCCTGATCGTCGCCGTGTTCATGCATATGGCCTGGGAGCGGCTGGCGCTCGTCTACGCCATCCTTGTGCCGCCGATCGCCGTGCTGGTCTTCGTGTGGATCATGGCCGTCGAGTCGGAATACACGCTGTGGACCCGGCTCACCTTCTTCGGGCCCAGCCCGTAGGGACGGCCGCCGACAGCGTTTGAAGTCCCAATCCTTCAGAGACGCCGGCCGGCGTCAGGCTCACGGACAGGAAAGCACAAGCGGAAGTGGCGTCATGGACACGAGAACGCTTCTCATCATCGGCCTTGGCGCCATCGTGCTGCTGCTGCTCGGCTTCTGGATCACGCCGTGATCCGAGCCGTGCTGCCGGGAGGCGCCCGGCCAGTCAAGCGTTGAAGACAGGAGGAATACCCCATGAGAATGACGGCAAGCCTCGCCATGGCAGCGCTACTCGTATCGTCGGCCGCGCAGGCGGACGGCGATGCCGTTGCCGGCAAGAAGGTCTTCAACAAGTGCATGTCCTGCCACGATGCGAAGACCGACAAGAACAAGATAGGCCCGTCGCTGCTCGGCGTGGTCGGCCGCAAGGCCGGCACTCTCGAGAGCTTTGCCGGCAAATTCTCGGACAACATCAAGGAGGCGGGCGCCGGCGGGCTCGTATGGGACGACGCCAATCTGACGGCCTATCTCCGCGATCCGAAAGCTGTCATCCCGAAGGGCAAGATGGCGTTTCCCGGCTTGAAGTCGGACGAGGACCTGGCCAATGTGATCGCCTATCTCAAGGCCGATCCTAAGCCATAGAAGCCTGCAGCGCGGCGACCGACGCTGACGCCGCGGCCTTCCGGCGGATCATGCCAGCCCGCATTTTCTGGATCGGACACGGTCGGCTCGCCCTATTCCGCAAGGCCGGAACGGCGCTTGCTGGCGAAAAGCGCACCCAACCATCCCGTCGAGCGGCATGGTGCCGTCGTTCGCCGGTTTGGAGTTCGGCGAATCGCAACGCTGATGCCGAGAGGCTGTCGACCTACGCGATATTCATGATGCCGACGCCGGCTTCCTGAAAGTTTGTACCGAAATATGTCGACCGCGCGTCCTGGGACATTCGGCGACGCATTCCGGCTTGCCTGACAGAGCTCTGCGACATGTGGCGGTCATGATCGCCGCGGGCGTGGGAGCAGCTATGGCAAGCGAGGTTCTGAATGCCGGCACATGATCGTTCTCTTCCCCAGGCGTCGCTGTCGGTCTTCGACGCAGTCACGATCATGGTCGGATTGGTTGTCGGCATCGGAATCTTCCGGACCCCCTCGCTCGTTGCCGCCAACGTCGACAGCGAACTCGCTTTCGTGGCCGTCTGGGTCGCTGGCGGGCTCGTCACGCTGATTGGCGCGCTTTGCTATGCCGAACTGTCGGCCGCGCATCCGCACGCCGGCGGCGAGTATCATTTCCTGTCCCGCGCCTATGGCAAGCCGCTGGCACTGCTGTTCGGCTGGGCACGCGCGTCGGTGATACAGACCGGCGCCATCGCCGGAGTGGCCTTCGTCCTCGGCGACTACGCGGCGCGGATCCTGCCGCTCGGCGCCTACGGCCCCGCTCTCTACGCTGCGCTGGCGATCATCCTGTTCACAGGGATCAACGTCGTCGGGACCTTGCAGGGCAAGACGCTGCAGGTCGCCGTCACGCTCGTGGAGATCGCCGCGATCGCCGCCATCATCGGCTTCGGCCTGCTGGCCTCCCCGGGACCGGCGTTGGAAGCCGCAGCGCCGGCGCCGCAATCGGCTGCCCTCGGCATGGCGATGATCTTCGTGCTGCTCACCTATGGCGGCTGGAACGAGGCGGCCTATCTGACCGGCGAACTCAAGGACGCACGGCGGAACATCGCCAGGGTCCTGGTGCTGGGAACCGCAATCCTGACGACGCTCTACGTCCTGGCGAACGTCGCGCTCCTTTCCGTGCTGGGTCTCGACGGCCTGCGCGCTTCCCAGGCAGTCGCCGCCGACATGATGGCGCTGGTGGCGGGGCCGTCCGGTACGTTCATCGTAAGCCTTGCCATTCTCGTGGCCGCCGTTTCGACGCTGAACGCGACGATCTTCACCGGCGGTCGCGTCTACTTCGCCATGGCGCGCGACCTGACGCTGCTGCCCCGCGTCGGCGAATGGGACGAGCGCGGCCGCAATCCCGCGAACGGTTTGATCGCGCAGGGTGCCGTCGCGCTGGCGCTGGTGGTGATGGGCGCGGCCACACGCGACGGCTTCCAGGCGATGGTCGATTATACGGCGCCGGTCTTCTGGGGGTTCCTGCTGCTTACCGGCCTGGCCGTGTTCGTCCTGCGGCTCCGGGAGCCTGACCGCGTCCTGCCCTACAAGGTGCCTCTCTATCCGCTGACGCCGATCCTTTTCTGCCTGACATGCGCCTACATGCTGCATGCCAGCCTTGCCTATACGGGCGCCGCGGCGCTCATCGGCGTCGGCGTTCTCGCCGTGGGCGCGGTGCTGCTGCTCTTTCGCCGCAACGGCGAGACTGCCAGACCCAAGCGCTCCCCCGCGCCTGCACCCGCCACGCTTCGCGACTGACGAACCGAAGTCCAACAAGGAGAAGCCCATGTTCAACTTCCGAAAGATCGCCATCGTCTGCACGGTGTCCGCCCTGGCGCTCGGCGGCCCTCTCGTGCCAGCCGGCATGGCCTCCGACCAGGCGTACTCTCCGAAGGTCGGACAGGACGGCAAGGATGTGGTGTGGGTGCCCACGCCGCAAGCACTCGTCGACCGGATGCTCGAGATGGGCGGAGTCACCAAGGATGACTACGTCATCGACCTTGGCTCCGGCGACGGGCGCACGGTGATCACCGCGGCCAGGCTCGGCGCGCGCGCCCACGGCATCGAATACAACCACGACATGGTCGCGCTTTCGCGGCGCAATGCCGAAGCGGCCGGGCTCTCGGACCGCGCCACCTTCGCGCAAGGCGACATCTTCGAATCCGACTTTTCCGAAGCCACCGTCATCACGCTGTTCCTGCTGCCCGAACTGAACCTGAGACTTCGGCCGATCCTGCTCGATATGGAGCCGGGCACGCGTGTGGTTTCCAACTCCTTCGACATGGACGACTGGCAGGCGGATGAACAGGTCGAGGCCGGCGGCGATTGCACGAGCTATTGCAATGCCTACAAATGGACCATTCCGGCCAAGGTGGAGGGCCAGTGGCGCCTGGGTGATGGCGAACTCACGCTGACCCAGACCTATCAGATGCTTGCCGGCACGCTTACCGCCAATGGCGAGACACAGCCCATCAGCAACGCGCGGATGGATGGCCGTTCGATCACCTTCACCGCAGGCGACCGCCGCTATACCGGACAGGTCGGGGCGGACGACACGATGAGCGGCAGCATCGAAGGCGGGGGCGAGTGGAGCGCTTCCCGGCAGGGCTGAAGACAGGGCCGCACCCCACAGCACGACGCGCAGGCAAGCGGCGGAGGCCGAGCTGATGCCTCCATGCCGCCGGCCCGCTGGAGCCAAGCAATTCCGGCCAGGCCGAAATGTCACCCAGGCGAGACCGGCTTCAATGCGCGCAGTAGGCGCCGTCGACCAGGTGACAGCTGCCGGTGACGAAGCTCGCCTGCTCCGACAGAAGGAAGCAGACGAGTTCCGCTACCTCTTCCGGCTTGCCGCGCCGGCCCATCGGCTGCAGCGCCATCATGCGCCGGCCGCCTGCCTCGACGTGTTCCGACAGCAGCGTCGTGTCGATCAGGCCCGGTGCCACGGCATTGATGCGGATGCCCAGCCGCGCATATTCCATTGCCGCGACCTTGGTCAGACCGATGATGCCGTGCTTGGCCGCCGTATAGGCGGCCGCGGTCGGCAAGCCGACAGTGCCTAGGACGGAGGACATGTTGACGATGGCGCCGCCGCCACGCTTCAACATGGCGGCAATCTCGTATTTCATACAGTAGAACACGCCGTTCAGATTGACGCCCATCTGTTCGTGCCAGCTTTCGAGCGGAACGTCGGCAGTAGCCTTGCGGACACCGACGATGCCTGCATTGTTGACTGCAAGGTCCAGCCCGCCGCATGTGCGCACGCTGAATTCGACCAGCTCTTCCACGGCCTGAGCATCGGACACGTCGACGGTGAAGTCGTGGGCCTTGCCGCCCTTGCTCCGGATTTCCCCGGCAACGCCGCTGGCGGTGTCGGCAACGATGTCGGCCACGATGACCTCGGCACCCTCGTCGCCGAGTTGTCTGGCAACCGCCGCGCCGATGCCGGAGCCTCCGCCCGTCACGATCACGACCTTTCCTTCGAAGCGAGGCCTCATGGTTTTGTTTCCTTATGGCCTGGAGCGGCGGAGGGCCGCAGCAAATTGGTTATCGTATGCAATGACATCAAAGCAGAGGGTGTTCCCTGTTTCCATCCCTTGAGCGCGTCTGTACCCAATGCAGCCGGGCCGGCGCGATCACAAGGCGTCCAGTGTGACGTTTTGGAGATACCGGAGATTAAGGCGGTTGTGGTATCTGCCGACGAGTTGTCGAACTTATGGATGGTGAAATTCACGATGACCCGTCGGGGATTGCTACTAGGCGGCCTTGCGCTGATGGTGAGCGGCTGCATGCCGTTCGCGCGTGCGGTGACGCCGCAGACGTCCGCCCACAACGTGCGGATCGATCCGCGCTTCCGCCGCCAGCGGGTGCGCTATTACGGCAGCGAGCCGGCGGGAATGATCGTCGTCAACACCTCGGAGCGTCATCTCTACGCCGTCGAGCCGGATGGCTGGGCGACCCGCTATGGCGTGGGCGTCGGACAGGAAGGATTGTCGCTCAAGGGGATCGCGACCATCGGGCGCAAGGCGGAATGGCCGTCATGGACTCCCACGGCCAACATGATGCGGCGCAAGCCGCATCTGGTCCAGTACGCGGGAGGTGTCCCGGGCGGGCCGCAAAATCCGCTCGGTGCACGGGCGCTGTATCTCTATCGCAACGGAAACGACACGATGTTCCGCCTGCACGGCACGAACGAACCGTGGACCATCGGCACGGCGGTGTCGAGCGGCTGCATCCGCCTGACCAACGAGGACATCATCGACCTCTACGACCGTACCCCCGAAGGCACACGGGTTCTGGTCATCTGATTCGCGCTTCCGAATCAGCGATTGATTCGCCCGGCCGCCTCGCGAACCGCTCCTTCGATAGGATTTCTTAACCGCGCCCGTCGCTTACGGGCGCAAAGTCGCTCCTGAACGGCAGTCCGGAGCGCAGGTGTGTCTTAATTGCACTAGGCTTGGACTCCTTTCACGGCTACCTTGCTGCGACCCGCAACCATTGTGGGACGGTGCCGTTGACACCCATTCCATCGTAAGGAGAGGGATTGCTTATGAGCAAACTTCTAATCGCAGTAGTGGCCGTGATTTCCGTCGTCAGCCTCAGCGGCTGCGAAACGATCGGCAAGGGCAAGGGCAAAGCCCCGGCTCCCGCCGTCGTCGAGACCGGACCGGCTCCTGTCTACAAATAAGGGACTCGTCCCGCTTGGATGTGGAAGGGCTAACCGCCCTTCCACATCGAGCATATCCGGACCAGCGGTCCTTGGGACCGTCGTCGCTTGTTTTCTATAGTAGGTTGAAGACACGGATTGGCTTCTGGTCTGAACTTGTCCGCGTTCGGAAGTGGAATCGCGGGAATGCAATCCATAGTCGGCCGCATACTCTCCGCTACCCTGCTGATGATGGCGGTTACTGCATGCCAGGATACCAGTCCGAGACCTCGCTTCGTATCGGGCGCTGATGATCCTGCCTCTCCGGTCGTTGCCACCGCTGCCGCCGCAGCGCAGCGGCAGGAGACGACGGCGTCGGTCCCCAGCGGCGACCAGCGCTACTTCATCGAATTCCGCTCGCGCTATGCCAAGAGCTACGGCCATACCTATGTCGTCTTCGGCCGTGCCACCAGGACCGGCGAGATGATCAATCCCGAGGTCGCCGGCCTCCATCCCAAGTCGGAAAGCGCCGTTCCCTACGTGCTCGGCCATTTGGTGCCGGTGCCGGCCGAAACCGGCTGGAGCGACGGCGACCTGGAAGAGGAATACCGGTCGGCGAGCTGGCGCGTCATGCTCACCGAGCCCGAATACCGAAAGGTGGTCGCCTCTATCCGCAAGCTGCAGGCGAGTTCGCCCGTCTGGCACGCGGCACTCTACAACTGCAACGCCTTCGTCGCCGACATCGCCCGGTCGATGGGCTACAAGACCCCGTCGATCCAGCTTCGGCCGCAGCAGTTCGTCACCAAACTGCGCGAGATGAACGCCGGAACCCGCGTCTCGCTGACCACGGCCGTCCGAGCGGGCTGAGGTGATCTCGAGCCTGTCGACGGCGCTCGCCGGCAAGATCCTATGGGTGCTGGGCGTCGTTGCCTGGTACGTGGTCCGCTATCCGTTCGAACGGCGGGCGCGGCGCGTGCAAGTGGTCACCAGCCAGCGCACACTATCCGACACGGTCGGCCTGGCTGCCGCGCTGCTCGGCATGGCCGCCCTGCCCGCGATCCATGTCGCGACCGGCTTTCCGAGCTTTGCCGACTATTCCGCCAATCCCTGGAGCGTCGCGCTCGGCGCGATCATCCTTGTCACCGCCCTGTGGACGTTCCGCCGGTCGCACAAGGAACTCGGCCGCAACTGGTCGATCTCCCTGGAGATCCGCGACCAGCACAAGCTGGTCAGCGGCGGACCCTACGCGCTGGTGCGCCATCCCATGTACACGTCCTTCCTGCTGCTCGCGCTCGGCCAGGCGTTTCTCCTGTCGAACTGGGTCATCGGCCTCGCCGGCCTCCTCGGCTTCGCCGTCCTTTTCTTCCTCCGTGTCGACAAGGAAGAGCGTATGATGCTGGAGGCGTTCGGCCCGCAATACCGCGATTACATGGAAAGGACGAAGCGCATCATTCCGTACGTCTACTAGGGGGGGAAGCATGCGAGGCCGCGCCATCAAGCTGTCGGCGGCCAGGCGCCTCGTCGGCGACCTGATGCGTTTTTCGATGAAGGTGCCGAGGGTGACGGTGCAGCGGCGGATGAATCTCGCGCCGCTGCTCGGGGCAAGGACTGCTCAGCAGCCGCGGCCGTCCTGGACCGTGCTGTTCCTGAAGGGATATGCGCTGCTTTGCGCCGAAACACCGGAGTTCCGGCGCGCCTATGTGAAGCTGCCTTGGCCGCAGTTCTATGAATATCCGGCCAGCGTCGCTTCCATCGCACACGAGCGCGAGCATGATGGCGAGCGCGCGGTGCTGCTCAGCCGCATCCGCGCGCCGGAGCGCCGTTCGATCGGCGAACTCGACGCCGCGATCCGCGCGGCCCGATCCACGCCGGTGCTTGAGTTCGGCGAATTCCGCCGAGCCCTCAGGATCGCCCGGCTGCCCGGCCCGGTCCGCTGGCTGATGATGTGGCTGGGACTGAACATCGGCCGCCAGCGCGCCAACTATTTCGGCACGTTCCAGCTCTCCGTCTATTCCGGCTTGGGCGCCGAATCGCTCAATCCGCTGACGCCGCTCACCACCCTGCTCAACTATGGGCCGATCGGCGCCGACGGGTCCGTCGACGTCCGCATCCACTACGACCACCGGGTGATGGACGGTGCCAATGTGGCGCGTGCGCTGGAGCGATTCGAGCAGATCCTGAACGGGCCCGTGGCCGACGAGGTGCGGCGCATCCGCAGCGGCCCTGCCGCGGCGAGGGCAGCGCCGTGACGCGGCCGGAGGTCCGGCCTGCGGTCGTGGTGACCGGCGCCTCGCGCGGCATCGGGCGCGAGATCGCCAAGGTCGCCGCCCGCGAGCGCGGCGCGGTTGTGCTGGTGGCGCGCTCGGCCGTCGATCTCACCGCCGCCGCGGCCGACGTTCGGGCGGCCGGAGGCGAGCCCTTCCCGCTCGCGCTCGATCTCACGGCGGCCGACGCGCCGATATCTCTCGAAGGCTTCCTGGCGCAGAACGGCCTTGCCTGCGATGTGCTGGTCAACAGCGCCGGCTACGGCCTGCGCGGCGCCGCGACGGCGCTTCCCGCCGCCGATCAGGTCGGCATCGTCGACCTGAACATCCGTGCGCTGACCGCCCTCACCCTGCATTTCCTGCCGGGCATGGTCGCGCGCAAGCGGGGCGGCGTCATCAATCTCGGTTCCGTGGCCTCCTTCGTTCCCGGCCCCTACATGGCGCTCTACTACGCCAGCAAGGGTTTTGTGCGCTCCTTCTCCACGGCGCTGCACCAGGAACTGCGGCGCACCGGCGTCACCGTCACCTGCGTTGCTCCCGGCCCCGTCGCGACCGAGTTCCTCGAACGCTCCGGCGCCGGTCGCGCCCGCCTTTTCCAGTACCTGCCGAAAATCTCTGCCCAGGACGTCGCGGAACAGGCGTGGCGCGGCTTCAAGGCCGGTCGCCGCCTTGTGGTGCCCGGCGCGGTGGCGAAACTGGCGATCCTGACCTCGGCCCTCCTGCCGTCGGCGATACTGCTGCCGCTGGTCGGCAAGCTGCAGCGGCGCGGCAACGACCCCTGCCCCTGCGGTTCAGGCCGCCCCTTCAGGAAATGTCATGGCGCCACCGGGCTCCGGCGCTTGCGCGGCTCCGAATGACGCCCCAAGGCGCTTTCGCTTTTCATTGGTTCGAAAAAAGGCCGGGCTCGATAGGCCCGGCCAAATGAAGGTTGATAAACCTCCAGAGGGGAACACCACCCGGCGACAATGGGAGGAGAACCGCCGGGTAGCACGACCTTTATGGGCTTTACGCGTGTAAAAAACCAATCATCAGATTTTCAATTTCCCGTCCCGCGAGAAAAAAACATCCAATTCTGCCGGTACTGATTCGCCCGGATCAGGAATTGATTTCCAAAAGGTCCGCGTAGTGGCGGCGGGCGACGTCCGGATGGGAGCGCAGCCGAGTCTTCAGGAGATTCGCGCCGACATCGCGAAACAGCGGATTGTCCGGATCGCTGGCCGGGCCGCGCGCCTGCGCGGCCAGCTCCTCCGGCAGGTCGAGCAGCGGAATGGTGGCGTCCAGCCGGGCTCCCAAGAAGAAGGGCACCGAGATACGCTCCACCCCGGCAGGCGGCGCAACCACCCGATGGACGGTCGCCCGCAGATATCCGTTGGAGGCAAGTTCCAGAAATTCGCCGATGTTGACGATCAGTGTTCCGGGAATGGGGTCGACGTCGATCCATTTGTCGTCGTAGTCGACCTGCAGCCCCCCGATTCCATCCTGCAGCAGCAGAGTCAGAAAGCCACTGTCCTTGTGGGCGCCGACTCCCTGATCGTCTCCGACGGCGTCACGTCCGGGATAGCGAACGATCTTCATGCGGTGGTTGGCGCCTCCCGCGTGGATGGGCTCGAAGACGTCTTCCGCCTGATCGAGCGCCAGGGCGAAGGCCCGCAGCAGACGTAGCGCAACGGCTGCCGCCTTGTCTTGCCAGCCGAGCAGCGCCGGCTTTAGCTCGGGCAAGGCAGCAGGCCACTGGTTCGGTCCTTCCAGCCGCGTCCAGGCTGGTCCGGCGGGCTGGCGTTCGGGCGCCTTGCGCTCGACGCCGATGTCGAGCTGCTCGCGCCAGTCGGCCCTGCCCTTCGTCAGTTCGCCGCCGGCCCGCGTGTAACCGCGAAACTGCGAGGAGTTGACCATGGCAATGGCCAACTTGTCGGTGTTCGGCAGCGCGAAGAATTTTCGCGCGGTGGTCAGCACCTCGTCCATCCGGTCGATCGGAATGCCGTGGCCGGACAGATAGAAGAATCCGACATCCCTGGCCGCCGAACGCAGATCCGCCAAGAAGGCGCGGCGCTCTGACGGCCCCCTGTCGAAACTGGAAAGGTCGAGGACTGGTACAAGTCTGGTCATGGTGGAGTCCTTCCCTGCAGCCGCGATGCAGCGCCGTCGTGACGGCCGAGACATACTCTTCCGGGCGGCCTCTGATGACAGGCGGCATCGACGCCGAAACAGTGCCATGCTTGCCGACGCGTCTGAAGGAATCGGGCAGCTCGCGGATTCGCGAAGGGAAGATTTCCGAACCAAAGATCGCCCGGCCGACGGGCAAAATTTCCGCAGTCGTACGGGGCGCAAGTCGGGACGTCGGCTCGCATCCTCGGACGAATCGAACGCCATCGGCGACTAGTCGCGTCCGGCCCAGGGCACCAGCGCCCGCTCGATCCTGCGGATGACGAATTCCAGCGCGAACGCCACCGCCGCAATCACCAGGATGCCCATCACCACCACGTCCGTCACCAGAAACTGGGCTGCCGACTGGATCATGAAGCCGAGGCCACGCGTCGCCGCCACCAGTTCGGCCGCCACCAGCGTTGTCCAGCCGGCGCCGAGCGCGATGCGCAGGCCGGTCAGGGTGGAAGGCAGCGCACTCGGCAGCACGACATGCCGCACCACCTGGACGCGGGTCGCGCCGAGCGACCGGGCGGCGTTGATGCGTTCGCGCGAGACGCCGCGCACGCCCGCCGCCGTCGACAGCGCGATCGGCGCCAGCATGGCGATCGCGATGACCAGCACCTTCGACGGCTCGCCGATGCCGAACCAGATGACGATCAGCGGCAGATAGGCGAGCGGCGGGATCGGCCGCAGGAATTCCAGCAGCGGATCGAAGATGCCGCGGCCGATCGTGGTGGCGCCGATAGCCCAGCCGACCGGCACGCCGACGAGCACCGCCGCCGCCAGCGCGGCGAAGACCCTCCCCAGGCTGGCGACAAGATGCTGGAACAGCGTAGCGTCGACAAAACCCTGCTGAGCCACCGACAGGAACTTGCCCCAGACGGCGAGCGGCGACGGCAGGAACACCGGCGAGACGAGTTGCAGCCGCGCCGCCAGCGTCCATGCGAGCAGCAGCGCGAGCAGCGTGACGGCGCTGATCGTGCGCGCCGAGACAGTCCCGCTCCTCCGGCGGACCGGCGGCCACGGCACGGCGACCGGATCGGGACGTTCGGCCTTGGCCACCGGCCGTTCGGAATAGGAGGACATCGTCATGCCGGCTCTCCCTGGAAGATCGCATCGGTCAGGTCGCCGCGGGCCGCCGCGAAGGCCGGGTCCGCCTTGATGTTGCGGATCGGCTCTCCGGCAAGATAGCGGCGGCCGAACGTCGGCTCGAAGACGCCGACCACATGCCCCGGATGCGGCGCCAGGACGACGATCCGAGTGGCAAGGACCAGCGCTTCCTCGATGCCATGCGTGACCATCAGCACACCCGCCCGGCTGGCGGCCCAGATATCGAGCAGCGTGGTCTGCATGCGCTCGCGCGTCAGCGCATCGAGCGCGCCCAGCGGCTCGTCGAGCAGCAGGAAGTTCGGCTCGGCCGCAAGCGCCCGGGCAAGGCCTACGCGCTGGCGCATGCCGCCGGACAGCTCCCAGACGCGCTTGTCGCCGCTGCCCTGCAGCTTGACCAGCGACAGCAGATCGTCCGCCCGCCGGCTCCGTTGCGCCGGCGCCACCCCGCGCAGCCGCAGGGCGAAGGCGACGTTCTCACGCGCCGTCAGCCACGGGAACAAGGCGTCGTTCTGGAACACGACGGCGTGGTCGGCGCCCGGCTGGACGATCGGCTCGCCATCCACGGCCGCCTTGCCATCGGCCGGCGATAGGAAACCCGCGGCGACGTTGAGCAGCGAGGTCTTGCCGCAGCCCGAACGGCCGACCAGCACGACGAACTCGCCGTTGGCGATCGAGAGCGATACGCGCTCCACGGCCGGCCGCGGCTGGCCGTCATAGCGGATGGACACCTGGTCGAGGACGAGTTTCGGCATCGGCTTTCCCGAGGATCATGCTTTTACGAAAGAACGTCCGCCCGCCGGCGGCCCTCATCCCGTCCGGCGTGCGGACGGGGCGCGGCTTGAGGCCAGCCGCATCCCCGTCAGTTGGAGGCGAGCGCCTCGGAGACGTATTTGCTGGTGACGAATTTGGAGTAGTCGGGCAGCACCGCGTCGATCTTGCCCTGCTCCTTCAGGAACTCGGACGTAGCGGCGACCGCCTTGACGGTGCCGCCGCCGAGGAACGTCGTCGATGCCTGCTCCTCGAGCGTCGGGAAGACGTAGCCCTTCAGCAGTCGCGGCACCTCCTCGGCCTTTGCGCCGGTCAGCCTGGCGATCTTCTCCGCCTGCGGCGACGCCGTCGACCACGCTTCCGGCTTGGCGAGATACTCTGCATAGGCCGCGCCGGTGACGTTGACGAAGTCGCGCACGGCTTCCGGATGTTCCGCCGCGAAGTCGGCGCGCACGATCCAGGCGTCGAAGGTCGGCGCGCCCCATTCGGCCACTTTTGCCGAATCCAGCACCGTCTTGCCGCGGGTTTTGATCTGGCCGAGCGCCGGATCCCAGACATAGGCTGCATCGATGTCACCGCGCTCGAAGGCGGCGGTGATCTCCGGCGGCCTGAGGTTGAGGATCTCGACCGACTTGGGATCGACGCGCTCATGCTTCAGCGCCGCCAGCAGACTGTAGTGGGTGGTCGAGACAAAGGGCACGGCCACCTTCTTGCCGGCGAGGTCGGCTACTTTTTCCACGCCTGAGCCGTTGCGGGCGACCAATGCTTCGGATTCGCCGATGAGGCCGACGACGAAGATCGTCTCGATCGGTAGTTCGCGGCTGGCCGCGGCGGCCAGCGGGCTCGACCCGACATAGCCGATGTCGACCGCGCCGGAGGCGATCGCCGCAATGACGTCGGCACCGGAATCGAACTTGCGCCAGTCGATGGCGGCCTTGGTCGCCGCTTCGTAGGCGCCGTCGGCCTGCGGCACCTTTGATGGCTCGACGACCGTCTGGTAGGCGATGGTGATCTTGAGGTCGTCGGCCGAGGCCGGTGCGACGGTGACCGCGGCGGCGAGCGCCGCCGTCGAGAGCAGGAGCATGCGCCGGGAAAGAATGGACATGGATGTGACCTCCAAAGGATGACACCTCCATGATCCCTTAATTCTATCGTTCTTGTAGAGTTAATTCATTCCACAAGAAGTACTCCGCCGGAAAAAGATTCCCGGCACAAGCGTTGCGGTGGGCATTTCGGGATCGCGTACGCCGCGACGGCCTCACACAGTCTTCAGCATGCCGCCGTCGACATAGTAGGTCGAGCCGACCGAGTAGGAGGCCCGGTCGGAACACAGGAAGACGAAGAAGGCGGCTAGTTCCTCCGGCTTGCCGAAGCGCCGGATCGGCGCGTATTCGTCTGCGACGCCTTGGAGATAACCTTCCCAGTCGCCGCCCTTGTCGGCGGTGAGCTGCTTGGCGGTCTTGATCCAGTCCGGCGTGAGGATGAGGCCGGCATTGACGGTGTTGACGCGGATATTGTCCTTGATCACCTCGTTGGCCAGCGTCTTGGAAAACATCATCAGCGCCGATTTGGTGACGTTGTAGATCGGCTCGTACCAGAGCGGCTGCGTAGCGCAGATCGAGGCATTGTGCAGGATGACGCCGCCGCCGCGCCGCTTCATGCCCGGCACGAGGCCCCGCGCCAGCCGCACCGCCGCCATCACATGCAGTTCCCAATAGTGCTGCCACTTCTCGTCCGGCGCCTCCATGATCGTCTCGTTGCTGCCCGAGCCGGCATTGTTGATCAGGATGTCGGCGCCGCCGAAGCTTTCGACCGCCGCGATCAGCTTTTGCGTGCCTTCGGCGGTGGCGACGTCGCAGGCGACCGGCAGCGTCCTGACGCCATGGCGTCCGGCAACGCGCTTCGCCTCCTCCTCCAGCCGCTCCGGCTGGCGTGCCGCCATGACGACGTCGACGCCTTCCGCGGCCAGCGCATCTGCCACGGCCAGCCCGATGCCGATGCTCCCGCCGGTGATCACCGCGACTTTCCCGCGAAGGTTCAAGTCCATCTCTAAACTCCTATTTGACGATCGGTATCTTCGACCGGTCGATGGTGATGGCAACGGCGGCGACCAGCAGGATGCCGAACACGATGTTCTGGGCGAAGATGTTGACGCCAAGGAAGGTCATGCCGATGCGCACGACCGATATGATCAGGGCGCCGACCAGCGTGCGCCAGATGCTGCCGACGCCGCCGGTGATCGCGGTGCCGCCGACTACCACGGCAGCGATGGAAGGCAGCAGCAGCTCGGCGGCGAGCGTCGGCGAGCCGCTGGCCAGCCGCCCCGCGAGCACTACCCCGGCGAGCGCGGCGAATCCGCCCGACAGCACGAAGGCGATGATCTTCTGGCGGCCGACCTTGACGCCCGACGCGTAGGCCGCCGGCTCGCCGGCGCCGATCGCCGAGCTGTAACGGCCGAAGCGCGTGTGGCTCTGCAGGACATGGGCGCCGACCAGCACGACCAGTCCGATGACAATGACGCCGGGCACGCCGAACAGCGTGCCGGTGATCCAGCTCTGATAGGAGCGCTCGGCATCGGCCAGCGTGATCGACCGCTCGCCCGAGATCACCAGGGCAGCGCTGTAGAGCACGCCGCCCATGGCGAGCGTCGCGATGAAGGACGGGATTTTCAGCCGCACATGCGCCAGCCCGGAGAGGAAGCCGGCTGCCAGCCCGATGGCGATCGCCAGCGCGAAGGCCCCGTAGCCCAGCCGCGCCACCGTCAGTGCCACGACGACGCTGGCCAGCGACGCCATCGACTGGATGGACAGGTCGATGCCGCCGAGCATGATGACGAAGGTGACGCCCGTCGCCAGGATGAACAGCACCGCGGTGTCGCTGGCGAGCTGCAGCAGCGTCGCCGGCTGCAGGAAGACAGGCTGCAGCGTGCCGACCAGAACCACCAGGACGACAAGCGTCGCCAGCGGCAGCCATTGCCGCAGCCGCTCAGCACTCAAGCCGTCGAGACGTCCGTTCATACCATGTGTCCGATCAGATCGACCTGGCGCGGTTTTTCACCAGGATTGGCCGACGTGCGATGCGTGATCTCGCCGTCGCGCATCACCAGCACGGTGTGGCTGAGGCCGATCGTTTCCTCCAGCGTGTCGGAGGTGAGCAGCACGGCGACGCCCTCGGCCGTGACCGCGCGGACAAGCTCGTACACCTCCTCCTTGGCACCAACGTCGAGACCGCGCGTCGGATGGTCGAGGATGAGGATCTTCACCCTGGCATTGAGCCATTTGGCGAGCACCACCTTCTGCTGGTTGCCGCCCGACAGGTTGAGGCAGAGCGCGTTGATGGAGGGCGTCCGGATCTTCAGCCGGTCCACCCAGTTCGACGCCAGCCGGCGTTCCTCGCGCGCGTCGATCAGGCCATGGCGGGTGAGCCCGCCGAGATCGGCCAGCGTGATGTTCGCCGCGACCGGCAGGAACAGCACCAGCCCCTCGACGCGGCGCTCGCGCGGTATGTAGCCGATGCCGGCGTCCACCGCCTCGGCCGGCGTCCGCAGCACCGCCTCCTTGGCTTCGACCAAGAGGCGCCCGCCGTCATGCGGCGCGAACCCGGCCAGCGTGCGCGTCAGTTCCTCGCGGCCCGAGCCGATGACCCCGGCGATGCCGAGAATCTCGCCGGCATGCAGCTTGAAGCTTATGTCCTTGTAGGCGCCAGCCAGCGTCAGGCCGTCGGCCTCCAGCATCACCTCGCTGCGGTGCGGCTTTTGCAGCGGCTCGCGGTAGTACTCGGCCTGCAGGCTGCGCCCCACCATCATCTGGTGCAGCCGGGTGACATCGGCGCCGGCCGCCTCGAGTTCCCCGACAACGGCGCCGTCCTTCATCACATAGATGCGGTCCGACAGCTCCAGCACCTCGTCCAGCCGGTGCGACACGAAGATGAAGGAAGCGCGTGCCTTCAGCGCCCGCACGCGCGCGAACAGGATGTCGATCTCGGCCCGCTCCAGCACCGAGGTCGGCTCGTCGAGCAGGATGACGAGATGGCCGGCGGCGTTCTCCTCCAGCGTCAGCGCCTTGGCGAGCTCGACCATCTGGCGCGTGGCAAAGCCGAGTTCGTCGGTGCGGGTACGCGGATCGACGTCGACCTTGACCTTGGCGAGCTGCCGCGCCGCGGCGTCGTAGAGCCGCCGCCAGTCGACGATGCCCAGCCGCGTGAACTGCTTCTCGTTGCCGAGATAGATGTTCTCGCCCACCGTCAGGTTGGTGAGCAGCGACTGCTCCTGGAACACCATGCCGATGCCCTTGCTGTTGGCATCGGCGGCATCGTGGAAGCGGGTCGGCTTGCCTTCTTTCAGGATCTCGCCGGAATCGTGCTGGTAGACGCCGGAAAGAATCTTCATCAGCGTCGACTTGCCGGCGCCGTTCTCGCCGATCAAACCGACCACCTCGCCGGGACGGATGTCGATCGACACGTGCTTCAGCGCATGCACGCCGGGAAAGCGCTTGTCGACGCCAACCAGCGACAGTACGGGCTGGACGACGGCGGCGCTCATTTGACGATCCGCATCAGCTTGCGGTCGATCGACATGGCCACCGCGGCGATGATCATCAGGCCCTGCACGCCGATCTGGATGCTCGGCGGCACGCCCATCAGCACCATGCCGTTGGCGAGCACGACGACGATGAGCACGCCGACCAGCGTCTGCAGCACGCCGCCCTGCCCGCCCGACAGCGCCGTGCCACCGACGACGACGGCGGTCACGGTGGTGAAAAGCCGGCCATTGCCGATCTGAGCATTGCCGAGGCCGAGCTGCGCCGCCGCGAGGATGCCGCCTATGGCATAGAAGATACCGGCCAGCGTAAAGGCCAGTATGCGCACGCGTGCCACCGAGATGCCGGAGAGCGCGGCAAGCTCCTCGCCGCCGCCGAGCGCATAGATGTGGCGGCCGAGACGGGTATGGTTCTGGATGACCAGCGCGACGACAAGGCATGCGCCTGCCAGCCAGACGCCCCAGGGAAAGCCGAGGAAACGCTCGATCGCCAGCCCCCTCACCCACGGATCGTTGACGCGGATCGCCATGCCGCCGAGCAGCGCATTGGCGACGCCGACGCCGATGAACCAGACGCCGAGCGTCGTCATGAAGGACGGCACCTTGAGCCGCACATGCACCACGCCGTTGACGAAACCGACCGCCGCGCCGGCCGCGAGCACGAACAGCACCGCCAGCAAGCCGTAATCGTTGACGTTGGCGCCGTTCAGCACCAGCATCGACAGCATCACCGCCGACAACGTCAGCACGCCCTCGACCGACAGGTCGATCGAGCCCATCAGGATGATGAAGGTCGCCCCGAGGCCGAGCACCAGCGGGATCATCGCCGCCTGGCTGATGCGCACCAGATTGCCGAAGCTCAGGAAGTTCGGGTTGATCAGCGCGATGATCACGCAAAGCAGGAGGAGGATGGCCAACGGCGCCCACGACGCCAGCCGGAATTTTCGGACCGGCTTTGGCGATTGGGCATGCTCTGTCGCTTCGGTCGTGCTCAGGGTCGCCATTCCGTGATCTGATCGCGCTTGGAAACAAAAGCCGGCGGCTGCGGGACGGGGCGGAGCGGAAGACGCGCGGGCGAGAATTGGCCGCCCGCGCTGCCTCGATCAGTACTTGATCTGGCCGCTGACGCGGCCCCAGATGTCGTTCCAGTCGAGCTGCGGCTCCGACTTGATGTTGCTGTCGTAGAAGGACTGGGCGTTCTCCGCCGAGATGATCACGCCGGTGCCGTAGAATTCGCGATGCTCGTGCCCTTCCTTGGCCGGATCGAAGGTGCCGGTCTTGGCGTGGTAGCCGATCGACAGGCCCATTCCGCCCTGCCAGTACGGGTCCCAGGCGACGGTGCCGGCGAGTTCGCCCTTCTGGATCGCCTCCACCGCAAGCTGGATGCCGTCGATGCCGGTCACCGGCACCTTGCCGGCGCGGCCGTCGGCGCGCAGCGCTTCCACGGCGGCGAGCGCCATGTCGTCATTGGCCGCCCAGATGCCGCCGATCTCGTCGCCGAACTGGGTGAGCCAGGCATTGGTCTTCTCAAGCGCCTCGGTGGCCGACCAGTTGGCCACCTGCATGTCGAGCAGCTTGACATCCGGGTTGTCCTTCAGCGCCTCCTCGAGCCCGGCCTTGCGCTCGATAGCCGGCACGTTGGATTCGATGCCGCCCAGCGCGACGATGCCACCCTTGCCGCCCATCGCCTTGATCAGCGTCTCGGCCATCGCCTTGCCATAGGGCACGCCGCTGAACGAGATATGGGCGACGTAGTTGGGGTCGAAGTCCCAGGGATGCAGGTCGGCCGGCTTGTTCCACTGCGTCACCACATAGGCACCGGCGGCCTTGCAGGCCTCGACGATAGGCCGTGCGTCTGGGCTGTCATTGGGATCGACATTGACGACGCAATTGCCGCCGGTCTTGGCCAGGATCGCCTTGATGTCGGCGATACCCTTCTCGCTGTTCCCTTCGGTCACCAGCGTCACATACTCGGTGCCGACGGACTTGGCGAAGGCGGCGCCACCCTTGTTCCAGGTCGCGTGATAAGGATTGGACAGCGAGCGGATCGAATTCACCACCGTCGGCTTGTCCTGCGCAAGGCTCCGGCTGGTGATGATGGCGGGGAACGCGCCGGCTGCGCCGAGCAGCGTGGCCCCTTTCAGAAAATCGCGACGGCCGAGCGAGCGGCGCATCGTGACGGCAAGGATATGCTTTGTCATGGACGTCTCCTCCCGAATTATGGGCTCCCGGCCCTGCATTCTCCTGACGAATTGGGATCGGCCGGCGATGTCCTCTCATAGCCGGCCGTCAATGCATGAAGGCGGTTCTCCTCCCGCCTGACCCGTCGCGGACATTATCGACAATCCAGTCCTTGGAGGGCGGATTGACGCCCCTGCGATGGGTGTGCATAGCTATGCACGATCGATTATCGCTGTCAATGGCCACATCCGCAAGGGGGAGAGACATGAAGCTCAAGGACAAGCTCGCGCTGATCACCGGCGGTGCCCGCGGCATCGGCCGCGCCATTGCCGAACGCTATGTGGAGGAAGGCGCCAGGGTCGTGATCGCGGATCTTTTGATCGATGAGGCGACCAGGACAGCTGCCGAGATCGGGCCGCAGGCTTCGGCCACGGCCGTCGACGTCAGCCGCCTCGCTTCGATCGAGGAGATGGCGGCGAACGTGCAGGATCGGTTCGGCCCCGTCGACATTTTGGTGAACGGCGCCGCCGTGTTCAACATGGCGCCGCTGGCCGAGATCACCGAAGCCGATTTCGACCGGCAGTTCGACATCAACGTGCGCGGCCTGCTGTTCACCGCCCAGGCCGTCGCCAGGCGCATGATCGCCGCCGGCAAGGGCGGCAAGATCATCAATTTCTCCAGCCAGGCGGGCCGGCGCGGCGAGGCCAACGTCGCCGTCTACTGCGCCAGCAAGGCCGCCGTGATCAGCCTCACGCAGAGCCTCGCGCTGGAACTCATCAAGCACCGCATCAACGTCAACGCCATCGCGCCGGGCGTGATCGACACGCCGATGTGGGACGTGGTGGACGCGCTCTTCGCCAAATACGAGAACCGCCCGATCGGCGAGAAAAAGCGGCTGGTCGGCGAGGCCGTCCCATACGGCCGCATGGGTGTTCCCGCCGATATCGCCGGCGCGGCGGTGTTTCTGGCAAGCGACGACGCAGACTACATCGTCGCGCAGACGCTGAACGTCGACGGCGGCAACTGGATGAGCTGAGCGGGCAGACGGCCGGCAGTTGTCCCAAAAGCCTGGGCCGGCGATGCTGGCAGCCGAATTTTCGTCTAATTCTCGGAGATCGCGTGGACCATACCGGAATCCGGCAGCAGCACAGAACGTCGGACATCGCTCGATGACTGCCCGAAAGAAATCCGCCGCTGCCACGCAGGGCCAGGCCGGCCACGCGGATCTTGTGCGCGAGGCCGGCAAGAAATACGCCTCCTCGGTGGATGTCGCGCGCATGGCCGGCGTGTCGCAGTCGGCTGTCTCCCGGACCTTCAGCGGCGGCGCCAAGGTTTCGGAGGTCACGCGCCAGAAGGTGCTGGACGCCGCAAAGCGCCTCGACTACCGGCCGAGCCTGATCCCGCGCATCATGCTCACCCACAAGTCCAACCTCGTGGCGATCGTCGTCGGCGGCCTGTACAACCCCTTCTACACGACGGTGCTGGATGAGTTCACCGTAAGATTCCAGGCCGCCGGGCAGCAGGTCCTCATCGTCCATGCCGATAGCGACCACGCGCTCGACGACGTCATCCCGAAGCTGGCGAGCTACCGGGTCGACGCGATCGTCAGCGCCCTGGCCGTCCTGTCGCCGCAGGCCGCCGATGCGCTTGCCAGGCTGAGGATTCCGGTGATCTCCTTCAATACCGCCATCCAGAACGACTGGGTCACGTCGGTGTCCTGCGACAATGTCGAGGCTGGCCGCACCATCGCCGACCTGTTCGTGGCGCGCGGCGCCCGCTCATTCGGATTCATCACCGGCCCGGCCGGCAGCCGTGCCAACATCGATCGCCGCAAGGGTTTCGAGGGCAGGCTGGCCGAACTCGGCGCCCGGCCGCCGGCCGTGGAACCTGGCGACTACCGCTATGAAGGCGGCTTCGCCGCCGCACTGAGGATGTTTTCAGGCAGGCAGAGGCCCGAGGCTCTGTTCTGCGCCAACGATCTGCTTGCCATCGGCGCGATCGACGCCTTGCGCCAGTCGCTCGGCCTGCGCGTTCCTGAGGACGTGCTGGTCGCCGGCTTCGACGACATCCCCGCCGCGTCCTGGGCCTCGGTCGGTCTGACCACATTCCTGCACGATGCCGCGGGCATGGTCGACAAGGCTGTCGCGGTCGTGACGGCAGCCACTGCCGGCGGCGCGCCGGCGGTCGCGCCGATGATCGTCTCGGCGCCCCTGATCGAGCGTGCCACGACACGGAGAAGTTGAGCGGCCGAAGACGCGGCTGCGGGGAAGACATGGTTGCGATCCATCGATAGGCTCCCCCTCGATGCTCCCCAGCGCCCCACGACGGAAAGGAACCGATCGCCCATGAGCCGTCCGGAATGAGAGGCGGATTTGCCGGCTCCCTGCTGGTCCTGCTCCTGCTGGCCGGCGGCATCGGCGCTGCATCCGCTTGCCCGGTGCCGCCCGACGCCGTCACTGAACTGCAGACCAAGAACGTCTATGTCGACCGGCAGGGATCCGTAGCAGATCCGGAGATCGCCGCCGAAAATACCGCCAAGCGCCAATCGCTGGAGCGTTTTCTCGATCTGCTGATCGAGACGACCGACCGGTACGGACGCACCGGCGACGAGGCCGACCGGCGCTGCGCGATGGGTCTGGTGGAAGCTTGGGCGAAGGAAGGTTCGCTGCTGGGCTCGTCCTTCTCCGCCCAGGCGGACGCCGTCCGCGTCTGGGCGGCCGGCACGATAGCCGCGAGCCTCATCAAGCTCGATTTCACCAACCGCGAGCAGCCGGCGATCGTGAAGGAATGGCTTTCCGCGCTGGCCCGGGAGCTTCTGGACTACGCCGAGCGCCGCGTCGAGAACCGTGGCGCCAAGGCGCGGACGAACATCTACCACTGGATCGGTTTCGCCGTCGCCGCGACGGGCTATCTCCTCGACGATCCAGAACTGACGGACTGGAGCAAGGGCGTCGCGGAGGAAGCGCTATCCTCGATCCAGGAAGACGGCACCCTGCCGATGGAATTGGAGCGCGGAAGCAAGGCAACCTCCTACCACGCCTTCGCGGCGCAGGCGCTCTTCGGCTTGACCCTCGTCCTGACCAAATCCGCCGGCGAGCCCTTCGTGCAGGACCCGCGGCTGGCACGCCTCATGTCCCTGGTGGACCGGGCCGCGAAAGACCCGGCCACGCTCGCGGACGCGGCGGGCGCACCGCAGGAGCCCGCCGCCTACGCGCGGTCATGGCTTCGCCTATACCGGACAATAGCCGCATCCCCGACACCGGGCCTCGAAGCAGGCAAATGCCCGTCGCTGCGGCGGCTGGGCGGGAACGTATGCATGCTCTACGACGCGATGAACGACGCCCAGTGATTGGCGATCTTCTCAGCTCCGCTGGATGCGCACCGCCGGGATCAGCCCCTGTGGGCGGACGAGCAGCACGGCGATGACGCCGGACAGCACGATGGCGTCGCGGTAAGGCGCGGCCGCCGCAGGCAGCGTCGCCTGCAAAAACACCTCGATCACGCCGAGCAGGAAGCCGCCGGCGACCGCGCCGGGCAGGCTGCCCAGGCCGCCGACGACGGCGGCGATGAAGGCCTTCAGCACGGGAGTAAACCCCATCAGCGGGTCGACGGAGGCGCGCTGCGCCACCCATAGCATGGCGGCGAGCCCAGCGAGCAGGCCGGAGAGGAGGAAGGCGGTGGCGATGATCCGGCTCGCCGGAATGCCCAGCAGCCGCACCACGTCGAAATCCTCGGCCGCGGCACGCATCGCCGTGCCGGTGACCGAGCGGCGCAGGAAAACCTCCAGCGCGATCAGCGCCAGCACGGAGACGACGATGGAGATGGTCGGCCCCACCCCGATGGTGAAGTCGCCAAGTGAGAAGGCGCCGGTCATCCAGCTCGGCATGGCGATCGCCTGCGGTCGCGCCGAGACACCGTTCTGGAAGACGACCTTCAGCAGGCTGGAGACCGCGAAGCTGGTGAGCAGCAGGCTGGTTATGCTGGCACCGCGCATCGGCCGGAAGGCGACACGCTCCATGGCGACCGCCGCCAGCGCGCCGCAGGCGACCGCGGCGAGAACGGCAGCCGGAAAGGGAAAGCCGAGAAACAGCGAGGCCAGCAGCGCATAGCCGGAGACAGTCATCAGCTCGCCATGGGCGAAGTTGATCAATCCGACGATGGAGAAGACGATCGCCAGGCCGAGCGCCAGCAGCGCGTAGACGCCACCGAGGCTCACCGCATTGATGATCTGCTGCGCGACCATTTTTCCTAAGCTCCGAGATAGGCTTGGCGGACGAGGTCGGAGGTGGCGAGTTCCTTCGCCGTGCCAGCCAACACCGCCTCGCCATTGGCAAGCACGGTGGCGCGGTCGGCGATCTCCAGCGCTAGCGCCACGTTCTGCTCGACCAAAAGCACGGTGAGGCCGTTGCGGCGTAAATCGGCGATCAGGTCGAACACCGTGTCGATCATCCGCGGCGCGAGCCCAAGCGACGGTTCGTCAAGCAGGATGAGGCGGGGCTTGGCCATCAGGGCACGCGCGATCGCCAGCATCTGCTGCTCGCCGCCGGAAAGGTTGCCGCCCTTGATGCGGTGGTAGCGCCTCAGAATCGGAAAAAGATCGAGCATCTCTTCCTCGCGCGCCTTGGCTTCAGGCGCCGCGAGATGCATCGCCCCGCCAAGGCGCAAATTCTCTGCCACGCTGAGGCTGGCGAAGATGCGTCGCCCCTCTGGCACCAGCGAGACGCCGCGGCGCGAGATCGTCTCCGGCGGCTTCCCCGTTATGTCTGTGCCGTCGAAGACGATCCGGCCGGCCGCCGGCGCCACCAGGCCGGCAATGGCGCCGAGCGTCGAGCTCTTGCCGGCGCCGTTGGCGCCGACCAGCGCGATGATCTCGCCGCCGCCCACGGAAAGGTCGACGCGGCGCACCGCCTCGACCTCGCCGTACCGGATCTTCAGGGCTTCGACGGCAAGCATGGCGTCACGGCGCCGGGACGTCGGCTGCGTCCGGCGTGACCGTCTCGACATGCTTCTGCTCGCCGCCCTCGTAGCGCATCAGCGCCACCGGCCTGAGCGGCATGCGGTCGGTGCCGGCATAGGTGATCTTGCCGGTAATGCCCTCGAAATCCTTGAGGTTGGCGATGGCGTCGCGGATCGCCTTCGGATCGTCGGAGCCGGCCGTCTTCACCGCCTCGTCGAGGATCAGTCCGATCTCGTAGCCGTTCACCTCATAGGTCGATTCCGGCGCATGGCCGGCATGCTTGGCGAAGGCGGCGTTGAAGGCCTCCAGCTTGCTGCCCGGTTCTGCGTAACCGGCGGCGGTGAACACCACGCCGTCGACCAGGCTGCCGAGCCCCTTGATGGTCGGCGTGCCGATGGCGTCGGCGCCGTAGACGGGGATGGTCACGCCGGCGGCGCGCAATTGCTGGATGAAAGCCGGGAAATCCGGCTCGTAGGCCGCCGTCATGATCAGGTCCGGCTGGTCGGCGAGGCCCTTAATGTTGGTGATTTCAGCCGAAAAATCAGGCTGTCCCATCGTAAAAGTGCCGCGTCCGACGACGGTTCCTCCCTTTTTCTCGAACACTTTTCCGAAATATTCGGGAAGATTGGCGGTGTAGGTGGCGTCCGGCGAGGTGAGCAGGAAGACCTTCTTCTTGCCCTCGGCGATGGCGAAGTCGGCGACTGCGGTCGCCTGCACGTTGTCGGCCGGGTAGGTGCCGAACATGACGTCGCCGACCGCCTCGGTGAGCACCGGCGCGGAGCCGCAGAGCGTCAGCGTCGGGATGCCGAGCGGCTGAGTGAGCTGGCCGGCGGAGATCGACGGGTCGGCGTCGCAGGGCGTGATCATGATCTTGGCGCCGGCGTCGATCAGTTCCTGCGCCACGGTAGCGGTCTGGGCGGTGTCGGAGCGGGTGTCCTTGATGATGAGGTTCACCTTGTACTTGCCGCCGAGCCCACCCTTGGCGTTGAGCTCGTCCAGCGCCATGCGAAGGCCGGCCAGTGCCGGCTGGTCGTAGGGCGCCAGCCCTCCGGTCTGGGCGGTGGCGGCGCCGATGATGATCTCTTCCGCGAGCGCCGGAGCGGCGGTCAGGGCAATGCCGAAGACGGCGGCGCACAGCGCTGCGTGGTGACGGCGGTAAAGGCTCGTGGGCATGTCTTGTCTCCTTCTGTGTTCCCGGTTGTGGTTCAGTCTGTCTTGGCGTCCATGTGGGCGCGGGCGGTGCGGCTGCCGAGATAGGCGGCGACGACGGCCGGATTGGTCTGCACCTCGGGCGGCGCGCCGTCGGCGATGACCCGGCCGTGGTCGATGACGACGACGCGCTCGCACAGATTCATGACCAGCCGCATGTCGTGCTCGATCAGGATGACGCCGATGCGCCGCTCGGCGCGCACCGTCGCGAGGATGGCAACCAGCTCCGCCGTCTCCACCGCGTTCATGCCCGCCGCCGGCTCGTCGAGCAGCAGGAAGCGCGGCTTCAGCGCCAGAGCGCGCGCCACCTCGAGTCGCCTGCGCAAGCCGTAGGCGAGCCCTGCGGCCGGCCGATCGGCAAACGCCTCCAGCCCCATGCGGGCGAGCTCGCGCATGGCGGCGGCTTCGGCGGCGGCGAGGTCCGGTTCGACCTGGCGGGCGGAGACCACGACATTCTCCAGCACCGTCATGCGCGGAAAAATGCGGATGTTCTGGAAAGTACGGGCGATACCGGCGCGGGCGAAACGAAAGGCCGATGCCTTGCCGACCGGTATGCCGATCGAGACGCTGCCGGCGCTCGGCTGGACGTCGCCGGCCAGCATGTTGAGCAGCGTCGTCTTGCCGGCGCCGTTGGGGCCGATGATGCCGGTGATGCTGTCGGTGCCAAAAGAAAGCGTCACGTCGTCGACCGCGACTACGCCGGCATAACGCCGGGTCAGATGGTCGGCGGCGACCCGGCCGCTGTCCGCCCGCCGCGCCGGCTCCGCCGAGGCTGCGATGGAAGCGCTTTCCGAGCGACGCAGCAGGTCGAGCTCGCGGTCGCCGAACAGGCCGGTCGGGCGCCGCCAGATGACCAGGATCATGGCGACGGCGAGCATACCCTGGGTCAGGCCGAACAGGACGGGCAACTGGAAGCCGAGCACCACCCCGCCGCCCTCGAAGCGGCGCACCACCTCGACGACGACGATCGTCACCACGACGCCGGCAAAGGCACCGAGCGAGGAACTCATGCCGCCGACGATCAACATGGCGAGCAGCGTGAAGCCGAGGTCGAAATAGAAGTCGCGCGGCGAGAATGCGCCGAGGAACTGCGCCATCATCGCGCCGGCGGCCATGGCGGCGACCGCGCTCAGAACCCAGGCGGCGATCCGCGCTGTGCGGTGGTCGACGCCGACGGCCGCGGCGCCGCGCTCGTCGTCCGCGGCGGCGCGGGCGGCAAGGCCGAACGATGTCTCACGAAACAGCCGCGCCGCGAGCAATGCGATCGACGCCACGACGACAGCCGTCCACAGGCCCACCTCGCGCGGCACGCCGTAGAAGGGCTGGCTACCACGCGTGATCTCGCGGCTCGCCACCAGCAGCGTGTAGACAATGATCAGCATGGCCAGAGTGGCGATCGCCATGCTCGACCCGGAAAGTCTCAGCAGCGGCGTGCCGGTGAGGAGGCCGATCAGCACGGCCAGCACCAGCACTACGGCGAGCGCGGCGAAGAAGGAGAGCTCGTGGCCGGCGAGGAATGGCGGCAGGTCGCGCAGCGCGGTGCGCTGCAAGGCGGCCGGCATGGTGAGAATGCCGGTGGCGTAGGCGCCGAGCCCCACGAACGCGGCATGGCCGAAGGAGACGATGCCGGTGTTGCCGGAGAAGATCTGCAGCCCGAGCACCGCCGTCAGCATGATCGCGGCATAAGTGACGACACGCTGCATCGCCGCCCCGCCGAACAGGAAGACAGCCAAGCCCGCGAGCACCAGCACCGCGACCATGGCGAGCGCATCGACAAAGGCATTGCGGAAGGCGGCCGGCAGGAACGGCCGCGACCTCGTTTCGCTCGCCGTCACCGACACCATCATGCCGCCCTGAAGCGGGCGGGCGAGAACGGCGCCAGGATCGGCTGCGGCCCCCGCGTCACCAGATGCGCGATCGCCTCGCCGACGGCCGGACCGGTCTTGAAGCCGTGCCCGGACGAGCCCGCCGAGACGACCAGCCCCTCGACGCCCGGCATGGCGCCGATCACCGGCAGATCGTCGGGGCTCATGTCGTAGAGCCCGGCGTAGCCCGGCCGGATGCCGAGTTCGAGCATGGCCGGGACGCGGGTGGCGAAGGTTTCGACGATCTCCACCGACTCGGCCTCGTCCATGCCTTCCATGTAGTGATCGGGGTCCTCGACCAAACGCGGCCGCACGGCCTCCTCGTGGCGCACGCCGGTGCCGCCGCCGGCCCAGGTACCGGCGAGGATGACGCCGTCATTGTCGGGCCGAGCATAGTTGCAGGAGATGTCGTCGCACCAGGCGAAGGGCATCACCTGCCGCGCCTTGCCGCCGGCGTCCAGCACCGCCATCGGATGGCGCTCGACATGCAGCGGCAGGTCGAGCTGGACGGTCGCCAGCAGCCGCCGCGTCCACGGCCCGGCGGCCAGCACGACCGTATCCGCCTCCAGACAGGCGCCGTCCTTCAGCTCGACGCCCGTCACCCGGTCGCCCTGCCGCAGCAGCCGGGTAACGGGCGTGTTCTGCATGAGCCTGGCGCCTTTGCCGCGCGCGGCGCGGGCGATGGCGTTGGTGGCACCGAAGGCGTCGGCATAGCCGTATTCCGGCTCCCAGATGGCAAGCGCCACGTCGTCGAGCGCAAAGCCCGGAGCAGCGTCGGCGAAAGCCTGCGGCGTCAGCGTCTCCATCGCCGCGCCCTCGCCGCGGATGCGCTCGGCGGCGGCACTCCAGCTTTCCGCATTGTCCTTTCCGCATACCCACATCATGCCGATCTGGGTGACGAAGGCCCCCTCGCAAGCAATCTCCGGCAAGGAAACGAGGATGTCCCGGCCGCGGATGGCGAGCTGCGACAGTTCGGGCATCAGGTAGAAGGCATGCAGCAGGGCGGAGGATTTGCCGGTCGGCCCGCCGGCCGGATGCGACTGCTCGATCAGCGTGACCGAAGCGCCTTCGGCAGCGAGGTGATAGGCCGCGCTCGATCCGACGATGCCGGCGCCGACGACGATGACGTCGCTTCCGTTCCCCATTGGGTTCCCCACAGTCTCCGCTGTTGCACGCACGCTAGAACGAGGCGTTCCTCTGCGTCAATATCTCTTCACCAATGATATCTCTCATTTGATATGTTTGTTTCTCTTCAGTGGTCCATACCACCCCTGGAACGGTGCCGTATCGGTCAGGGAGCATGGGTGAATGCCTCGTTGAACACGTCGGAATCCGACAGGCCATGTGCGGACAGCGCCTGACGGGCGGCCGCGACCATTCCGGGCGGGCCGCACAGATAAGCTTCGGTGCCGGGGCCGAGCGGAACGGCTTTCACGAAACGCACCGCCTCGACCGGATTGGCTTTCATGCCGCTCCACGACGAGCCGGCACGGTCGGCGGCAAGGATCAGTTGCAGCGGCAGCCTCTGACCGAGGCCGCGCAGCTCCTCGATCGCATAGGCGTCCTCGTCCGATGTGAAGCCGGCGACGACGGCGAGCGGCGGGGCGGTATCGGGATCGATGCTCGCCAGCATCGACATGATCGGCGCCAGTCCGGTGCCGCCGGCGACGAACAGTTTCGGCCGGGACGTCGAGCGCAGGTAGAAGACGCCAAACGGCCCGCGCACGGTGAACGCGTCCTCCGGCTTCGCCCGCCCGCCGAGATAGGCGGACATGCCGCCGCCGGGAAGCTCCCGGACGTGCAGAACTTGTTCCTTCTCCGAAGGCGCATTGGCCATGGAGAAACGGCGCGGCTCGTCCAGCCCGGGAAACGTCGCCTCGACATACTGGCCGGGCAGGAACGACAGGGGAAACTGCAGGCGGTAGCGCAGCTCCCAGACCGAACTGGATACTCGCGAAAAACCGTTGATCTTGGCGCGGCGCAGCGACGGCGGCGTCACGTCGGTACGGCGGTAGGGCAGCTTGAGCGATAGGCCGCCGCGGGCAGGCTCGATGCACAGCAGCACCTCCTCGCCCTCGTTGTTGCGCGCCGCGCAGGTCCGGCAGGTGCCTTCGCGGCAGTTGGACGCGAGCACGTTGCCTGCCTTCTCCGCGGACGCCAGCACGCTGTCTCCCGTCACAGCAGGGAAATGCATGACCTCGCCGTCGGCGAAGGCAAGCGATATGGCGTCGGAAAGGCTCATCAGAAGTCGTCGGACACGTAGCCGGTCGGCAGGCCGTCGATGCTGACGACGTTGTTGGCGAGCCGGTAGGCTTCGATCCCATCCTCGCCCTTGGCCTTCGCCCAGTCGATCAGCTCGTCACGCTCCCGCATCTCGCCGACGGCCGGGATGCTCCAGCCGCAGGAGGTGGCAACGCTGTCGACAGCGAGGCGGAAGATCTGGCGCGTTCCCGGAAACTCGGGAAAGAGCGCCAGGAGGTTCGTCCATTCCGGATGATCCGGGCGGACCAACTCGGCTCTGCCGTAGAGGCGCAGCGTCATCGGCTCGCCGTTGAAGGCGCAGAACATCATGGTCATGCGCCCGTTCTCGGTGACATGCGCGGCCGTCTCGTTGCCGCTGCCGGTGAGGTCGAGATAGGCGACGGTGCGCTCGTCGAGCACGCGCAGCGTGTCGAGGCCCTTGGGGGAGAGGTTGACCCGCCCGTCAGTCGGCGCCGTCGCCACGAAGAACAGTTTCTGCGCCTCGATAAAAGCACGCATGTCGTCGGGAATGGTCCGCCAGCCCAGGCCCATGGCTCGTCCTCACCACATCATGAAGGAAGCGACGTCGGCGTCGGCGACCTTGCCGGCCAGCACGTCCTCGATCGCCCGGTCGACGATGGCGACGCCCTCGGCGGCCTCGTCGTCCGTCAGCGTCAGCGGCGGCATGAATTCCAGCACATTGGCCTTCAGCCCGACATAGGTGAAGGCAGCGCCCAGCTGGTAGCCGCGGTAGATGATCTTGGCGGTGGTGGTCGCCGGCACCGGGTCGCGCGTGCCGCGGTCAGCGACGAGATCGACGCCGACCGCCAGCCCCCTGCCCCGCACGTCGCCGATGATCTCGTGTTTTTCGGCCAGCGCGCGCAGCCCGTCCGAAAACAGCTTTCCGATCCTTGCCGAGCGCTCGACCAGGCCTTCGCGTTCAATGGTCTTCAGCACCGCGCCGCCTGCTGCGGTCGCCACCGGATTACCGGCCGTTGTCTGCAGAGCGAAGGCCGGCGCATGGTCCATGATCTCGGCCGGGCCGACCACCGCCGAGAGCGGCAGGCCGCCGCCGAGCCCCTTGCCGAAGACGACGAGGTCCGGCTCCAGCCCCTCGTGCTCGAAGCAGTGCATGCGGCCCGAGCGCGCCAGCCCGACCTTGACCTCGTCGACGACGATTTTGATGCCGTGCCGGCGACATCGGTCCTGCAACGCCTTCAGGAAGCCGTGCGGCGGCACGATGAGGCCGCCGTCCGACATCAGCGGCTCGATGAACACCGCCGCCACCTGGTCGGGCGGGCAGGTCGTCTCGAACTGGTAGTCGAGCAGCGCCAGCACGTCCTCGGCGCTGAATTTCGGCCGGAACGGGTCGGGATAGGGCAGCAGCAGGACGCCCGGCCGCGGCAGCGTGTGGGTCATCGCGGTGTGGCCGGAAATGCCCATCGAGCCGGACAGATTGCCGTGATAGGAGCCGATGAAGGAAATGAAGCGGGAGCGCCCGGTGACGGCGGCGAGCACGCGTACCGTGCAGTCATTGGCGTCCGACCCGGAATGTCCGAACCAGACGCGCCGCTCGCCGCTGCCCGGCGTGACCGCCAGCAGCCGCTCCGCCAGCGACACCGCCGGCTCGTTGGGATAGAGCAGCAGGCTGGCGCCGGCCATGTCGCGGACCGCCCTCTCCACCGCCTCGACGATCGCCGGATGGCCGTAGCCGAGCGCGGCCGGACCGGCCGAACCGGAGAGGTCGAGCACTTCGCGCCCACCCTCCTCGATCAGCCGGTTGCCCCTGCCGCCGACCAGGCTGAGCGGCGAGAAGCGCAGCCTGCCGATCTCGGCGATGACCCTTGCGTCCCGTTCGCGCAGGCTGGGCGTGCTCATCCGGCTCTCTCCGTTTGCAGGACCGGCAGCGCAGCGACCAGCCTATCGGTCCATTCCTCGATGCCTTGCGCATCGGCGACGAGATCCTGCCGGATCTCGATCAGCACCGCCGGAATTCCGCGGTCGTCGCCGTGGATGGGCACGGCATAGTCGCCGTCGCGGCTGATCACGTAGGGCACGTTGGCCTCGGCATCGAGCGAGCCGTCGGTTCTGAGACCGGCAAGGATGGCGGTCGCAAATTGCCGCGCCTCGCCGAACAGCACGCCGGCATGCCAGGGACGCGCGACGCCCAAAAATACCGGCGTGAAGCTGTGAATGGTGATGATCCGGGTCGGCCGGCCTTCGGCGATGCGCCGGTCGAGATGCGCCGCTACGCGATCGTGGAAAGGCGCGAACATGATCGCCGCCCGCCTCGCCCTCTCGGCGACGTCGATGCCGACATTGCCGGGGATGGCGGTGTCTTCCGAATGGACGGGAATGCTGCCCTCGAGGCCAAGCGGCCGGTTGAGGTCGACGAGCAGCCGCGAATAGGTGCCCAGGAAGGCCGGCGCGTCGAGCCGCTCCGACAGGCGGCGGGTGACTTCGGCAGCGCCGATGTCCCAGGCGATGTGACGCTCCAGATGGCGGGGCTCGAGGCCTAGGCCACGGTACTCGGCGGGAACGTGGTTGGATGCATGCTCGCACAGGAGCACGATGTCGGAGCGGCCGTCCTCGTTGAGAACCTCGACCGCCTCCGGCCAGTCTTTTGCGGGCTCCATCAATAGAGCTTCCCGTAGAGCTCGCAGACCGCCTCGGCATCGAGATCGGCAAGATGCTCCGCCTCGTGCCGCTTCAGCCCGACGAAGGTCTCGACGAAGGCCGGCGCGAACCAGCCGGTGACGGTCTCGTCGGCGACCAGCGCGTCGATCGCCGCCGGCAAGGTCTCGGGCAGGCGCTCGAGGCCCAGCCTGTCCAGTTCCGCCTCGCTCATCTGCGTCGGGTCTCCGGACACCAGCGGCGGCGTCGGCAGCCCGGATTTCAGTCCCTCCAGCCCGGCGCGCACGATCGCCGCCAGCGACAGATAGGGATTGGCCGTCGCATCGGCCGCCCGGTACTCGACGTTGTACTGCCGCGACGGGTCGCGGCCGCCGATGGTCACGGTCGGGCAGATGCGCAGCGTCGCTTCGCGGTCGCGGTCGGCGAGCCAGGTATAGGACGAGCTCCAGCTATGCGGCTTGAGGCGGTGGTAGGACGGCACGCTCGACGCCGTCAGCGCTGTGATCGCAGGCAGATGCCGCAGCACGCCCGCGCAGAAGGCTCCTGCCCGCCCCGACAGACCGCCCGGCATGGAAGCATCGTAGGTCGCCGGCTTGCCCTCCCTGTCGACGAAGCTGAAATGGATGTGCACGCCGTTGCCGACGGCGTCAGGCGCCGTCTTCGGCGCGAATGAGGCGCGGCAGCCTGCGTTGCGCGCCAGCTCGCGCGTGATCTCGCGGATGGCGACGGCTCGGTCGGCCGCGGCCAGCGCGTCGGTCGGCGCATGCGTCACCTCGAACTGCTCGCTGCCGAACTCGGCGATGATGACCTCCGGCGAGACGCCCGCCTCCTCCAACGCAGCCATCAGCCCGGGTGCGAAGGGATCGGTGCGCCGCAGCGCCGCGAACGACAGCGAATGCGCCGGCGCGAAGCTACCACCGAGAAGCTGGAACTCCTGCTCGAAGGCGGCGACCACCGACAGGCCGGTCTCGGCCTTCAATGCGGCGAGCGCGTCCTTCAGCATGGTGCGCGTGCAGCCGAGCCACGGGCTGCCGTCGAGCTCGACGATGTCGCCGGCCACCATGTCGAACGGCGTGGCCGAGCCGGTGCCGGCGGTGCGGAAGCGCGCTCCGAGATCCGGGATCAGCCGCAGGTCGCCCGAAGAACCCCACGGATTGGGGTCGACGATCGAGTTGAACGGCGTCAGCGACAGGTTCGCCTGCAGCCAGCCGACGCCGGTGGCAGCGATCTTGTCCAGCCTGCTTTCCACCACGAAGCGGCCGCGCGTGATGGCAGCAAGGTCGGTGGTGACGACCGCTACGAGCGATTCGGCGTTCATGCGCGCTTCCCCAGGGCTTCGATGCGGGCGAGCACGGAGTCGGTGTCGGCGATCCAGCAATAGCCGCCGAACGCTTTCAGGGCGATGTCGTGGCGTTCCTGCGTGATGGTCGCGCAAGCGTCTGAAACGCAGGTGACGAGATAGCCGCGATCGGCGGCGTCGCGCACCGTCATGTCCACGCACTGGTCGGTCAGGACGCCGGCCACGATCAAATAGCGGATGCCGAGATTCTTCAGCACGTAGTCGACATTGGTCGAGTTGAAGATGCCGGACGATGTCTTCGGCAGCATGATCTCGTCGCCGACCGGTGCCAAAGCGGGGATCGGCAGGCCTTCGGGCAGGCTCGGCGGGATGTGGATCGGCGTCAGCTTGTGATCGAGCGAGCGGTCGCGGCCGTCCTCGGTAAGGCTCTGGATGATGGTGTGCAGCACCTCGACGCCGTTGGCGCGGGCCGCCGCGAGCAGCCGCTGCTGGTTCGGGATCGTCTGGCTTGCCGTCTGGCGGTAGAAATAGTGGTCCGGACCACGCTCGGGATGATCCGGATCGGCGCCGGGCTCCAGCCAGATGCGCTGCATGTCGACGACCAGCAGCGCGGTCTCGCCGGCGCGATAGGGTTCGTCCCGCTTCGGGAGGGGTGGCGTCATGATTTCTGGTCCTGCCTTGCTGATTTGGGTCCGGGCGTGCGGCGCGCCCGGTTTTCCTGCGGATCGCTGTCAAGCGTCACGGCGTTGGCATGCCGGACTTCCTCCAGCCGCTCGATACGAACGCGGGCGTCGTCGCTCAGCGTCGAAAGGATGTGGGCGACCAGCGCCTCCATCTGCGCGATCGCCGGCGCCAGCGTGTCGTAGGGCGAGGCCACCTCGAGCGGGCTGACGATCGTCACCTCGGCAAGCTCGTCGACTGGCGACAGCCACTGGTCGGTGAACAAAAGGACACGCACCCCGCGCGCCGACGCCTGGCGGGCGAAATCGACGACGTCGAGCTGGTAGCGGCGGTAATCGAAGACCACCAGCACGTCCCTGCGGCCGAGATCGGCCAACACGTCGAATGCCTGCGCGGACAACGCGCCGAGGTCACGCACACCTGGGCGGAACTGCAGCATGTAGCCCGCGAACATGCCGGCGACATAGCGGCTGAACCGGCCGCCGAGCAGCACCACGTCGCCCTTGGCCTCCATCAGCAGCCTGGCCGCGCGCTCGTAGCTCTGCAGAGGTGTCGTGCTCACCGACTTCTCGATCGCAGTGCCGACCGAGCCTAGATAGGCCAGGATGGCATTGTCCTCCGAGCCGGCCGTCCGCTTGGCCTCCATCATCAGCAGCGGCGAGTGCAGCCGCGCCTCGACCTCGGCAAGCAGCTTCGCCTGGAAATCGGCGAAGCCGTCATAGCCGAGCTTCATGACCAGGCGGACCACCGTGGGATCGCTGACGCCGGCGCGCCTGGCGAGGCTGGTCGCCGTACCCAGACCCGACGTCGGATACTCGGCCAGCAGCAGCCGCACGATCTTCTCTTCCGACGGCGTGAGCGACAGCCCCTCGTTCATCAACAGGTCGCGGATCGTCATTCTTCCCCCGTGCCGCCCGCCGTGACTGCCGCATCACTCGGCATCGAACCTGCTTTTGCGGATTCCAGGCCGGCTTGCGCTCTCGCCGACCCCAATCCTCGGTCCTGCCGAGAGCCTTGACTATCGCTGGAGCAGTGCTGGCCACATTGCCGCGGAGCTCCACCCCGGCCGATGGCGCAAGGCGAAGCAAAACCTACATTCAAATAGGTTATTGTCAAGAATGAAGACATATCTACAAACAGGAAGCCGTCGCCGACAAAGCGTCGTCGGCGAAAGCAGGACGAACCTGGGAAGTCAGGCGATGCGCTACTGAAGCCGGCCGTGATGGCGCAGCACCAGGCCGACCGCTCCGAGCAGGACGTCGTTCTCGGTATGCTTGCCGATCGTAATGCGGGTGCGCAACTCCGGCGGAAGATCGCGCGCCTTGATCAGCGTGTGCTTTTCGTAAGAGGCGACGAGCGGCGCCAGCAAGATGTCGCCGGCCAGCGCCATGCGTCCGCCGATGATGATCAGCGGCGGGTTGATCACCGAGCCGATCATGCCGAGGCCGCGCCCGGCGATCTCCGCCGTGTCCCCGATCATGCGCAGCGCCCGTACGTCGCCCTGCTCCGCCATCAGGATCGCGTCATCCATGGTGACGCTGCGGCCGACCACCCTGGCGATCTGCTCGAGCGGCCGCGTAAAGCTGGCATATAGCTCGAGGCAGCCGCGGTTGCCGCAACGGCAGAGATCGCCCGTCGGGTCGATGCTGATGTGCCCGAACTCCCCCGCCCCTCCGGCGATGCCGGTCAGGATGCGGCCGTTCTGCACGATCGCGCCGCCGACACCCAGATCGATCTTGAACAGCACGAAGTCCTCATGGCCCACCGCCGCGCCCCACATCATCTCGGCGATGGCCGAGCAGTTGCTTTCGTTGTCGGCGAAAATCGGCTGCTGCAGCACAGGGCCGAACACGTTGCGGATGTTGACGCCGGCCCAGGTTGGGACAATGCTGGCCCTCTGCACGACGCCATCCGGGCTCACCGGGCCCGACACGGAAACGCCGACCCCGAGGAGGCCCGATACCGGCAGACCCTTGTCAGCATAGCTTTGCGCGATCACTTCCTTCGCCATCCTGGCGGCCTGCTGCGGCGTGTAGTCCACGCCTAAAGGGATATTTTGTTCAGCAATGACAGAATGCGAGACGTCGGCCACCATCAGCCGGACCTCGTCGAGGCTGATGTGGATGCCGACGCAGGTGCCGGCTTCCGGGTTGAGCGCCAGGGCCGCCGCCGGACGTCCAACACCCTTCGTACCCTCCTGTGGGCCGACGATTTCGACCACCATCCCTGATTTCCTCAGGCCTGTCAGAGCCGTCGACACCGTCGACCGAGCGAGTCCGGTCATTCGCGCGATCTGCGCCGCCGAAATGGCGCCGCGCTGGCTGAGGCAGCGCACAATGACGCTTTCCGGCGTTCCGGAAGGCTGATCGATCAACAGGGATTTGAGCAGGGTTTTTGTCATAAAGGCCTAAAAGCTCCTTGACTGAACGTTGTATTTGATCATTCTAGAAAAAACTAGAGATCGCGTGCATGAACCGCCGGTCTCTGCCGAAACGGTCGCAACGAACCGTGCAGAACCAAATGGGAGTGAAACGATGAGTTATCTGAGGACGGCCGCCGCCGCCGCGGCATGCACTTTTCTTGCGGGTTCCGCCTTCGCCGAGCCCAAGACCAACCTGCTGCATCAATGGGCGACCGGCTCGGACGCGCAGGCCATCGCCAAGCTCGGCGAGATGTTCCAGGCCAAGGGCGGCACCTGGCAGCAGACCTCGATCGCCGGCCACACCGCCAACACGCTGGCAAAACTGCGCGCCGACGTGATCGCCGGCAACGCGCCCCCGGCCGTGCAGCTCAAGGGCCCCGAGATCGCCGAGTGGAACGAGACCGGCATGACCGCCGACCTCGACGAGCTGGCGGCGGCCGAAGGCTGGGAGAAGGTGGTGGCGCCGGAGCTGCTGCCGGTGATGAAGCCGACCGGCAAATGGGTCGCCGCGCCGATGAACATCCATCGCATCAACTGGATCTGGGCCTCGCCGAAGGTGATGGAAGCCGCCGGCGTCACCGAGATCCCGAAGACCTGGGCCGATTTCAACGCGGCCTGCGACAAGATCGTGGCCACCGGCAAGATCTGCCTCTCGCACTCGACCGCCGATTGGACCGACTCGACCGTGTTCGAGGTCGTCGTCTACGGGCAGGATCTCGATCTCTACAAGAAGGCGTTCGTCGAAGGCGACATCGACGCCATGCGCAGCGACGGCATGGTCAAGGCGTTCGAGCAGTTCCGCACCATGACCACCAAGTACATGGATCCCGGCATGAACGGTCGCGACTGGGATTCCATGTCGCATCTGGTCGGCCGCGGCGAGGCCGCCTTCCACATCATGGGCGACTGGACGCTCGGGCTTCTGACCGCCGGCGGCTTCAAGCAGGGCACCGACTATGTCTGCGGCCAGGCGCCGACCGACTGGGGCAAGCCCGGCTTCATCCTCAACTCAGACTCGGTCGTGTTCTTCCAGCAGAAGGACCCGGACTATCAGGAGGGCCAGAAGCTGTTGGCAAGCACGATCCTCTCGCCGGAATTCCAGACCATCTTCAACCAGACCAAGGGTTCGATCCCGGCGAGGCTCGACGTCGACCTGTCCAACGGCTTCAATCCCTGCCAGCAGATCGCACAGAAGGATCTGCAGGCATCGATCGACGGCGGCACGCTGGTGCGGTCTATGGCGCACAACATGACCGTGCCGCAGAAGCTGCGCGGCGCCATGATGGACACCATCACCGAGTTCGTGGCCACGCCCGGCATGTCGGCGCAGGACGCCGCCAACGCCATGGCGGACGCCGCCGAAGCGCAGTTGTAGCTTGCCCTCCGGGCCGGGTGCGGGAGTTTCCCGCGCCCGCTTTCGTTTCCAGGCGGCGCGATGTCCACCCACGACCTGACCATTCCGATCGCCGCACCGGCGCGCCCCTGGCGGGAGCGTCTCGGCACGCTGATACCCATCCTCGTGCTCGCCCCGTCGCTGGCCGCGAGCTTCGTCTATGTCTTCGTCTTCGCAGCGTGGACGCTCTATCTGTCGGTTTCCACGTCGTCGCTGCTGCCGAGCTACGGCTTCGCCGGCCTCGACAACTACATGTCTCTGTGGGCCAACCGCCGCTGGAACATCGCCTACACCAATCTCTTCTTCTTCAGCGGCTTCTACATTCTCGGCTCGATGGCGGTCGGCCTGCTGCTTGCCATTCTCATCGACCAGCGGGTGCGCGGCGAGGCCGTGTGGCGCACCATCTTCCTCTATCCGCTTGCCGTCTCCTTCATCGTCACCGGCACGGTATGGAGCTGGCTCTACAATCCGGCCGACGGCATCCAGGCGCTGGTGCGTGGTCTCGGCTGGAGCAGCTTCAACTTCGCGCTCACCAGCGACCGCAATCTGGCGATCTACGCCATCATCATCACCGGCGTCTGGCAGTCGTCGGGCTTCGCCATGGCGCTGTTCCTGGCCGGGCTGCGCTCGGTCGATCCGGATTTGATCAAGGCCGCCCAGATCGACGGCGCCTCCACTTTCCGCACCTACAGGAGGGTCATCCTGCCGACCATCGCGCCGATCTTCCTGGCGGTGGCCGTCATTCAGATCCAATTCGCGATCAAGACATTCGACCTGGTCGCGGCGCTGACGCGCGGCGGCCCCGGCGTCTCCACCACCTTCCCGGCCATCTATGTCTACGACCTGATGTTCCAGCGCGGCCAGATTGGCGAGGGCGCGGCCGCTGCGGTCATGATGCTGACCGCGCTTGCCGTGGTGCTGGTGCCCTACTCCCTCTGGGTGGTGTGGCGCCGCAGGCGGGAGAGCGGCCATGGCTGACACGGCGATCGCCCTGCCCTTCGACGCCGAAGCTGCCGCCGCGAGCCGCCGGCACTTCTGGAGCCGCTTCGCCATCTACGGCCTGCTGACTCTGTTTGCCGTCATCTATCTTGTGCCGCTGCTGGTGGTCGTGCTCAACTCCTTCCGCGAGCAGGAAGAGATCGCTCGCAACGGGCTGATCTCCCTGCCCCAGTCTTTCCGGCTGAATGCCTGGAGCGACGCCTGGGGCACCTACTGCATCGCCGGCACATGCGAAGGCATGAAGCGCAATTTCCTGAACTCGCTGTGGATGACCATTCCGGCGACCATCCTCTCGACGCTGCTCGGCGCGATCAACGGCTACGTGCTTTCCAAATGGCGCTTCCGCGGCTCGGAAGTGCTGTTCACCTGCATGCTCCTTGGCGTGTTCATGCCAGGCCAGATTGCGCTGATGCCGTGGGCTTTCGTGCTCGGCAAGCTCGGCCTCACCAACTCGACCTACGGCCTGATCCTGGTGCACGTCATCCAGGGCATCTCCTTCACCACGCTGTTCTGCCGCAACTATTATGTCGGCATCCCCGACGACCTGATCAAAGCCGCCCGCATCGACGGCGCCGGCTTCTGGCGTATTTTCCGAAAAATCATCCTGCCGCTGTCGCCGCCGATCCTGATCGTCACGGTGATCTGGCAGTTCACCGGCATCTGGAACGAATATCTGTTCGGCGTGGTCTTCACCTCGGGCCAGCAGCAGCCGATCACCGCCGCGCTGGTCGCGCTCACGGCGAGCGGCACCACGGCCCGCAGCTACGACGTGATGAGCGCAGCCGTGCTGATCGGCGCGCTGCCGCCGCTGCTGATCTACCTGTTCGGCGGAAAATATTTCGTGCGGGGACTGACGCAGGGCGCCATCAAATGACCAACCAATCCGCGCTGACCATCCGCAACCTGCAGAAGAGCTACGGCGCCGTCGAGGTGCTTCGCGGCATCAATCTCGAAGCGCAGCCGGGCGAGTTCGTTGCGCTGGTCGGCCCCTCCGGCTGCGGAAAATCGACGCTGCTCGCCATGATCGCCGGGCTGGAAAGTGTGACCTCGGGCGAGATCCGCATCGGCGACCGGCTGGTGAATTCCGTGCCGCCCAAGGATCGCGACATCGCCATGGTGTTCCAGTCCTACGCGCTCTACCCGACCATGACGGTGCGGGAAAACATCACCTTCGGCATGGAAAGCCGCGGCGTGCCGAAGGCCGAGCAGGCGGAGGCGGTCAAGCGCGTGTCGGCGCTGCTGCAGATCGAGCCGCTGCTCAACCGAAAACCCGGCCAGCTTTCCGGCGGCCAGCGCCAGCGCGTCGCCATGGGCCGGGCGCTGGTGCGCGACCCGAAACTGTTCCTGTTCGACGAACCGCTCAGCAATCTCGACGCAAAGCTGCGCGTCGACATGCGCACCGAGATCAAGAAGCTGCACAACCGCGTCGGCAAGACCACCATCTACGTCACCCACGATCAGGTGGAGGCGATGACGCTGGCCTCGCGCATCGCCGTCATGCACCAGGGCTCGGTGCAGCAGTTCGACGCCGCGCAGACGATTTACAGCCGCCCGGCCAACATGTTCGTGGCCGGCTTCATGGGCTCGCCGGCGATGAATTTCATTCCGGCGGAGCTGAACGGCGTGGCCGGTCAGTTTTCCGTCACGGTGCGCACCGCCAATGGCGGCACGGCCACCCTGCCGCTCGCCCAGCCCGCGCCCGCGAATGCACCGAAACAAGTCGTGCTGGGCGTCCGGCCGGAGCATATCTACCGCTTCTCCGACGATCTCGGGCAGCGCAAGCCGGGCATCGCGGCCATGGATGCGCCGGTCGAGCTGGTCGAGCCGACCGGCGCCGAAACGCTCGCGGTGCTGAAATTCGGCGACCTTGAGGTCACCGGCCGGTTCGATCCCGACAGCGCCCCGCGCATGGGCGAGACCATGACGCTGGGCATCGACATGGCGCGCGCCTGCCTGTTCGACCCGACCACCAAAACCCTTCTTTGAAAGTTTTGCCCTTGTCCTTCGCCACTTATCCAAGCCTGAGCGATCGCGTCGTGCTGATCACCGGCGGCGCCTCCGGCATCGGTGCCGACATGGTGCGCGCCTTCGCCGCCAACCAGGCGCGCGTCGCCTTCCTCGACATCCAGGCCGAGACCGCCGAAAGGCTCGTCGAGGAGCTTGCCGAAAAGTCCCGGCACGTGCCGCTGTTCATCGCCTGCGACGTGACCGACATCCCTGCCTTGCAGCAGGCGATCGAGAAGGTCCGTGCCGAATTCGGGCCGGTCGCAGTGCTCGTCAACAACGCGGCCAATGACGACCGCCATGCCGTCGCCGAGGTGACGCCGGACTATTGGGATCGCGCGCAGGACGTGAATCTCAAGCACCAGTTCTTCGCCGCGCAGGCCGTGCATCCGCAGATGAAGGCGCTGGGCTTCGGCTCGATCATCAACTTCTCCTCGACCTCGTGGCGGTTCGGCGCCGACCAGATGGCCGCCTATGCAACAGCCAAGGCGGGCATCGTCGGGCTGACGCGGGCGCTGGCGCGCGCCTTCGGCCCCGACAACATCCGCGTCAACGCCATCGAGCCGGGCGCCGTCATCACCGAGCGGCAGCGGGAGCTTTGGTTCAAGGACGAGGAGGCGGTCGACCAGGTGGTGCAGCGGCAGCTGCTCCACCGCGTGCTGCTGGGCGAGGAGATCGCCCGCACCGCGCTGTTCCTCGCCGCCGACGACAGCCGGATGATCACCAAACAATCCATTCTCGTCGATGCGGGGTTGCGGTGATGCTGCGTATCGGCCTGAATCCCTACGGACTGACCTACCACCTCGGCCTGCAGGGCCGCGGCACGCCCCGCGCCAACCCGCAGGGGACTGGCCTGGAGGGCTTCCTCGTGCTCGGCATCGAACTCGGCGCAAAGGCGCTGGAGATCTACGAGCCCTGGCTGACGGAACTGTCCGACGACGATGTCGTCGGGCTGCGTGAGCGGCTCGCTTCGCTCGGCATCGTCCCGATCGTCAGCGGCGGCCTGCTGGTCGCCGGGCCGCTCGACAACGCGTTTCGCGCCGCGCGCCTGCTCGAGGCGAAGATCATCCGCACCGCGCTGACGCCGATCCTGTGCGGCGACCGCAACGCCGCCGGCGAAAAATGGGGCGAGTACAACACCAAAATCCGCTCGGCGCTGAAGGAATGGGGTCCGCGGGCTGCGGCCGAAGGGCACACGCTCGCCATCGAAAACCATCAGGATTTCGGCAGCGCCGAACTCGTCGCCTTCTGCGAGCTGGGCGGGCCGGGCGTCGGCCTAACCTTCGACACCGGCAACACCTTTCCGGTCGCCGAGGCGCCGCTCGACTTCACCCGCCGCATCGCGGCCTATATCAGGCATGTCCACCTCAAGGACTATCGCGTGCAGTTCACGAGCGAGGGATACAGGCTCGTCCGCTGCGCCATCGGCGACGGCGCCGTGCCGTTCCGCGAGATGATGGCAATTCTGTCGGATCATCACGAAACCCTGACCGCCGTGCTGGAGCCAGGCGCGCTGGAGGCGCGGCATGTGCGCCTGCTGACCAACGACTGGTGGAACGGCTATCCTGAAAAGTCCGCGCGCGAACTCGCCGCGTGCCTGGCCGCCGCGCAGACAAACCGGCTGCCCGACGACGCCGATTTCCGCACCCCCTGGGAGCGCGGCGACGACGCGGCCCTTGTTTCCTACGAGCTCGACATGATCCGGCGCAGCGCCGCCAACATGCGCTCGCTCGGCCTCATGACCATGGAGAATGCTGAATGACCACCCGCGAACTCAGCGGCCTGACCGCCTTCGTCACCGGCTCCGGACGCGGCCTCGGCCACGTCATGGCCGACCGCCTCGCCGAACTCGGCGCCGACGTCGCCATCCATGACCTGGACTGGAATCAACCGTCCAAATACGGCGAGTTCGCCGATCTGGGAGAATCCGCAAAACACATCGGCCGGCACGGCACGCGCGTCACCGCCGTCACCGGCAATATCGGCGACAAGGCCGCCGTGGCCGAGATGAAGCGCAGAATAGAGGCGGAGCTGGGCGACGTGCACGTGCTGGTCAATTGCGCCGGCGGCGACATCGGCGCCAAGGGCGGCAAGCCCAGCCCCAACAACGCGCTCGACATCGATTATGAAGACATCAAGGTCCTGACCGAAAACAACCTGATCGGCACCATGCTGGTCTGCCAGGCTTTCGTGCCGCCGATGGTGAAGCGCGGTTCCGGGTCGGTGATCAACATCGCCTCGGCCGCCGCCCATATCGGCTGCTCGCCGGAAGTGGTCTATTCGACGCTGAAGGCAGCGGTCGTGCACTACACCCGCTGCCTCGCCAAGGAGCTGATCGAGGAGGGCGTGCGCATCAACGCCGTCAGCCCGGGGGCGACCAAGACGGCGCGCTTCCAGGCGACGCGCGTCGTCGACCCGAGCCGCATGGATTCGGAAAAGCGCTCGCTCAACCGCTATGCCGAACCGGAGGAAGTGGCCGAGGCAGTGGCCTTCCTCGCCGGACCGCGTGCCCGCTTCATCAACGGCCAGGTGATCCGCGTCGACGGCGGCTTCACCATCTTTCCGGGCTGAGCGAGGCAGTCATGCGCGAGACGGCAATCAAACGCTTCGACCTCACCGGCCGGCTGGCGCTGGTCACCGGCTCCTCCAAGGGGATCGGCTTCGCCATCGCCCGCGGGCTGGCGGAAGCCGGCGCCGAGGTGGTGCTCAATGCGCGCACGGCAAGCGCGCTGGAGGAGGCCCGTGCAAAACTCGCCGCCGAAGGGTTCAAGGTTCATGCCCGCGCCTTCGACGTGACCGACGCTGCGGCCGTGGCTGCGGCGGTGGACGCCATCGAAAGCGACATCGGCCCGATCGAGATTCTGTTCAACAACGCAGGCATGCAGCACCGGGCGCCATTGGAGGATTTCCCGCTGGATGCCTGGGAGCGGCTGAAGGCCACCAACATCGACAGCGTCTTCTTCGTCGGTCAGGCGGTGGCACGCAAGATGATCCCGCGGCGCCGCGGCAAGATCGTCAACATCGCTTCCGTGCAGAGCGAGCTGGCGCGCACCGGCATCGCGCCCTACACGGCGACCAAGGGCGCGGTGAAGATGCTGACCAAGGGCATGGCCACGGACTGGGCGCGCCACGGTCTGCAGGTCAACGCCATCGGCCCGGGCTATTTCAACACCGAGCTCAACGCCGCGCTGGTCGCCAATCCGGAGTTCTCCGCCTGGCTGGAGAAGCGCACGCCGGCCGGCCGTTGGGCCGAGGTAGAGGAACTGATCGGCGCGGCCGTCTTTCTCGCCTCCGACGCCGCCAGCTTCGTCAACGGCCACGTGCTCTATGTCGACGGAGGCATCACGGCCTCGCTCTGAGCCGAGTCTGCCTATTTTCCGAGACGCCCCACCCCTCGCAGCCTGCCATGGGCCCCGCCCTGGATCGCCATGTTCGCTCCCAGCAAATCCTTGCCGATCGAGCAGAGCACGGTGAAGGCCGGGTTGACCAGATTGCCGATGCGCAGCGTGCAGGCCTGGCTGACAAGCTGATGCGCATCCATCGTGTCGAGGCCGGTCAGTTCTGCGATCCAGCGCACCAGGCCGGTCGCGGCGACACGGATCGCGTCGTCCACCGGGCGGGCGACGCCGACCACGCCGATATGGCCGTCCGTTTCCAAGCGCGGCCAGTCGAAGCGGTCGTCGGCCGGTAGGCGATCGACCACGAGTGTCGTATCGAAAGCCCCTTCGATCGCGGTCCCGGCGATCTCGCCATCGCCCTGCGCATAATGACCATCGCCAATATAGAGGTGCCCACCCTCGACATTGGCGCGCAGGTAGAGCGTCGCTCCTGGCCCCAGGTCGGGAATATCGAGATTGCCGCCGAAATCGCCGGGATTGACGCCGAGGCGGACCTCGCCATGCGCCGGCGCGACGCCGATCGTGCCGTGGAACGGCCGGAACGGCACGCTGAGCGTCGCGCCGTTGGCGGCAAGCGTGGAAAGCGAGCGGCGCTCCGCGTCGAAGCGCCATATCCAGACGCGCTCGTCCTGCTCCGGCTGCAAATTGGGCGCGGCGCGCGTGCCGGAGAGCAGGCCGAAATTCGGCGAGATGGTCGCGACGCCCCACTCGCGGGACGGCTCCAGAGAAACGAGATGCACCGCAAGGATGTCGCCGGCACGCACGCCCTCGATCGCGATCGGGCCGGTCAAGGGGTTGACCTTCGGGAACGGCGCTATCTCGCGCGGCCTGCCCTCGGTCGAGGTGAGCCTGCCGGAAAAGCAGTCCTCGGTGAAGACGGAAAACGGCTTGCCCGCGGGCACGGTCCTCCGCGCAGCGTGACCACCGAGGTGGAAAACAAAATCCTCCCCGCCGGTCATTGTCCGAACCAGGTCCGAGCGCCGAGTTTTTCGACGATGTTGACGAAAGCCTCGGTCGCGTCGCGGTGGATGCTGTGGCCGACGCCGGGCATGACCACCACCGACCGGTCACCGGCTTCGCGCCTGAGCCGCGCGATGTCCTCGGGCGGAACAAAGCGGCTCTGCTCGGGCAGCACCCAGACCGTCGGGAGCCGGGCGGCGATCTCGGCCGCGTGCGGGCGCAGATCCCAGGGCGCGTTGCCGGAGAAGGCGGCGCGCGCATCGTCGAAATCGATCTGCTCCAGCGACAGCAGCTTCCATGCCGCGTCCCGCCGTGACCAGCCGGGGTTGAGCTCGAGCAGGCCGTCGATACCGCGCGGCAGGTTCGCCTCGTCCCAGTCGAGCATGGCCTTCGGCGTGGCCTTGTCGGCGAAATGCGACACCGGGTCTTCGAGCAGCAGCGCCTTCGGCCGGAAATCGCCGGACAGCACGCCGAGTTGCGCCAGCGTGCCGCCGAAGGAGTGGCCGATCAGCACGTCGGGCTCGACCGGGACATTCTCCACGAAATCGGCGAGCAGCCGGGTGAAGGAGAAATCGCCGTCGGCGCGGCTGCTTTCGCCATGCCCGCGCATGTCGGGCGCGATGAACTGCCAGCCGCAGGCGGCCAGCAGCCGCGCCGGCTCGGTCATGGCGCCGGCATTGGCGGTGATACCGTGCAGGGCGACCACCGTTTTTGGCGCGTCGCGGTCGCCCCAGCGCATGAGGTTGAGCGTCGCCATCTCAGTCTCCCACGGCCCAGCCGGCGATCTGCCGCCACAGCGGTGCATAACCTTCCCACTCGACGAAGGGCGGCGGGGCCCAGTGCGGCCCGCAGTCGGAGGCGAAGGCGACCGAACGGCCTTTGCCGAAGCCGCCGGCGACGATCAACGGGTCGTCGCCGGCCCTGGCCACCACGGTCGCGCCGGCCTTCGCCGCGAAGCGGTTGTAGCCGAGCAGGTGCGGCCATGCGGCATCGAGGCCGCGCACGATCGGATGGTCCCTGTCGGTCACTCCAGGCGCCACGCCCTCCGGGCGCTCGACCCGGTCGTCGCCGGCGTCGATCGTGACCGGCAGGGCTTCCTCGACGGCGGTGCCGTGATAGCGCGCCTTGGCGTCGATGCCCTGGAAAGTCAGATAGCCGCCGATCATCACCAGGCCGCCGCCATCCCGGACGTAGTCGCGAATGGCGTCGAGGCGGTTCGGCAGCACCTTCGACTTCTTGAAGGTGTCGGGGTGCAGCAGCAGCGTGTTTGCACCGATGTCGCTCAGCATGACGCAGTCATAGGCAGACAAAGCCTGCGCATCGAACGGGAAGTCCGTCGCGGCGACATGCGCCGGTTGGTAAGTCACGTCCCATCCACCGGCGAGCAGCGCGGCGCGCAGCCACTCGACGCCCTCGGCATATTCGGTGGTGGTGAAGCTGTCGAAACCCTTCTGGTGAATGGAGTGAACCGTCCAGGATTCCCCGGCGATCAATACGCGGCGCTTGTTAGCCATCGTTTCCTCTTCTGCTTTCGTCTCAATTTGCAAGCCGCGCGATGGCGTCGACGAAGGCGCGATGCACGCGCTCCTCGTCGAGGCCTATGACCACGTCGGCATTGGCCGGCTCGTCCGACTTGCCGGCGAAGTCGATGACCGTGCGGCCATAGGTGAATTTTCCGGCCAGCTCGACGTCGACACGTGCCGGCACGATACGGGCGAGCGTCGGGTCGGCCGCGACCAGCGGCGCGACCGGGTCGTTGAGCGGCATGTGCTCGGGCCCGAACAGCCCCGGCCGGAACGTCGAAACCAGCGAGCGCAGCAATTCGGCCGCAAACGAGCCTACCGGCCCTCCGATCTCCTCGGTCGAGGTTATCAGCGACGGCGTGATGCCGGCATTTGCCGCTCCGTCGACCGGAATGAGGGTGACGGGAATTCCCGCGCCGAACACAATTGCCGCCGCCTCCGGATCGCACAGGATGTTCCATTCGGCAGCCGCCGTCTTGTTGCCGAGGCCCCAGGCACCGCCGAGCGTGACGATGCGTTCGATCCGGCTCGACAGCTCCGGTTCGCGGCGCAGCGCCATTGCCAGATTGGTGAGCGGCCCGGTCGTCACGATCGTCGTCGCGCCCTTGCGTACCGTTTCAGCGATCAGCTCCGCCGAATGGCGGCGGTCCAGCCCTACGGCCTCGAGGTCCGGACGGTTCGGATCGAGTGCCGATTCGAGGTCGAGCACGCCGGCGATCAGCCGCTCGCGCACCAGCGGCGCCTGCGCGCCGGCGGCAACCGGAATGCCGCGGCGGCCGGAGCGCGCCACGGTGATCGCAGCATTGCGCGCCGTCCGCTCCCAGGCCAGATGGCCGGCGCCGGTCGTCACCGCCCTGAGGTCGAGCCCGGCATGACCGGCCGCCACCAGGATGGCCAGCGCGTCGTCATTGCCCGGGTCGCAGTCGTGCAGGATGGGGCTGGTCATGGCTTGCTCTCCGCGATCCTGGCCGGCCGATTGCGCCGATGGACGCGCCAGCGCGCGAAGGTTAGGCCGACGATCGCCGCGGCATAGGGCAGCATCAGCACGAACTGCGACGGAATGGCGAACACCTGCAGCCGGTCGCCGAGCGCGCCGAAGAAGCCGAACAGGAAGGAGGCAGCCGCCGTCATCCACGGCTGCCCGCCGCCGAACAGCGTCGCCGCCAGGCCGATGAAGCCGCGGCCGCTGGTCATGTCAGGCAGGAAGAAGTGCAGCTTGTCCATGGCGAGCTGCGCCCCGGCGAGACCGGACAGCAGGCCGCTGATGCCGACGGCGAGCGCCTTCATCCAGGCAACGCGGATGCCCGCCGAGCGCGCCGCATGCTCGTCCTCGCCGGCGGCGCGCAGATTAGCGCCGGTCGGGGTGAGATAGAGGAACACCGCCGACAGCGGCACCGCGGCGAGCGCCAGAATGACGATGAAGCTCTGCCCTTCGAACGCCTTGCCCACGATCGGGATGAAGGAGAGCGATCCCTCCGGGACATGCCAGACATCGGGGAAGCTCGTCGGCCTCAGCCCGCCCGGGCTGTTGTAGAAACGCTCGAGCATGAACAGCGTACCGCCGGCCGCAAGCAGGTTGATGCCGAGACCGGCGACGATGAAATCGGCGGAGAAGCGCAACGTCAGCAGCGCCAGGAGCTGCGACAGCAGGATCGCCGCGGCCACCGCCGCGAAGAATGCCAGCGCGGCGCTGCCGGTCATGCTGCCGACGGCGATCGCGGTGAACGCCGCGGCCAGCATCATGCCTTCCACCGCGACGTTGAGGATGTTGGCACGCAGCGTGATCATGGCGGCGAGCGCGGCGAGCAGGATCGGCGTCGATTGTTCCAGAACCGAGGCGAGGAGCGAGGAGACGGTCATGGCTTCTTGCCCCTATCCCCGCCGGCCCGCGGTGAGCCGGGCTGTCATCAACAGCACCAGCAGGCCGGTCAGGAGGTTGACCAGCGAGCGCGGCACGTCGGTGGAGATCTGCATATAGGCGGCGCCGTTCAGCATCATGGCGTAGAACAGCGCGGTCGCCAGCGCGCCGATCGGATGGATGCGGGCGAGCAGCGCGCAGGTCAGGCCGACCAGCCCGTAGGCCGGCGAGAAATTCTGCTCGAAGCGGTGGCCGATACCGAGCACGTAGAGCGCGCCGGCGAGCCCGGCCAGGCCGCCGGCCACCAGCATGGCGCCGATGATGCGCCGGTCGGCCGGCACGCCGACGGCATAGGCGAAACGCAGATTGGTGCCGGCGGCGCGCACCTGCGCGCCCCATTCGGTGCGGAACAGCACGACCCAGGCGACGACGGCGAGCACCACGGCCACCAGAAAGCCGCTGGTGGCGCCGGGCACGCCCGGCATCGGCGGCAGCCAGATCGCCTGCGGAACCACCCTGCTGACGGCGCCATAGGCCGCCGTGTCGCGGATGACCTGGTTGGCGAGATAGGAGGTGAAGAGCAGCACGATGGTGTTCAGCATCAGCGTCGTCACCACCTCGTCGACGGCGAGCCGCACTTTCAGCACCGCTGGTATCCAGCCGAGGATGGCACCCGCAATGATGCCCGCGGCAACGGCGAGCGGCAGCAGGAGGACTGCCGGCAGGTCGGCAAGGAACACGCCGACCACCGTCGCGGCGATCGCCCCGGCATAGAGCTGCCCCTCGCCACCGACGTTGAAGATGCCGGCGCGGAAGGCGAAGATGACGCCGAGCGCGATCAGCGTCAGCGGCGTGGCGCGGTTGAGGAACAGCGCGAAATTGCCGAGCGAATCGAAATTGGCGAAGAGCAGGTCGCGATAGGCCTGCACGGGGTCGTCGGTGATCGAGGCAACGAGCAGGAAACCGAGCGCCATTGTGATGGCGATCGCCGCGAGCGGCGCGCCGAGGGCGCGGAACAGGGAGAGCGTCGCCTCGCGCATCAGGCCGCCCTTTCCCCGCCGCCGTTCATCAGATAGCCGACCACCGCCTCGTCCGCCTCGGCGCGCTCGAGGACGCGCATCAGTCGGCCGGAATACATCACGCCGATCCGGTCGGAGAGGGCGAATATCTCCGACAGCTCGGACGAGATCAGCAGCACGGCGCGGCCGCGATCGGCTGCGGCCAGAATGCGCTCGTAGACGAATTCGGAAGCGCCGATGTCGAGGCCCCGAGTCGGCTGGCAGATGACGAGCAGCGCCGGATCGCGCTGCAACTCGCGCGCGATCACCACCTTCTGCATGTTGCCGCCCGACAGCCAGCCGACCGGCGTCGACGGTTGCGCCCCGCGCACGTCGAACTCCCTGATCTTCTCGGCGGCGAAGGCGTCGAGACGGGCGCGGCTGACGAAGCCATGGCGCAAAATGCCGGCGCGCGAATAGTTGGTGGCGGCGATGTTCTCCGCCACGCTCATCGTGACGCTGAGGCCGCGATCCAGCCTGTCCTCCGGTACGAAACCCAGCCCCGACGCCTGGCGCTCTGCGGCCGACGCCCTGGTCACTTCCCGGCCCGCAAGCCGGATCGACCCCGCCTGGATGTCCATCAGCCCGGCGATCGCCTCGGAAAGCTCGGTCTGGCCGTTGCCGTCCACTCCGGCGATGCCCAGCACCTCCCCTGCCCTGACGTCGAGGCAGACATGGTCGAGCAGCAGCCGGCCGTGGGGATTGGCCATGCTGACGCGGTCGAGCCGCAGCACCGGCGCGCCGAAGCTGCGGCCTGCGCCGCCGCCCTTGCGGCCGACCAGGAAGACGTCGCGACCGACCATGTCGCGGGCGATGTCGGCCTCGCTGACGTCCGCGGTCCGATGCGTCGAGATGCTTTCGCCGTGGCGGATGACGGTGACGCGGTCCGACACCGATTTCACCTCGCGCAGCTTGTGGGTGATGAACAGGATCGTCCGCCCGCGCGCCCGCAGGCCGTCGATCACCTCAAGCAGCTCGTCGACCTCGGGCGGCGTCAGCACGGCCGTCGGCTCGTCGAGGATGAGCAGCTCGGCGTCGAAGGCGAGCGCCTTCAGGATCTCGACGCGCTGGCGCTGGCCGACCGAAAGCTGTCCGACACGCGCGTTCGGGTCGAGGCCGAAATTGTAGCGCCGTATCAGCTCCTGGGCGCGGGACACCATCTCGCGCCGGTCGGAGAAGATGCCGAAGCGCCGCGGCTGGCGGCCGAGAAACAGGTTCTCCGCCACCGTCATGGACGGCACCAGCGTGAAATGCTGGTGCACCATGCCGATGCCGAGCGCGCTCGCGGCGATCGGATCGGGAATCCGCACGGCCCGGCCGTCGAGCACGATCTCGCCGGCGCTCGGCGCGTGGATGCCCACCAGTATGTTCATCAGCGTCGACTTGCCGGCACCGTTCTCGCCGCAGATGACGTGCACCTCGCCGCGGCGCACGTCGAGGTCGACGCGCTTGAGCGCGGCCTTGTCGCCGAACGACTTGGCGATGCCCTTGAGGCTGAGGATGATATCGGTTCCGGTCATGGTGCCCGTTGCGCGAAAAATATGGGCGGCGGTGCGAAGCGCCGCCGCCCAGGTCCTGGGAGGACTATTTGAATGCCGTCTCGACCTTGAGTTCGCCGCTGACGACCTTGGCCTTCGCCGCGTCGACCAGCGCCTTCACCTCGGCCGGCACCAGCGCGTCGTTGTAGACGAGCCCGACGCCCTCATTGGCGAGGCCGTAGACCTTCAGCGTGCCGAACGCCGCCTTGCCCGCCTGGATCTGCTGGATGGAGTCATGGATCGAATTGCCGATCTGCTTCAGCATCGACGCCAGCACGTTGTCGGGATGCAGGCCGTTCTGGTCGGAATCGACGCCGATGGCGTATTTTTTGGAGTCGGCCGCGCCCTTGAGGATGCCGAGGCCGGCGGGGCCGGCGACGTTGTAGACGACGTTGGCGCCGTTGGCGATCGCAGTCCTGGTGAGGTCGTAGGCCTTCTGCGCGTCGTTGAAGTTGCCGATGAAGATGACCTGCACGTCGATGTCCGGCGAAACCGTCGCCGCACCTTGCTTGAAGCCGACGATGAAGTCCTGGATCACCGGCAGGTCCATGCCGGCGACCACCGCGATCTTCGGCTCGCCGGAAGACAGCGGGAAAGTCTTGGCGTCGGTCGCCGCGGCCGCGGCCAACACGCCGGCGAGATAGGAGCCTTCGTTCTGCGCGTACTTCACCGAAAGGACGTTGGGCTCCTTGAGCTCGTCGTCGAAGAACACGTATTTCTGGTCGGGGTGCTGCGGCGCGACTGCGGCCAAATTGTCGTGCATGTTCGGACCCGTGAAGACGACGCTCCACTTGCCGGAGTTGGACACGGCCTCCAGATTCTGCCGCCACAGCTGCGGATCGGTGGGCGATGCCTGCAGCAGGCGGACGCGCACCCCTTCCTTCTCGGCACGGGCGAAGCCGGTCGCGGCATTGTCGTTGAAGCCCATGTCGCCGAGATTGTCGCTCATCACGTAGACGGCGCTGAACTCGTCGGCCGATGCCGGTCCCGTCAGCAGGGCAAGGCTCATCAACGCGGCGGAAGCTGCGCGTCGTATCGATGCTGGTACTTTCATGACTGATACTCCCATTGTTGAAAAGCGGATGGACGTTCCCCTTCAGCGCCTTGGGGCCGCGACCGACTGGCGTTCGACGAGCGTGACCGGCAGTCTGGTCAGGGCCGCGGGCGTCTTCTTCTCGAACAGGTCCAGCAACGCCCGCAGCCCGGCCCTGCCGAGTTCGGCGGTGGGCTGCCGGACGGTCGTCAGTCCGGGAGCCAGCAGGTCGGCGAACGGCATGTCGTCGAAGCCGACGAGCGAGATGTCTTCGGGAACCCGAAAGCCCCGCTCCCTGATCGCCTGCATGACGCCGATGGCGATGAAGTCGCTGCCGGCAAATACCGCAGTCGGCACCTGCCCCGAGTCCAGGATCGCCCGCATCGCCTCAAGGCCGAAGTCGCGCGAATAGGCGCCGTGACGGGTCGGCGGCGGCGCCACTTCCGCTTCGGCCAGCGCGTCGAGATAGCCGGCGCGCCGCTCCATCGCGCTGAACAGGTCCGACGGTCCGCCGATATGGACGATATGACGATGGCCGGCCTTGAGCAGATGGCTGGTGGCGAGGTAGGCGCCCTGCCGGTTCTCGACGAACACCTTCGGCACGTTGACGCCTGGAATGTCCTCGTCGATCAGCACGACATGACCTTGCCGGTTGACCGCAGCCGCCAGCGTGCCGTCGTCCGGCTGGTTGGTCATCATGATCAGGCCGTCGACGTGGCGGTCCCTGAGGCGCCGGAGGCTGGCGATCTCGCGCTCGCGGCGGCCACCGGTGCTGGTCATCAAAACGGCATAGCCATGCTTCTCCGCCTCGTCCTCGACGGCCGCGGCCAGCTCCGCGAAGAAGGGATTGGCGATCTCGGGAGTCACCAGCCCGATCGCCTCCGAGCGCCCCAGGCTTAGCCGCTTGGCGAGCGCATTGGGGCGGTAGTCGAGCTCGGCGATGGCCGCGTCGATGCGGCCGGCGGTTTCCGCCGGCAGTTCGAGACGATTGTTGAGGTAGCGCGACACCGTCGTCGCCGAGACCTTCGCAGCCGCCGCCACATCCTGGATCGTGCTCATCTGCTCCCCTTGCTGCCCCCGGACACTAGTCAGCACAACCGGTTTAGTAAAGCGGTTTCGTGCGTATTTCCAAGCGGACGACGGCGCGTTTTCATCGAACTCATGGCAGGCCGCGCAACAGACGGCCACGGAGGGCGCCTTGAGTTTGGCGGTTGAATGTCCGGCGCGTCGCCCAGCTTCGACTTGACCTCGGGTCCAGCTCGTGAAATCGATGGAGGGACTCGCCAACCAGGACGCGATCCCGTTGATATCGTGAGGAAAAGTCCTGAGCCAGATATGCACCGACAGTGCCCGGTACCGCAAATGCAGAGCCGCAGGACGGCGGAAACCGAAACTGGATTGCCGAGGACGTCGGATGGCGCACGCGGCATCTGGAGCCGCCCGCTCCAGACGCTGCTCGCCGCCACGACCGTCTCGCTCATTCTGATCGTCGCCGCCGCGCTGATCGGACTGAACTACTATCGCGCTCGCAACGCCGCCATCGACGATGCCAAGGCCGGGATGCGCGTGTTCTCCGAGCGCCTGGTCGAGCGCTTCAACGCGCTGTCCGACCAGACGACGACGTCGATCGGTCTTATCACCTCGGTCCCCAACGCGTTCCTCAGGCCGCCGCCAGAAAGGCTCGACGACAAGGCCGTCGTGCTGCGAGAGATCATCAGACGTGCCCCGCATCTCGACGGCGCCTATGCCGGCTATCCCGACGGTTCTTTCCTGCACGTCATCAACCTGCGCACGCCCGGTTGGGTGGCAGCGCTCGGCGCACCGGCCCATGCCGCCCTTGCCGTCCGTAGCGTGCATTCCGAGAATGGCGCCCCTGTCCAGGCCGTTGCGTTCCAGGATGGCAAGGGCGCCGCGGCGGGGCAGCTGCCGCCGGTTTCCACCGAGTTCGATCCGAGGACCCGGCCGTGGTACAAGGCCGCCGCGAACATCCCCGGCCCGGTGTCGATCGGCCCCTACCAGATGGCGACCACCGGCAAGCTCGGCATGACGGTGGCGCAGTCGCACAGCGCCGACCGCAAGATCGTCATCGCCGTCGACATCATCCTGGACACGATCACCGACTTTCTCGCCGCCGAACGCATCACGCCGGGGACCGTGACCTTCATCGTCGATACCTCCGGCAATCCGGTGATCCATTCGGATCGCGCCTTCATGGACCGGCTGCTGGCCGGCGGCGGAACCGCTTCGCCGCCGGCGGCGCCGGATCCGGTGGTCGACAGCGTCCGCTCCGACGATTCCTGGACCGCGCAGCCCAGGATCATCGCGGCCGGGGACCGGGATTTCCTCACCCTGGTGACCCCGCTCAAATCGCCGCTGCTGCTTGCCCACCACCGCGTCGTCGTCGCCGCCCCGATGGACGAACTGATGGCCGATGCAAACCGTTCGCTGCTGCAGGCCCTCATGGTCTCGGCAATGATCGTCATCGGCGCGGTGTTGTTCGCGCTCATGCTGTCGCGCCTGATCACCAAATCGCTTCACCGTCTGACCGACAGCGCCGACAGGCTGCAAAACCTGGATTTCGCGACCCCGGTGGACGTCAGTTCGCACGTCACCGAGATCACCACGCTCGGTCGCGCCATGAACAGGGCACGCGATGCCATCTTCACCTTCGCGCTCTATGTTCCCAAGGAGTTCGTGCGAAAGGGGATCCAGTCGGGCTATTTCACCGGGCGGACCGCCGTGCGTCAGGAATTGACCGCGCTGTTCACCGACATCTACGACTTCACCACGATCAGCGAGGCGCATCCGCCAGAACAGGTGGTTGCGATGCTGTCGGAATATTTCGACATCCTCGAGGAGGCCGTCAGCCTGCACAATGGCTCGATCATCCAGTTTCTCGGTGATTCGATCTTCGCGATGTGGAACGCCCCCGTTCCCGATGCCCGGCACGCAGAAAACGCATGCCGGGCGGCACTCGAGGCACAGCGGAGGCTGGACGCTTTCAACCGGGCGCAGGCAGAGAAAGGCCTGCCGGCGTTCCGCACCCGCTTCGGTATCCATACCGGGCAGGCCGTCGTCGGCAGCGTCGGCGCGCAGGAGCGGCTGCAATACACGGCGATGGGCGACACCATCAATGTGGCGTCGCGCCTGGAAGGGATCAACAAGGCGTATCGGACCACGATCCTGGCGAGCGCCGCCGTGCACGAGGCATGCTCGGCAGCGATCGCCTTCCGGCCGCTTGGCCTGGCCCAGGCCAAGGGACGCATGGAGGGCCTGCAGGTGTTCGAGGTCGTCGGCATCGTCACCGACGGCAGCCGCGGCAGCGCCGACCGCGAACCGCAAGCCGAAGCAGGTAACGCCGCCTGACCGACGACCTGGCGTCCTCCAACCAGCCGTGCTGCACCGCCAGGGGCTCACAGGTCACGGCGCACGTTGACGGGACGCGCCAAGGTTTCTCGTGAGCCGAGTTCGTGCTGCAAAGCGCTGGAGGCTTGTGCGCAGACCGCGAACCGACTAATCCAGCGTCGTGTGGGGCCTGTAGCTCAATGGTTAGAGCCGGCGGCTCATAACCGCTTGGTTGGGGGTTCGAGTCCCTCCGGGCCCACCATTTCTGCTTTGTACGGCTTCAGGCGGCGGGCACCCTCACCACGCAGCGGAAGCCGAGATGGCTCATCGAGGTATCTTCCGGTTGCGTGTGCCGCGCCGCCGGCCGGTACCGGCGGCAGTAATTCGGCGCGCAAAGGTGCGACCCCCCCTTCACCACCCGGCGGGCGATGCGGATCGCCGGCTGGCGCGGGTCGTAGCTGCCTTCCTGCCTGCCGCCGCGCGGATTCTTCGGCGTGCAGCACGGGCTGTCGGCAGGCTCGGGGTGCCGCGACGACCAAAAATCGTCCGTCCATTCCCAGACATTGCCGATCATGTCGTGGAGGCCGTAGCCGTTGGGCGGAAAGCTTCCCACCGGCGAGGTGCGCTCGAAGCCGTCGGCGGCAAGATTCTGGTGCGGAAACATGCCCTGCCAGATGTTGGCCATGTGGCTGCCACCGGGCATCAGCTCGTCGCCCCAGGCGAACTCCGCGCCCTCCAGGCCGCCGCGCGCGGCAAGCTCCCATTCTGCTTCCGTCGGCAGATCCTTGCCCGCCCAGGCGGCATAGGCCTTTGCATCGGCATAGGCGATATGGACGACGGGGTGGTCGAGCCTTGTGCCGATGCTCGACTTTCGCCCATAAGGCCGCCGCCAACTGGCGCCGAAGGTGAAAGTCCACCACCGCGTCATGTCGTCGGTCGGCACCGGATGGCCAGGCGGATCAAACACAAGCGAGCCGGCCCGCAGCATGCGTTTTTCGGCGCCGGGATAGTTTTTCGCGTCCGGCGCCTTCTCGGCGACCGTCACATGGCCGGTCGCGTTGACGAACTCCAGGAACTGCCGGTTGGTGACCGGCGTCACGTCGATCCAGAAGGGATCGATGGTAACCCGGTGGGCCGGCGCCTCTTCCGGATAGTGGTGGTCAGAACCCATGACGAAAGTACCGCCGGGGATGCTGATCATGTCGGGCGGGTCCACCATGCAGCCGCTCGCCCGGGCTGTCGTCTTCTCCATGGCGCTGCCTCCATCGATACTGCGGCCGGCCCCGATGCAGAACTTCGCAGCTATGGCGCCGGAGGATAGACCACTTTCCAGTCGGCTTTCATGTCGACGATGGTCCAGCCCCTGGCCATGCCCTCGTCGAGCGCCTTGTCGAGCTTGCCGATATGCGACTGGCGGTCATAGGCCCATTCGCGCGCCGCGTCGGTGTGGTGGACGATGCCCATGAAGCGGGCGCCGTCGCCGGCGGCCGTCCATTCGAGCATCTGCTGGTCGCCGTCGGAATTGCCGAAGGCGAAGATGGGGCGGCGGCCGATGAAGCGGTTGATGCCGACCGGCTTGCCGGGACCGTCGTCGACGAACTCCACCTTGGGCTCCTTGATCAGCACCGGCTTGCCGTCCGCACCCATCTCGAACTTGACCACGCCCGACGAGCCGACGACCTGCTCGGGCGGGATGCCGTAGGTGCGCTCCGCGAAGACGCGCATGAACTCGACGCCGCCGCCCGACACGATGAAGGTCTTGAAGCCGTTGGCGCGCAGATAGGCGAGGAGCTCGAGCTGCGGCTGGTAGACGAGTTGGTCGTAGGGCCGGTCGAAGCGTGGATGTCTCGCCGTCTCCAGCCAGTCGGCGACGGTCTTCGAGAACTCGTCGGTGGTCATGCCGGCATGGGTGACCTCCAGTATCTCGACAAGACCTTTCTCGCCAGCCGCCATGAGTCCTTGAACGTCGCCGGCCAGGGCCGACTTGTACGGCTCGGTGTCCTTCCACTCGGGATGCTCGGGCGCGACCGCCTTGATGCGGTCGAGCGCGAACTGGAACTGGAAATAGATCGGCTGCTCGGACCAAAGCGTCCCGTCATTGTCGAAGACGGCGATGCGCCGCTCCGGCGCGACGAAGTCGGGTCCGCCGTCTTCCGTCACCCTGGCGACGAAGCCGGTGATTGACGCCTTGACCGCGCCGTCGTTCCACGAAGGCAAGGGATCGGACTGAGCAAGGGCGCCCGCCGAGAAGGCCATAAACAGACCGACGACTACAGCGATGGCGGACAGCAGCCTGACCGAATTCGGGTGCATGGAAACCCTCCTGGTTACTTCCCGCCGGGGACCCGACGGGAAGCTTAGCGGATCGCCCGCAGCAAACTAGTGATTTCTGCAATCATCGCCCGGTGATGGTTATCGAGATTGGTGCAGCAGGACTGCAATGACTGCACCAGAAAAGGTCAATCACGGCAAGTTGTTAACACTCAATGCCGACCGCCTTGGACGAAAGTCCATATGCCCCGAATCGGCCTTGTCTTATCGCCTTTGCCGGAACATGCTTACCCTCGGCCGCGGATGCTAGGCTCTTCTTAGACTGCGGGCACGTTTGCAAGACGCTGACTCGCGGTATCAGCGCCCTGATGAACTCATTGGAAGGCACGGCCAACTAGAGACAAGCGACCGCTTCAACCACCGCCTCTGGCGCGGGTTGAAGCAGGCTTGCCCGCAGGACAACTTTTATCAAATGCGAAAGAAATCGGGCCTGTATGTTCGATACCGCCTTGCTCAATAGCGAACCTCTTCGAAAACGGCAGTCCATCTTTTCAGAATCGGCCTTGAGTTGTTCCTGCTGCCGTAAGATGCTCTTGCCGGCCGCGGACCTGAGCCCTTTCCGTCTGCGGGAACGTTCGTCAGATCGTCATCTGCGATGCCGGTCTGTATTCGCAAACGTCGCAAGCATTTTTAAGGGAGATCAGCCATGAGAATGCGAGGATTACTGGGGGCAATGATGCTCACAGCCACGACTGCCCTGACCGTCGGGCCACCGGCTCACGCCCAGGAGCAGGCCGCGGCCAAGCCGAACATCCTGGTCATCTTCGGTGACGACGTCGGCCAGACCAACCTGTCGACCTACAGCTTTGGCCTGATGGGCTACCGGACGCCGAACATCGACCGGATCGCCAACGAGGGCATGAAGTTCACCGACTACTATGCCGAGCAGAGCTGCACGGCCGGCCGCTCGACCTTCATAACCGGTCAGTCGACCCTGCGCACCGGCCTCTCCAAGGTCGGACTACCAGGCGCTAATGCCGGCATGCAGGCCTCGGACGTCACGATCGCTTCGGCATTGAAGGACCAGGGCTATGCCACCGGCCAGTTCGGCAAGAACCACCTCGGCGACCGCGACGAATTCCTGCCGACGGCGCATGGCTTCGACGAATTCTTCGGCAATCTCTACCATCTCAACGCCGAGGAAGAGCCGGAGAACCGCAATTATCCGCAGGATCCCGAGTTCCGCAAACGCTTCGGACCGCGGGGCGTGATCAAATCGTCCGCCGACGGCAAGGTCGAGGATACCGGTCCGCTGAACCGCAAGCGCATGGAGACCGTGGACGACGAGACGTCTGCGGCCGCCATCGACTTCATGAAGCGGCAGCAGTCGGCCGGCACACCATTCTTCACCTGGATGAATACCACGCGCATGCATGCTCGCACGCATGTGCGTGATGAACACCGTAGCCCGCCTGGTCTAACCGCGCTCACCGAATATGCCGACGGCATGATCGAGCACGACAACGTCGTCGGCACGCTGTTGAAGTCGCTCGATGACATGGGCATCGCCGACAACACGATCGTGATCTACACGACTGACAACGGCCCTCACCAGAATACCTGGCCGGATGCCGGCACCACACCATTCCGCAGCGAGAAGAACACCAACTGGGAAGGCGCCTTCCGGGTGCCGGCCCTGATCCGCTGGCCTGGACACATAGAGCCGGGTTCGGTCGCCAATGGCATCGTCTCCGGTCTCGACTGGTTGCCGACGCTTCTTGCGGCGGTGGGCGATACCAACATCAAGGACCGGCTGCTCGCTGGCGCCACGATCAATGGCAAGCAGTACAAGAACCACCTCGACGGCTACAACCAGCTTCCCTACCTGACCGGCGAGACGGACGAGAGCGCACGCAAGGAGTTCTTCTACTTCAACGACGACGGTGAGATGGTCGCGCTCCGCTACGAGAATTGGAAGGTCGTATTCTCGGAGCAACGAGAAGTTGGCACCCTGAATATTTGGGCGGAACCTTTCACCAAGCTCCGGGTGCCCCGGTTGTTCGATTTGCGTGCCGATCCCTACGAGCGGGCCAATATCACGTCGAACACCTATTTCGATTGGCTCTTCGATCACATCTACCTGCTCAGTGCGGCACAGGCGGAAGCGGGCAAATTCCTCGCGACCTTCAAGGAATTCCCGCCGGCTCAGCGTCCTGATAGCTTCTCGATCGACCAGATACAGGAGGAGTTGAACAAGAGCCTGGAGTCGATGGCGCAGTGAAGACGGGTTCGGGGTCGCGAGGCGGCCCCGGCTTCCTCCGATCTCCGAGGAATGACGGCGTTGGCCACCTGTCGCAATTGGTCCCTCCGCAGGCCTTCGCCGCCTAATTCCTCGGCGCCTTTCGTGCGCCGCCGGCAGCTAGCTTCTCGATCGGATCAGCCGGGAGCGGGTAACTGAGCAGTTCAACAGCGTCGGCGGCGGCCAGTGAAGACATCAAGGATCCGGGCGCTAAATGGCGCCGGACGTTTTTCTACGGTCCCCCCTCCTCAAATCTGGGGCACCGCATTAATTTGGACACCGCATTTCGAGGGAGACCAATCATGCGGACGGTAGCAGTATTGGGAGCAATGATGCTTACGGCCACGACGGCCCTGACCGCCGGGCTGCCGGCCCACGCCCAGGAGCAGGCGGCGGCGAAACCGAACATCCTCGTCATTTTCGGCGACGATGTCGGACAGACCAACATCTCGGCCTACAGCATGGGGGTCATGGGCTACCGGACGCCCAACATCGACCGGCTGGCCAAGGAAGGCATGACGTTTACCGACTACTATGCTGAGAACAGTTGCACGGCGGGTCGCTCGACCTTCATCACCGGCCAGGTCTGCCTGCGAACCGGCCTGTGCAAGGTCGGCATACCAGGTGCGACGGTCGGGTTGCAGGATCGCGACGTCACCATCGCCGAGGCGCTGAAGCCGCTCGGCTATGCGACCGGCCAGTTCGGCAAGAACCATCTCGGCGACCGGGACGAATATCTGCCGACGAAGCACGGTTTCGACGAATTCTACGGCAACCTCTATCACCTCAACGCCGAGGAGGAGCCGGAGCGGCCATATTACCCAAAGGACGATGCCGAATTCGTCAAGACGCAGTCGCCGCGCGGCGTTCTCAAGGCCACCGCCGACGGCAAGATCGAGGACACCGGGCCGCTCAACAGCAAGCGCATGGAGACCGTCGACGACGAGACGACCAATGCGGCGATCGACTTCATGAAGCGGCAGCATGCGGCCGGCAAGCCGTTTTTCACCTGGATGAACACGACCCGCATGCATGTTTACACGCATGTGCGTCCGTCGATGCAAGGTCAAAGCGGGATGCCGGGCAACGAATATGCCGACGGCATGGTCGAGCATGACGGCCATGTCGGCCAGTTGCTCAAGGCGCTCGACGACATGGGCATCGCCGACGACACGCTCGTCGTCTACACCACCGACAACGGCCCGAACCAGTGGTCGTGGCCGGATGCGGCGACCACGGCGTTCCGCAGCGAGAAGGACACGAACTGGGAAGGCGCCTTCCGCGTCCCGGCCTTCGTGCGCTGGCCCGGCAAGATCAAGGCGGGCGAGATTTCGAACCAGATGATGTCCGGCCTCGACTGGTTCCCGACCTTGGTCGCGGCCGCCGGCAATCCCGACGTCAAGGACCAATTGCTGAAGGGAACCGACCTTAGCGGCAAGCAAGCCAAGGTGCATCTCGACGGCTACAACCAGCTTCCGTACCTGACAGGACAGGATCCCAAGTCGGCGCGCACGGAGTTCTACTACTTCAACGACGAGGGCGATCTCGTTGCTTACAGATACAATGACTGGAAACTTGTCTTTGAAGAGCAGAGGGCACCTGGCGGGTTCAGTGTGTGGGCCAATCCCTTCACCGCCTTGCGGGTTCCGAAGGTCTTCAACTTGCGTATGGATCCCTATGAGCGTGCCGACGTCGTCTCCGACCAATATTACGATTGGATGGCGAAAAACGCGTACCTCGTTCAATACGGCCTCTATCGGGTAGCTCCGTTTTTACAGACGTTTAAAGAGTTTCCGCCCAGCCAGCGTTCTGCGAGTTTCAGCATCGACCAGATGATCGAGGCGCTGACCAAGGCGCTGGAAGACACGGCCAACTAGGCCACGCGACAGCGCCAATATCTGCTTCGGGCACGCCGGTTGGAGCCGGCGTGCAGTGACATGGCCACGATTTCGCGAGACTAGCATGAGCGCGCGCGACGACATAACCGAACTGGGCAAGCGCATCGGCCAGACGATCATCGGCCAGGAGGCGATGGTCGAGCGGCTGCTGCTTGGCCTGCTCGCCGACGGCCATCTGCTGGTCGAGGGCCTGCCGGGGCTGGCCAAGACGCGCGCCATCAAGAGCCTCGCCAAGAACCTCGACGCCGAGCTGTCGCGCATCCAGTTCACGCCGGACCTGCTGCCCTCCGACATCACGGGGTCGGAGGTCTATTTCAGCGAGGGCGGCAAGGGCGAGTTCAAGTTCCAGGAGGGGCCGATCTTCGCCAGTCTCATCCTCGCCGACGAGATCAACCGCGCGCCGGCCAAGGTCCAGTCGGCGCTGCTCGAGGCGATGGAAGAGCGGCAGGTCACGGTCGGCGGCCAGAGCCACCCGCTGCCCGATCTTTTCCTCGTCATGGCCACGCAGAACCCGATCGAGCAGGAAGGCACCTATCCGCTGCCCGAGGCACAGCTTGACCGCTTCCTGATGCATGTGCAGGTCGGCTATCCCGACGAGAAATCGGAAGCCGCGATCGTGCGCCTCAACCGCGCCGAGGAGAACGAGGCCAAGTCGGGCGGCGCCAAAAAAGCCTCGGAAAAGCTGGCGCAGAAGGCGGTGTTCGACGCCCGCGCTGAGATCGGCAAGGTCACGGTCTCGGAGGCCGTCGAAACCTATATGGTGGCGCTGGTCTTCGCCACGCGCTATCCGGCAAAGCTCGACGCCGACCTGGCGAAGTGGCTGCAGGTCGGCGCCAGCCCGCGCGGCGCCATCGGCCTCGACCGGGTGTCCCGTTCCTATGCCTGGCTGAAGGGCCGCGACTACGTCACGCCGGACGACGTCAAGGCGATCGTCCACGACGTGTTCCGCCACCGGCTGATCCTGTCCTACGAGGCGCATACGGGCGGGATCACCGCCGACCAGGCGATCGACCGCGTGGTGGAGCGCGTCGCCGTGGCCTAGAGCATGATCCCGGACCGAAGGTCAGCGCAGCAAAAAGTTGCAGACTTTTCGGGTAAGATCATGCGGCAAAACAAGAAGTTGGAGCGGATGAAGATGCTGTTCCGCTTCATCCTGCTCTGACGGAGGCAGAGATGGTCCAGTCCCTTTCCGCGCTGGCACGATCCAAGGGCGTCGCCCGCGTCCGAAGCGGGGGCGATGCCAGCGCCGAGGGCGTCTATGTCTCCGTCGAAGAACTGGTCGCGCTGGAGGCGGCGGCGCGCGACTTCACCTTCTTGCGCAAGGCGCCGGTGCGCCGGCTGCTCGCCGGCCGCCACGAATCGCGCATGCGCGGGCGCGGCCTGTCTTTCGAGGAGCTGCGCGAATATCTGCCGGGCGACGACATCCGCACCATCGACTGGCGGGTGACGGCGCGCACCGGAAAACCGTTCGTGCGCGTCTATGACGAGGAGAAGGACCGGCCGGCGCTGATCCTGGTCGACCAGCGCATCAACATGTTCTTCGGCAGCCGCCGTGCGCTGAAATCGGTCGCCGCCGCCGAGGCCGCCGCGCTCTGCGCCTGGCGGGTGATGAACCTCGGCGACCGGGTCGGCGGCTTCGTCTTCAACGACACGGATATCGACGAGTTGCGACCACACCGCAGCCGCGATGCGGTGATCGCGCTCGCTTCGGCGATCGCGCGCCGCAATGGTGAGCTCACCGCCGCCTCCACCGTGCCGCGCGCGCCCGCGCAGCTCGACCGCGTGTTGGCGACGGCCAGCAGCGTCGCCCGTCACGATCATCTGGTCATCGTCATCAGCGACTTCGACGGCCATGGTCCGGCGACACGCGATATGCTGCTCAGCCTGGCCGTGCACAACGACGTCATCGCCATTCTTGTCTACGACCCGTTCCTGCTGGAATTGCCGCAGTCTGGCGAGATCGTGGCGAGCGGCGGCGCCTTGCAGGCGGAACTGCCATTCGGGCGGGGAAGCGTACGTGCCGGCATCACCGATTTCGCGCGCCGGCGTGGGCGGGAGCTGTTGTCGTGGCAGCAAGAGCTCGGCCTGCCCATGCTGCCGGTCTCGGCGGCCGAAGAGGTCGCGCCGCAGCTCCGAAAATTGCTCGGCCAGCTCGCGTCCCGGGGTAGGAGGCGGTAGCGATGGACGAAGACGCCGCGCCCCAACTCGACGCCGCCACGCGCGCCGCGCTGCAAAAGCTCGCCGACATCGCGCAGCCGCCGCCGGTTTCGTGGATGCCGCAGACCTGGGGATGGGCGGCGCTCGCCGTGCTGGTCGCGGCGCTGCTTCTCTGGGCCTTGTGGCGCTGGCACCAATATCGCGTGCGCAACCGCTACCGGCGCGAGGCGATTGCCGAGCTCGCCAGGATCGAAGCGAGGCACGGGGCGCCTGAGGGCCGAGCGGACGCGGTGGCCGAGGCGGCCGCCCTGCTGAAGCGCGTGGCGCTCGCCGCCTGGCCACGCGAAGCCGTGGCGCCGCTGAGCGGGACGGACTGGGTCGCCTTCCTGCGCGGGACCGCCGGCGGATCGTCCTTCCCGGACGAGGCCGCCGCGCTGCTCGACGATGCCGAATATCGCTGGCCTTCGAATCGGCGCGCCGCTGACGCCGACGAACAGGCTTTCCTCGTCGCCACGCGTCGCTGGATCGAGGGGCACCATGTACCAGCTTGACCATCCCTGGCTGCTGGCGCTGCTGCCGCTGCCCCTGCTGGTCTGGTGGCTGCTGCCGGCATACCGCGAGGAGACGGCCTCGGTGCGGCTGCCCTTCTTCGACGAGATCACGCGGGCCGCAGGCGTGTCGCCGACGCAGGGTTCCGTCGTGCCGCGCGCCAACTGGGTGCAGAAGCTGCTCGCCCCAGTCTGCTGGGTGCTGATCGTGCTGGCGCTGGCGCGACCGCAATATGTCGAGCCACCGCTGGAAAAGACGGAGCCGCAGCGCGACCTGATGCTGTCGCTCGACCTGTCGCAGTCGATGGACACGCGCGACTTCCGCGATCCCGCCCGCCAGCTCCAGCCCCGCGTCGACGCCGTGCGCACGGTGGTCGCCGATTTTGTCGCCCGCCGCCCCGGCGACCGGATCGGGCTGATCGCCTTCGGCGACGCACCCTATCCGCTGGTGCCCTTCACGCTCGACCATAGAACCGTGCACGCGATGCTGGCCGACACGCTGCCCGGCATGGCGGGCCCGCGCACGGCGCTCGGCGATTCCATCGGGCTGGCGATAAAGATGTTCGCCGACAGCCCGGCCCCGGACAAGGTGCTGGTGGTGCTGACGGACGGCAACGACACGGCGAGCAAGATGCCACCGGACAAGGCTGCCGACATCGCCAAACAGAACGGCATCACCGTCCACACGGTCGGCATCGGCGACCCGAACGCCACAGGCGAGGACAAGCTCGACCAGGCCGCGCTTGAAAAAATCGCGCAGGCGACGGGTGGCCGCTATTTCTTCGGCGAGGACCAGAACCAGCTTGCCGACATCTACGCCACGCTCGACAGCATCACGCCGGCGAACCAGAAGACGCTGTCCTGGCGGCCGCGCATCGAGCTCTTTCATTACCCGCTCGGCGCGGCGCTGATCCTGCTGATCGCCTACCACGCCGTGATGTGGCTTGGTGCGGTGCTGCGACGGCCGTCGCCCGCTCCGGTCCGCGAGGCCGAGGCATGATCGCGGATTTCCATTTCCTTCGTCCCTGGTGGCTGCTGGCCCTGGTCGCCGCCGTCGTGCTGCCGTGGCTGCTTGGCCGGCAGACGGATGTGCGGGCGCGCTGGCGCGGCATGATCGCGTCCGGCCTGCTCGACCATCTCGTGATTACGCGGCAGGCGACAAGAAAGCTGCGTCCGGTACATCTGACGGCCGCGGCGATCGCGCTTGGGGCGATCGCGGCGGCCGGGCCGACCTGGGAACGCGAGCGGCCGCCCTTCGTCGAAGACACCGCGCCGCTCGCCATCGCCATCGACCTGTCGCCGACCATGGACGCGACCGACACCTCGCCGTCGCGGCTGGAGCGGGCGAAACTGAAAATCCAGGACCTCCTCGACCGGCGCAAGGGCGCACGCACGGCCGTGTTCGCCTATGCCGGCTCCGCCCATATGGTACTGCCGCTCACCGACGACGCGGCGCTGATCAGGACCTACACGGCATCGCTCGCCACGCGCCTGATGCCGGTGCCCGGCAAGGACACCGCCAGGGCGCTGCAGGCGGCCGAAGCGGGCCTCGCCAACGAAGAGGCGCCCGGCACCATCCTGTTCCTCACCGACGGTGTAGAACAGGCGGCCTTAGACGCCTTTTCCGGCTACCGCGGCCGTCACGACCTCATGGTACTCGGCATCGGCACCGCCGAAGGCGGGCCGGTCAAGATCGGCGAGGGCGCATACCTGACCGATTCTGCCGGGGCGCGCGTCTTCGCGAAACTCGACGTCGAAGGGTTGAAGGAACTGCAGCGGCAGTCTTCCGTGCAGATTGCGACTGTGACGACCGACGACACCGACGTCGACTGGATCGTGCGGCGTATCCAGACCGCCTTCCAGCAGAAGGCCGCCGAAGGAGCGACCCGCTGGCGCGACATGGGCTGGTGGCTGACCATTCCGATTGCCGTGCTCGGTGCCCTCTGGTTCCGCCGTGGCTGGAGCGTGCAGTGGACCGGCGTCTTGCTCGCCGCCATGCTCTTCGCCCTGTCGGACCGGGCGGATGCGGCGGATCGGCGTCTCGCCGACATGTGGCTGACGCCGGACCAGCAGGGCCGGCTCGCCTTCGAGCGCGGCGACTTTGCCGGCGCGGCGGAGCGGTTCCGCGATCCGGCGTGGCGGGGGATCGCCCTCTACCGCGCGGGAAAATTCGGCGAGGCGCTGGATGCCTTCGCGCAATCCGACACGGCTGAAGCCTACTACAACCAGGGCAACGCGCTGATGCATCTTGCCAGGCCCGAGCAGGCCGTGGCCGCCTATGGCCAGGCGCTGAAGACACGCCCGGACTGGGCCGAGGCCAAGGCCAACCTCGCCATCGCCGAAGCGCTCGCCGCCGCCAAGAAGAAGGACGATGAGGAGCAGGAGGCGCAGGACCCCAACGAAAAGCCGGACGAGATCCAGTTCGACGACAAGGGCAAGAAGGGCAAGGCCGGCACGGTCGACGCCGCCGAGCAGACCGCCGAGATGTGGATGCGCAACATCCAAGTGACGCCGGCCGACCTGCTCGCCCGAAAGTTTGCCATCGAGGCCCGAGGCGAAACGCCATGAGACGCGCTGTTTCAGCCTTGTATGCTCTGACCGTCACGGCGCTTCTGCTGCTGGCGCCGATCGCGGCGGCATTTGCGGCGGACCCGTTCGCCCGTGCGACTGTGGACACCCAGGGCACGATCTATCCGGGTCAGCAGGTCACGGTGCAGGTCGACGTGCTTGTGCCGAATTTCTTCATGTCGCCGCCGCAATTTCCGCTGTTCGACCTGCCCAACGCCGTGGTGACCCTGCCGGATTCCGGGGCGCTAAATCTCAACGAGACCGTCGACGGCGAAAGCTTCGCCGGCATCCGCCGCAGCTACCTGGTCACGCCGCAGGCGGCGGGCGACTACGTCCTGCCGCCGGTCGAGATCACTTTCACCTATGCCGCCGTGCCCGGCCAGGCTTCGCAAGGAAAGGTGACGCTGCCGCCGACAAGGTTCACGGTGACCGCCCAACCGGGCGCGGAAGCGGGCGACGCGTCGGTGACGGCGGCGCGTGTCGGTGTCGAGCAGGCGCTGGACCGCGACGCGATCGGGATGAAGGCCGGCGACTCGCTGGTGCGCACCGTCACCGTCACCGCCGACGGCATGCAGGCGATGATGATCCCGGAACCGTCCTTCGAGGCGCCGGAGGGCGTGCGCATCTACCACCATGATCCGAAACTGGAGGATCAACGCACGCCGCGCGGAGAATTCGTCGCCGGCCGGCGCACCGACATAGCGACCTATGTGTTCGAGAAGGCGGGGAGCTACACGCTGCCTGCCGTGGAGGTTCAGTGGTTCGATCCGCAAAGCGGTAAAAGCGAAACGGCCTCCGCCCCGGCCGTTGCCGTGACGGTGGCGGAAGCGCCGGCGAGCGGGACCTCGATCGCGCCCCCCGCGCCCGTCGAAAAACCACAACCGGCCTGGACGCGCATCGACTGGCGCTTCTGGCTGCCGGCCGCCGGCGCCGGCTTGGCCGCGCTTGTCGCGGCAGGCTGGCTCCTGTTCTCGGGTCTGCCGCGCCTGCTGGCGCATCTTCGCGCGCGGCGAAAAGAACGGGAAAATTCGGAGCCGGCCTATTTCCGCCGCTTCGAACACTCCTGCCGCGGCGGCGATCGCCGCGCCGCCTACGCGCTTCTCGATGCCTGGGCACGGCGCTGCGATCTGGGACCGGTGGCGGAGTGGCTAAGCCGACACGGCGACGCAGACGCGCAGCACGCCTATGCGGCCTTCGAAAAGCAGATCTTCGGCGGCGATGGCGGCGCGGTGCCAGACGCCGGCGAACTGGCGACGAGCATGGCGCGAGTGCGGCATTCGTGGCTAGCGAAACAGCGGCGTCGCGGCGAACACGTTAAGGCGCTCCCGCCGCTCAATCCGCGATGGACGGAGAGTTCCGGGAACTGATCGGGCCGAAAGGTTGGCCCCGGGGAAGTGGTGGAGGATGGCGCCATGTTCGTCTTGACTAACGTTGCCGCGGGGCCAACGATCACCCTCTGGCCATGTGTGGGGGCTACCATGCCGCTTCGCTTCAGCACGTTCCTTCTGGCAGTGGCGGCGGTCTGCTGCTGGAGCATTGCGGCGACCGCGCAGGAGCATGCGGACGTCAACGAAGCCAACAACCCGCTGACGCCGAAGATCACGGTCAACTTCCACGATTACTACGTACCGGAGTTGACCGATCTCGACGACCGGTACGCCAACCAGTTCCTGCTGCGCGGCCTGATCCCGTCCGACCTGTTCGGCGCTCCTCAACTCTTCCGGTTCACCTTGCCCGTCGCGAGCGCTCCGGAATTTCCGGACGGCTACGTCACCGGTCTTGGCGACCTCACCTTGATGGACCTCTTCGTGCTGCCGAAGGTGGGGGACGTGACGCTAGCGGCGGGTCCGATCCTGGTTGTGCCCACCGCGACCGACGATGTGCTCGGCGCGGGCAAGTGGCAGGCCGGCGCTGCCGGCATCGCCATCGCACCACAGCACTGGGGCCTCTTGGGCGGGTTGGTGACCTACCAGCACTCCTTCGCGGGCAACAGCGACCGGGAGGATGTATCGCTGCTTACGCTTCAGCCGATCGTCAATTTCAACCTGTCGGACGGTTGGTATGTCAGGTCGTCGGCGATCTGGAACTTCGATATCGAGAGCGGCAACTATTCGATCCCCGTCGGCCTCGGGCTGGGCAAGGTCATTCCCGTCAACGACAAGGTGACGATGAACGCCTTCGCGGAGCCGCAGTACACGCTCTTCAGCCACGGCGCCGGACAGCCCGAATGGCAGATTTTCGCCGGCGTGAACTTTCAGTTCGCGATCGGGCGGTGAAGGAATTTTGATGCGGTCGAACACAGGGAGCATGAAGATGATCCGGGCAACGCTGATGCTCGTCGCCCTGCTGATGGGCTCGATATCTACCCTGGCTCAAGAGTTTACCGTCGATGACCTGCAACGGCGCGCCATCGAACGGCGGGCGGTCGAGGCCGTCATCTGGGGCATGCCGGCGGTGAACTTCGACCGAATGTTGCAGGCGGCGATCGCCAACGGCGCAAAGCCCAATCAGGTCGTCTACTGGTCGCGGCCGGTAAACTGGCAGAACCAGACGCTCACGCCCAATCCGGATACCATCTATCTCAACCCATTCTACGATACGCGCTCCGGTCCGGTCGTGTTGGAGATTCCACCCGCGGAAGGCGAAGCGGTGATCGTCGGCAGCGTGGACAACGCATGGCAGAACGCGCTGGAAGACGTAGGTCCCGCCGGGGCCGACAAGGGCAAGGGCGGCAAATACCTGATCACGCCACCAGGATACAAAGACCAGGCACCGGAGGGGTATATCCACCTGCCCTCGGATACGTATCAGGGTTTTGTGATCCTGCGGTCCAACTTCAGGAGCCACAGCGACGCTGACATCGCCGCCGCAGTCGAGTACGGAAAACGGATCAAGATCCATCCGCTGGGCGGCGATCGCGAGGCGACGGCCTATGTGGACGTCTACGACAAGCCGTTCGACGCGACGATCCCCTACGACTGGCGCTTTTTCGAATCGCTGCACCGCTTCGTGCAGATCGAGCCCTGGCTGGAGCGGGACAAGGTGATGATCGACCTGCTCCAGTCGATCGGCATCGAAAAGGGCAAGCCGTTCGATCCGGATGCGCGGACGAAGGCGATCTTCGAGCAGGCGGCACGTGAGGCCCGGGCTTATGTCGATCTGCGCTATGCCGGGCTATTCGAGCCGCCGTACTTCAATGGGACGCACTGGGCGGTTCCGGCCTCGGCGAACGTTGTCGAAGGAATGGCCACTGGATTCGCCGATTCCGACAGCTATGCCGTAACCGACCGCGCTGTCTCCTACGCGATGGGATTTTTCAGCGCCAAGCACCTGGGCGGCGGCCAGTTCTATCTCATGACGGTCCAGGACCGCGACGGCAGGCAACTGGACGGACGGCAGACGTACCGGCTGACCGTGCCGGCAGGCGCCCCGGTCACGCAATACTGGTCGGCGACGGCATACGACCGCGAGACGCACGCGCTCATCCGCGAGACGTCGCGGTCCAGCCGCGCGTCGAACAGCACGGACGTGCAGAAGAACACCGACGGATCGGTGGACATCTGGTTCGGCCCGCAGGCTCCGGCCGGGAAGGAAGCGAACTGGGTGCCGACGAACGGTCGCGATTTTGAGGTGCTGTTTCGCCTGTACGGCCCGCGGAAACCGCTCTTCGAAAAGACTTGGGTGCTGCCGGACATGGTAAGGGCAGCTGAATAGGGGAGGGTTCGGACCATGAAACCTGTTTGCGCCATGCTCGCAATGCTGCTCGCTAGCACGTCCCTGGCAGCCCACGCGCAGGCCCAATCGCCCGCGGAAGCCGTCCCGGTCACGGCCGACAATTTCAGGCGCGCCGAATCGGACATGTATTTCGCGTCGGCGGTCAAGCAGGCAGGCGGCCTCGGCAAGTTCCATCATCACCGCGAGGTGATGAGCATCGACGACCAGACGGTGATCCGGGCCAACCGGGACACGCTCTATTCGACGGCGGTCTTCGACCTCGATGCCGGTCCGGTGACGATTACGCTTCCGGAGTCCGGCGGGCGGTTCATGTCCATGATCGTCATCGACGAAGATCAATATGCGCCGGAGACCGTCTACGCGCCGGGAAGCTTCACTTACTCGAAGAACGAGATCGGCACGCGTTATGTGATGATGGGCATCCGTACTTTCGTCGATCCCGCTGATCCGAAGGACATCGAGGAGGCCCACGCCCTGCAGGATGCGATCAAGATCAGTCAGGCCGCTTCCGGTCGGTTCGACACGCCCAATTGGGATCAGGCGAGTCAGAAAAAGGTTCGCGACGCGCTGATCGTTCTTGCCAGCACGATACCCGACACCAAGGGGATGTTCGGCCCCAGGGATCAGGTCGATCCGGTCAGGCATCTGATCGGAACAGCTACCGGGTGGGGCGGCAACGCCCCTAAGGACGCCACCTATATCACCGTCGTACCCGCCGGGAACGACGGCACGACCGTTCACAAGCTCACCGTCAAGGACGTGCCTGTCGATGGCTTCTGGTCCGTGAGCGTCTACAACGCCGGCGGCTACTTCGAGAAAAACGACCTTGATGCCTATTCCCTTAACGACGTTACGGCGAAGAAGGGCGCCGACGGTGCGGTCGCCATCCAGTTCGGCGGCTGCGACGGCAAGGTGCCCAACTGCCTGCCGATCACGCAAGACTGGAACTATTGGGTGCGGCTCTACCGCCCACGTGCCGAAATCCTGAACGGTGATTGGACCTTCCCGGAGGCACAGCCGGTGAAGTGATCGCGAGACAATTCCCGCTCTGGGCGTCAATCATGGTGCACCGTTGCCCAATCGGAGAACTGATTCGGCGCTGCGTCAGGCCGCTCATAGGGACAAGGGCGGCGAGCAACATCTCGGTGACAGGGGACGAGAGATGAACACCGGCATATCGACACGCCTTTTCGCTGCGGCCGCGTTCGCAGCAGCTGTATTCGCCGGCACCCGGCAGGCGGAAGCCACCGAAGCGGTGGCTGGGCGCTACATTCCCGGCGCCTTCGCCGGTCCGGGCATGGGCATCGTGCCGCCGGTTCCCGGCGCCTACTGGGCCATCGAGAACGTCTACTACCATGGTGAGGCGGGCGCGGACGTTCCGTTCGGAGATAATTCTGTCGCTGTCGGACTGAGCGCGGACATTTGGATCACGGCGCTTGCCGGGGTGTATGTGCCCGGCATCGACCTTCCGGGTAACTGGACCTATGCCGTGCAGGGCATCCTGCCGATCGGCTGGACGGGCGCCGACGCGGCGGTCGGCCCCTTCGCGGCACACGAAGAGATGGCCGGCATCGGCGACATCGCCATCGCCCCGATCCTGCTGGGCTGGCACGACGACGCTTTAAACACGTTCTTCTCGACCTCGCTCACCGTCACTGCGCCAACCGGCCGATGGGAGGACGGCGCCCTCGCCTTCGTGGGCCTGAACTACTGGACCTTCACGCCCGCGGTCGCCTTCACCCGGCTGTTTCCCGAGCACGGGCTCGACTTCTCCGCCAACCTCGGCATCGACATCAACACGAAGAACACCGACACCGACTATTACAGCGGCGCGCTGGCGCATCTCGACCTGGCGCTGACCAAGAAGGTGACGGAAAATCTGTCGGTCGGCGCGATCGCCGGCTTCCTCTATCAGATCGAGGATGACGACAGCGACTTCGCCGACGCCCATGACGGCTTCAAGGGCCGCTCCGTCGCCGTCGGGCCCCTGGTCCAGTACAAGGCGAAATTCTCCGAGACGGCCGAGTTCGACCTGATCTTCAAATGGTCGCACGAGCTCGATGTGAAGAACCGCATGAAAGGCGACGCGCTCGTCTTCCAGATCAGCGGAAAATTCTGAGGGTAACCGCGGCAGCGCGTTCCATCCGCTACCGCGCCGCAAGCTTCGACGCGACACTTGTCACTCGGCGCGCGTCCCGAACTGGCAGAAGCGGCGAGGCCACCGCCGGCGCGCTGCGTGCGCACCGGCCGATCCTGTCACCCACTACAGTCCGACACCTTGTCGTCGGTCTGCCGGTTACTTCAGCTCGAAGGTCACCGTGACCTGGACGCGGTAGGCGTTCTCGCCGGCTTCCACCGGCACCGCCTGAGCCTCGGCGCGGTCGAAGCCCTTCGCGGTGATCGGCATGGGCGGCGGCGCGAAATTCTGGTCGGCTATCTCGATCACCCTGCCCAGGCCCACGCCGGCTGCCTCGCTCAGCGTGCGCGCCTTTTCGATCGCGTCGGCGACGGCGCGCTTGCGCGCGTCGGTCAGCGCCTTCGAGGGATCCTCGTTGGCAAAGGAGATGCCGCCTCCCTGGTTGACACCGAGCGACACGGCCTTGTCGAGGATCTCGCCGGTCTTGGCGAGATCGCGCACCCGCACCGACAGCGTGTTGCTGACCTGATAGCCGGCGAGTTCCGCCGTCTGGGTGCCGTCCGGCCGGTTCGCGTAATTGTAGCGGGGGTTGATCTGCAGGCCGCCGGTCTGCAGGTCGCGATCGGCTACACCAGCCGCCTTCATCGCGGCGATGACCGCCGCCATGGCCGCATTGGCCGCGTCGAGCGCCTCGCGCGCCGTCTTGGCCTCGCGCATCACGCTGAGCGACAGCAGCGCCAGATCGGGCGGGATCGAGCTCTCGCCCTCGCCGATGACGACGATGCGCGGCTGAGGCGGCGGCAACTGCTGCGCGAGCGCGGCCGAGGCGGGCGCCACGAGGGAGGCCGCGAGGGCCAGCGGCAACAGGCGGTGCATCATGAAAATCTCCTGGGATGCGTTTGCAACCATGCGGTTAGGCAGGGATTGTGGGCTGATTGCGGCGAAGAAATGCCGACCCTGCTGCCTGGGAAACCATAACAGCTTCCGTTGTCGAGAGCCTCCGAAACCGGCGGACACGGTGTCATTCGACCATGGTCCTTCGACCAAGCATCGAAAACGATCCTGCCGCCGGTCCCGGAGACCCGTTTTGAAGCACTGCCGTGCGGTCAGCGGATGATCGGGCAGTGCGGCGCGCGGGCGAAGGTCACGATCAAGCGCTCGCCGTGACGGCGGCCGGCCACGTCGATGGTGCGGCGGCCGACGTCGACGACGCGGGCGCGGCGGACGCCGAGGCGTTCGGCCTTGTCGACGGCGCGCCGGGGCGTGCATTCGCGGCGCTCCCAGCGGTCCCGACGATCCCAGCGATCGTGGCGCCAGCGCGGCCCGTGGTCGCCGACATAGACGCCGACGCGCGACTCGCCGCCGCCGAAGTTGAGGTAGAGCCCGTCCGCCTGCGCGGTGGCGGCCATGCCGGTGAGCGCGGTCAGACCGACGACGGCCGAGAGGGCAGCGGTCCTGAGCATGTTGAACATCGTCATCTCCTTGTCGATCGGCCGGCGCTTCTCGCCTCAGCCTTGGACGCAGAATGACGGATCGTTGCTGAACGGCCGCGGAACCCGCCGTTCAGCCGGCGTTCATCGAGACGGCAGGCGTCTTGCCTGGAAGTTTTGGTGAAAAGCGGGTGCAAGCCCTACGGTTCGGCCTCGACCACATGGTCGAAAAAATCCTCGTCCTCGGCGAGATCGCTGTCGAAGGCGGTGACGCGGCCGCGGATCGATATGCCGGCCTCGTGCACCGTGTCGCGGTCGCCGCTGACCAGGTGGTGCCACCAGTAGAGTTCCTGCCCCTCGGCGACCAGCCGGTATCCGCAGGTCGACGGCAGCCAGTCGATGGTGCGGACGTTCTCGGGCGTGAGTTGCACGCAGTCAGGCACCTGTGCCTTGCGGTTGGCGTAGTCGCGGCAGCGGCAGCTGCCGGTGTCGAGCAGATGGCAGGCAACGGTGGTCCAGTAGATTTCCCCGGTATCCTCGTCCTCGAGCTTGGACAGGCAGCATTTGCCGCAGCCGTCGCAGAGCGACTCCCACTCGGCGGCGGACATTTCTTCCAGCGTCTTGGTCTTCCAGAACGGCTCGCCCATGGCGGCCATGTGGAGCGCGGCGGGACGGCCGTCAAGCCATGGCGTCGCCGCAAGGCCACATCTGCCACCCCCCTGCCCCATTGCCGCCCGACCCGGAACAAAGTGGGGACTATGCTGGTTTCATGGGCGTTGGGACCCTGTATGCACGGAGTTTTCGAATGAACCGCAACATCCGCATTCTGGCGGGAACGGCGCTTGCGACCGTGATGGCTTCGGCCTCGGCCGGCGCTTTCCCCGCCCGGAACCCGGTCCCGACAGGGTTCGAACCTGCGATCCTTCTGGCGCAGTCCGACGAGTCCGTGGAAGAGCTGCGGCCGCGCGGCGGCGGCTCGGAGGAAGCCGAACCGCGCGAGAGGCGCAAGCAGCGCGCCGAGAGGCAGGCCGAACCTGAGGGCCGGCAGGATCAGGAACAGCCCCGTCGGCGGGAGGCCTCCGAGGACGAGGCGGAACGCCCCAGGCAGAAAAGGGCTCGCGAAGCCGAACGCCAGGCCGACGAGGAGCAGGCAGAACCCCGCAGGAAGGCCAGGGAAGCCCGGCAGGCCGAGGAGCAGCCCGCTGCAGCCGAGCAGGAGCGGCCTCGCCGCAAGAGCCGCGAGGCGCAGGCCGAAGAGCCGCCTGAAGCCGGCGAAGCCGAGCGCCAGGCGGAGCAGGAACGTCCCCGCAAGAAGTCCCGCGAAGCGCGGCAGGCCGAGGAACAGCAGGAGCCACAGGCCGAAGAGCCGGCGCGCCGCAAGCCCCGCCAGGCGGAACAGGACGCGCAACCCAGTGAAGCGGACCGGCAGCGGGCCGGCTCCGCCGAGGAATCCGACCCGCAAGCCGAAGAGCAGCGGCCAAGGGACCGACGCAAAGCCCGCGAGGCCGCGCAAGATGCCGAGCGGCAGCGCGCCGAGGAGCAGCAGCGCGAGGAGGCCGCGCCTGAGGAGGCTCGCCCCACCGAGCGGCAAAGGCGTGACGGCGAGCAGCGACGCGAGGCCGGAGACGAGCCCGCGAGAGCCGAAACGCCGGAAGACGGCGACCGCCCGACGGAGCGCGCCGAGCCGCAAGGGCCGACCCCGCGCGAGCGCACGGCCAGGGAAGAGGCGCCGGACGACGGCAGTGCCGCCCCGGTGCTCGACAGCCAGAAGCAGCGGCCGCGCGAGGAACGCGACCGTGATCAAGCCCGCGAGCGGGACCGGGATCGTGAGCAGGCCGGCGACAGCGAACGGCCCAGAACCGGCGAGGACCAGGCTCGTGAGCGGCGGGAAGAGCCACGGACCGACGAGCCGCCCGCCGCCGAGGTCCCGGCCGGTCCGCCGCCCGACAGCGACCGTGCCGCGCAGGAGTCTGTGCGCCGCGCCGAGATCCGCCCGGTCATCGCCGAGGAAGGCCGGCGCCGCGAAGGCCGGCCGGACGACGACCGCTGGCGCCGGCGCGAGCGGCCGGAAGGCACAGACGTGCTGCGCGAGATCGGCGACCGCCTGATCCTCGGGTTCGGCGACCAGGTGATCGTCGAGAGCAACGACCGGCCGCGCATGGCCCGCGGCGCCCGCGAGGTCTATTACGAGGACCTGCCGCGCGGCCGCACCCGCGAGGTGATCGTTCGGGCGGACGGCACCCGTGTCGTCACCATCCGCAACGCCTATGGCGACGTGATCCGCCGCTCACGCATCGCGCCGGACGACCGGGAATACATCCTCGCCTATGTCGAGGAGGACGACTACGACCGGGTGCGCGACTGGCGCGATCCCGGCCTCGACCTGCCGCCGCTCCGGCTCGACATCCCGGAGGAGGAGTACATCCTCGATGCCGCCGCGGTGGAGGAGCCGGACGTCTACTACGAATTCCTCGAGCAGCCGCCGGTGGAGCGGGTGGAGCGCCTCTATTCGGTCGACGAGGTGAAGCGCTCGGCCAGAATCCGCGACAAGACCCGCCGCATCGACCTCGACACGCTGACATTCGAATTCGGCTCGGCGTCCATTCCCGAGGACCAGATCCCGCGGCTGGAAGGCGTCGCCCAGGCGATCGAAAAACTGCTCGAGAAGAACCCGGCCGAGACCATCCTGATCGAGGGCCATACCGACGCCGTCGGCTCTGACCTCGCCAACCTGGCCTTATCTGACCGCCGCGCCGAAGCGGTGGCGGAGGCGCTGACCAACGTCTTCGCCATCCCGCCGGAGAACCTGTCCACGCAGGGGTATGGCGAGGAGTTCCTGAAGGTTCGCACCCAGGCGCCCGAGCGGGAGAACCGCCGCGTCGCGATCCGCCGCATCACCCCGCTCGTCGCCCCGGTGGCGTCGGCGCAGTAGCGCGCTTCCCTGCCCAGTCCCGTTTCTCCAGTCGGGACCAGGCAAAAGAGGCCCGGCCGGTTCATTGACCGGCCGGGTTCTTTTTCAAACCCGGCAAAGCCGGCCGCGGCGGACCGACGGCGCGTCGCCTCCCCTACCCCCACTGCCTCATCACTTTCGTATCGGTGCGCGCAAAAACCTCGTCCGGGACGAAAAAATCGCCGGCGAGCGGGCCGGCGCCCGGCGCGTATTTCGAGAAGTCGGTGACGCCTTCCTCGCGCAAAACCTCCTCGTCGATGTAGAAATTGCCGGTCGCCTCGCGCGACGGCCGGCTGAGGATCGCGTGAGCCGCGTCCGCCATGATGTCGGCCGAGCGGCTGATCGCGGCGACCTGCTCGCCGCCGAGCAGGTTGCGAACCGCCGCCGTGTCGATCGCCGTCAGCGGCCACAGCGAGTTGACGGCGATGCCGTCCTTCGTGAACTCCGCGCTCATGCCGAGCGTGCACATCGACATGCCGAACTTCGCCATGGTGTAGGCGACGTGGCCCTTGAACCATTTCGCCTTCATGTCAAGCGGCGGCGCGAGATTCAGAATGTGAGGATTCTTCGCCAACTTCAGGTGTGGAATGCACATTTTCGACACCAGGAAGGTGCCGCGCGCGTTGATCTGCTGCATCAGGTCGTAACGCTTCATGTCGGTCTCCAGCGTGCCGGTGAGCTGGATGGCGCTGGCATTGTTGATGCAGATGTCGATGCCGCCGAATTTTTCGACCGTCTTCGCCACCGCCTCGGCGACCTGGCTTTCCTCGCGGATGTCGCAGACGACGGCCAGCGCCCTGCCCCCGGCCGCCTCGATCTCGGCCGCCGCGGTATGGATCGTGCCCGGCAGCTTCGGATGCGGCGTGTCGGTCTTGGCGGCGATGGTGACGTTGGCACCGTCGCGCGCGGCGCGCAGCGCGATCGCCAGCCCGATGCCGCGCGACCCGCCGGAGATGAACAGCGTCTTGCCCTTGAGCGACATGGTTCTTCGCCTCCTCCTGTTTACCAAAAGTTTGTTGTGGCGGCCAAATGTGCGGCCGGCAAGGGGTGCGCAAGCTTGCGCAACGGAAGGCGGTGGCGCCTAATGGCGCGACTGCAACCGGAGATCGTATCATGCGTCTCGCTCTCGCCGCGCTCAGCGCCCTGCTTCTCACCACCGCCGCGGCGCATGCCGACGACTGCGCCAACGCGCAGGACCAGGCGACGATGGACCGATGCGCCGCCAAGGACTTCGCTGAGGCGGACAAAAAACTCAACGCCGACTTCAAGGAGATCGAGAAGCGGCTGGGCGACGACGCCGACGCAAAGCACCTGCTGGTGCACGCGCAGCGCGCCTGGATCGCCTTCCGCGACGCCGAATGCGCTTTCAACGCCTCCGGCGTCGACGGCGGCAGCGCCTATCCGATGGTCTATTCCGAGTGCCAGGCGGCGCTCACCAATCAGCGGGTGAAGGACTTCAAGACCTACCTCTCCTGCGAGGAAGGCGACATGAGTTGCCCGGTGCCGGCGCAGTAGCGCGGCGCGCCTTATCCTCCCCCTTGTGGGGAGGTCGATCCGCGGAGCGGATCGGGGTGGAGGGCCAAGGACCGGGGCTTGCACGGCAGTTACCCCCAAACCCCGGAGCTGCGGTCCGACCCTTCCCACAAGGGGGAGGGTAAGCCGGCCGCACCGCCCGACGTTTTTCCGTGGCACCCCCTCTCCGTCTCGGGCTTCGCCCTCGACACCTCTCCCCCACTCCGTGGGGGC